>JAQBNP010000194.1 GCA_028288515.1 Flaviaestuariibacter sp. | reverse complement strand
CAGGATCAGCGCCGGGAACGGAATGGAGTAGGCGTCGAACAGGTCAGCGAGCTGCATCCAGTACGCAAGTTCCCCACCGCCCCCGATGAAAGCGATGTTTGGCAGGATGGTCTCCTGGAAGAGGCCGCGCAGGATAACGTTGGGACTAAACCGTTCGGGGTGTGAATCCAGCTCGGCCCTGATCTCATCTTCGCTGAAAAATAGATCGGTGTGGCAAACGCAAAAGCCGTTTCCTTTTCGCTCGATCCGCTCGCGGATATCGTCTTTTAAATAGAACAGGTTGATCTCGCGCGGGTGGGCCTGCACTTTGTAAAGAGGGTCGAGCCTGCGGCAGGTATCCGTCACCACCGACGATGGCCGCTGTGTGAAAAGATCGTCCTGGAAGACCGCTTGCATTTGTTTCTTGAGGCGCGGATCGTCAGCGATCAGCACGATCACGCCGAGGTGCCCGAACAGTGCATTGACGAAGCCGAACATTGCCTGTTGGATCGTCTGGCCGGGTTTGTAATGCTGCCGAAGGAGATCGACGATCTCGCCGCCATGCGCTTCGACGCCCAGTTGGCGCCCGAGCTCATCGAAAAGGCCCGTGAGGGCACTGTCAACGACCATGCGGCCGACCGCTCCTGTCTGGCCGGTCTTCCATTCATACCGCTTGCCGTCAACCGTAAAGTGATTCAGCTCTGCGAGGTCGGCGTCTTCCGAGCCCATAAAGTACACAGGGACGAACTTGTGATCGGGAGACAGATCGTTCATTTCCATTGCGAGGCGCACCGCATGAAGGATCTTATAAACAACGTACAGGGGCCCGGTGGCGAGGTTTGGCTGGTGAGCCGTGCAGACGGTGAACGTGCCAGGGTCGGAAAGAGCGTCGATATTTCGATGGACAGCCGGTGCGTCCACGGAGCGGTATTGATCCTGCAAAACCGCCACCAGCGCGGACCTGTCGACCGGCTGCTGCCTGCGCGCGGCAAGCGCCCGGAGCAGGCCGGCCGCCGTTGGTTCCTGACGGTAAAACGGTCTCAGCTCTTCGGATTGACCCAGGTAATCGAGCACAATCCTGGAAAATGCATTTGTCTCGTCGTAGGAAATGTGCGCGGCGGCAAACATGCGATAAAAGTAAAGACAAGTGTTGATTCGATCCTGTTTCATTCAGGACTGGTGGCTTCCTGTGTGAGCTGTCCATTGATCGTTCGCCAAAGACCGAGGGCGTTTGCGTCGGCAAGCTCCGGCGGCAGCAGTGATTCCGGAAAATCCTGGTAGCACACCGGACGAGCGAACCGGCGGATTCCATCGGCGCCAACTGCGGTGAACCGGCTGTCGGTTGTGGCCGGGTATGGCCCCCCGTGATGCATCGCCAACGCCACGCGGACGCCGGTTGGCACACCATTGAAGATGAAGCGTCCACACGAACGTTGCAAGGCATCGAGAAGCGCGGGCTGGGCACCGGCTTCGTCGGGCGTGGCAATGAGGGTACAGGTCAGCTGCCCGTCCAGTGATTCCGCCACGGCCTGCATCTGCGCCGCATCGCGGCAGCGAACAAGCAGGGAAAATGGTCCGAAGACCTCACCCCGAAGGCTCTTGTCAGCCAGGAATTTATCAGCCGCGACCTCCGCCAGCGTCGGGATGCTTTCATTGCGGCCCACCGGGCATGACAAGGTGCCGACAACCGATACGCCCTCTCGTTCCAGGACGTCCGCGCGCCGGTGCTGGAAGTTTTTGGCGATGCCGGGATGCAGCATTTCCGCTGGGGCAACACCAGCGATCCGGAAGGCGAGCGCCTCGCGAAACGACTCCAGGGCCGGTCCTTCGATCGCAACCAGAACCCCGGGATTTGTACAGAATTGCCCGGCACTTTGGGTGATGGAAATGGCAAGCTTTTCTGCCAGCGCTCCGGTGTTTCGCGCAAGCTCGGTGGGCAAAAGAAATACCGGGTTGATGCTTCCCATCTCCGCAAAAACGGGGATCGGCCTTTCCCGTGCCGCAGCCAGATCGGCGAGCGCGCGGCCGCCTTCCAGCGAGCCCGTGAATCCAACGGCAGCTGTCAGTGAATGTTCGACGAGCACTTTGCCAACATCGAACGAAGCCCCGTGGAGATGAGTGAAGATCCCTTCAGGCAACCCACATTCGGCGGCCGCCGTGCGGACGGCCTCAGCGACGCCTTCTGATGTTTCGGCATGCGCCGGGTGCGCTTTCAGGATCACGGGGCAGCCGGCGGCGAGGGCGCAGGCTGTATCTCCACCCGCTGTCGAATAAGCAAACGGGAAGTTGGAAGCGCCAAAGACGACGACTGGACCGAGCGGCACCAGCATCTTTCGGAGGTCTGGCTGGCGTGGCTCTTGGTTGACGGCCGTATCGATGCGGATATCAAGCCATGCGCCCTGCTCGCACGCATCCGCATAGCTTCTCAATTGAAACAGCGTGCGGGTCCATTCTACATCCAGCCGGTCTTTATCCAGGTGGGTTTCGCGGTGCGCCGTCTCGATCAGGACATCCTTTCTCCGGTCAAGGTGCGCGGCAATGGTGCGAAGGTAGACTGCTCGCTCGCGCAGGTTATTTTTGCGGAAAACTGTAAAGGCTTCAGCGGCAGAGAGCATTGCCTGGTCGATCTCGGCGGATGTGGCGTCGGGAAACTTCATCGGTATTCTTTGAAGCAAATGTGAGACAGGATACAATTGGATCGGCAGCAGCGCCGGGCGGGACCGCAACAATGGCTTGCGTGACATTGGACCGGGTAGCCCCGGTTGTCATGAGCCAGACCATGCCGGGAAGGCGATCAAGGCAAAAAGCCCGTACCAGAAGGTACAGGCCAACATGCGAGCAAAGAGAGCGTTTACAATTAGTGGAGAACCTGGTCGTTGAAGACAAGGATCATCGCAAGGCTGATCCCAAAGAGACCAACGAGCGTGAAGAACAATAACGTGGCAGTATTATAGTCCTTCCGGATGTTTCGATGTTCGTTCATTGCAGGCTCGTAATATGTAAAGCCAAGCAATTCAAGATCCTGTTCTGTTTTCATAGCAATTGAATTTGGTGATTGGATGATGTAAAAATAGAATAGCGCAACATGCTGTGCAAGCGCATTTTTTCCCGATTTTTTGCGTAGATCTACGACCTGTCATCAGCGCGCAAGGGTGGCAGCCATCTCCTCTCTAGCCGCTGCGTCTGGAAGCTGTGTGGACCCGGCCGCCAGGTTCGCCGCGGCATGCGCCGGGTTTGAAGTGGCTGGAATGACGCAGGTGACGGCTGGGTTTGAAAGAACGAACGCGAGGAACAAGGCGCTCCAGGAAGTGATGCCGAGCGTCGAGGCAAGCGGCGGCAGGGGGCGGCCCGCCACCTTTTGGAACAGCCTCCCTTCACCGAACGGCCGGTTGATCAGGGTTGCTACTCCCAGATCGGCTGCGGCAGGTAGCAGGCGCTTTTCGGCATGACGGTCGGTAATGGAATAGTTAACCTGTACGAAGTCGACCGGCTCGGCACGCAGCAGGCGCTCGAGCTCTTCGTGCATGCCATCTGTATAATGCGTGATACCGATATAGCGGACGCGGCCCTCTTCCTTCCAGCGCCGCAGGGTGGCCAGGTGTGTCCGCCAATCCACCAGGTTGTGGATCTGCATGAGGTCGATCACGGTCCGTCTCATTTTCCGAAGTGAATCTGTCATCTGCCGGATGCCGGCTTCCCGGCCGGTCGTCCACACCTTGGTGGCATAGAAGAAGTCGTTGCTTCCTTTTGCAATCTCCCCGACCACCTCCTCGGCGCGACCATACATCGGAGAGCAATCGATCAGGCGGCAGCCGTGACGTAGACAGGTATCGAGCACGGCTGAAACGTCTGCCCGGGGGGCATCCGGAGCAAGGTCGAAGGTTTGCCAGGCACCCAGACCAATGGCCGGGATCGCTTCGCCGGTCGATGGAATGACGCGTTGAATCATGGTTGTCAATATGCAAAATCCGGGCGCGGGAACTCAACAACGCTTTGAAAAATTATGGTTCTATTCAGGTCGAATACAGTACCTTCCGCCGAAATGAACGCGCTTGTTTTTTGTTGACATGCAGCACCCTTTTCCCATCGCCAAATGGCCCATTTCAGGGTAAGGGTTTATGTCTACTCAGCGTCTAAACTTCAATAGAGTTTTGCCATTGGGAAAATAAGATGGACATTTGCATTTTATTACGACAAATCCACGTCTCATCGCACAACTTAACCGCTCTTTTTTTGTTTTAATCTAAGAAAATAAAAAGGAATACACATAATGAGAAAAGGCATCAGTGAAGGGCAGGCATCTACACCGTTAACCATTAAAGGTCTTCAAAAGATGGAAGCCGAGGGTTACAAATACGTACAGGTGAAAGGCTTTACCATGGATAAGCACTTCGATTACATCGAGCCGCATATCATGGTTTTGGTTCCAATGAAGGAACTTCCCACCGACCAGGATAAGAAAGACATCTACGAACCCACGAACAGCAAGCTGTTGAAGCAGTGGGCGATGGAAGAGAACGAAAGCTTTACGATCCTGATCGCGGACCGCGCCTAAGCGGTCCCGGTCTCGAGGGTAACGGGCCCACCTGCCGGGTGACCAACGCAGGTGAGCACCAGCCCTTTTTCGAGCTCGGTGTCCGTGAGCACTTCGTTCGCGGCGAGCCAAACTTTGCCCCGGGTGCACCGGGCCACGCATTGGCCGCAACGCCCCGCCTCGCAGCTGTAAGGCAGGTTGATCCCTGCCTTTTTACATGCCCGTAAGATGGATTCCGGGTACCGAACCAGGACGCTCCTCTCCTCGCCGTTCCACCTGATCATTACGATCCTGTCCTCTTTATCCGGTGGCAGTGCAACCGGTTGCTTCAAACCTTCCACGCCAAAATTCTCCCTCCTGATCCGGTCCCGGGCCACACCGCTTTCCTGCAGGGTGTACGTGCAGAGACGCAGGTAGGATTCCGGGCCGCACGCAAAATACCATGACCGGCTGCCGTATCGTGAGGCGTAGCGCCGGATCTCTTCGCGGTGCAGGCGCGCGCGGGAAAGATCACGTTCATTACTGAAGAAATGATCGATGCGGATCCGATTTAAATACTGTTTGGCGAGTAGGGCCAGCTCGGAAAGGAAGGGCGTTTGTTCTGCCGACGGGCTGCTATAAGCAAGCACAACAAGTGCCTCAGGAAAACAAGCCAGCGCCCGCCGAACCAGCGCATACACCGGCGTAATGCCCGAGCCGGCAGCAAAAAACACAAGCGATTCACCGTCATGGACCTTCTCCGGCAGCGTGAAAAAGCCGGCAGCTCCTGTTGTGGTCACCTCGTCGCCGATGGTTACAGTATCAACGAGCCACCTCGAAAAGAGGCCGTTGGCCACGCGCTTCACGCCGATCGCCAGACTTTCACCTTCGCTAGGGAGGGAGAGAATGGAATATGAACGTCTGACTTCCTCTCCGGCCTCAATTCGGACAAGGGTCAGGTATTGACCGGGCTCATAAGAAATGCCATGGCCGTCGCCGAAACGGATGATGCGGAAGCCGGGCGTTTCCTCGTACGCGTCCGTAACACGAAGCGATCGGTACATGACGGGAGAAGAATGCATGCTGCAAAATTGGCAACTTTCGAATGCGAATAATGACGATTGAGGAAATATAGCAGATCTGCGCTCGAAATGAAACCAGGGGTTCAGCGGCCAACCTGAATGAGCAGCGGTACATGAATTGAAAAAGCCGCCCGGTGTGCGGCTGCGCAGTACCGGATGGAAACGGCGGATGATTTCTACAGTGCACGTTGCCGGAGGTCAGATCACTTCGCCTTCCAGGTCGTAATCGTAGGCACGGGTGATCCTGACCTGAGCAAAGGAGCCGATGGCCAGCTTTTTCGCGCCGCTGATGACCACCTCGTTGTCCACCTCAACCGAATCGAATTCAGTGCGGCCCAAGTAGCGTCCCGCCTCTTTCTTGTCGATCAGCACCTTGAATGTCTTGCCCACTTTTTCCTGGTTTTTCTCGAGGGAGATCTCCTGCTGGACCGACATGATATCCTCCGCACGGCGCTGCTTTTCTTCAGCGGGAACGTCGTCAACCAGGTCGTAGGCCGATGTGTTTTCTTCGTGTGAATAGGTAAAGATGCCCACCCGGTCAAGACGCTGGCGCTCCAGGAATCCTTTCAGCTCCTCGACGTCGTCTTCGGTCTCACCCGGGAAGCCCGCAATGAGTGTTGTGCGCAGGCAAATACCTGGAACGGTTTCGCGGATGCGCTGGAGAAGGTCTTCCATCTCAACGCGGGTAATATTGCGGCGCATGGCCTTCAGCATCCTGTCGGCCGCATGTTGAAGTGGCATATCGAGATAGTTGCAGATATTCTCCCGCTCCTTCATCGCATCGAGGATTTCCATGGGAAACTTATGCGGGTAGGCATAATGAAGCCGGATCCATTCGATGCCCGGTACGTCGCTGAGTCGGCGAAGGAGGTCGGGAAGCATGCGTTTTTTATACAGGTCGAGTCCGTAATAGGTCAGCTCCTGCGCGATGAGCATGATCTCCTTCACACCGCGGCGCGCAAGGGCTTCTGCTTCACGAACCAATTCTTGCACAGGCCGGCTCAGGTGCGCGCCGCGCATGAGCGGGATGGCGCAAAATGAGCAGGTCCGGTTGCAGCCTTCGGCGATCTTCATGTATGCATAATGCTGCGGCGTCGCCAACAGCCTCTCGCCGATGAGCTCGGCTTTGTAGTCCGCCTCGAAACGTTTCAGGATCAGCGGCATCTCCATTGTTCCGAACCAGGCATCAACTTCGGGAATACTTTGCTCAAGGTCTTCACGGTAGCGCTGGCTGAGGCACCCCGTCACATAGACCTTGTCGAGTCGACCTTTTTGCTTGAGGCTTACCTGGTCGAGGATTGTATTAATGCTTTCTTCCTTTGCCTTGTCAATAAAGCCACAGGTATTGACGATCACGATATTGTGATCCTTGCGACCGCTTTCGTGCACGACATCCACATCAGCCGCCTGGAGCTGGCCGCTGAGGATCTCGCTATCCACCATATTCTTGCTGCAGCCGAGCGTGATGATATTGACCTTGTCCCGTTTGAGTGTTTTTGCTTTCATGGAGAGCGCCAAAGGTAGCCCTTAATAGCAGTGGCGCCTGTTTATGAAATTCTAAATAAGTTTGCTGCTACACGGCCATGCGTTTCTCAAACCTCTTCCGCGATTTTACCAACAGCGAAAAAGCGGGTGGCCTTGTCCTCCTTGGATGCACTGTGCTTTCCCTTTTCATTGCGAACAGCAGCTGTGGGCCTGCTTATTTACAGATCTGGCACATGAAAGCAGGCCTGCCGGGTCTTGATTTAAGCATCGAGCAATGGATCAACGACGGGCTGATGGCGGTGTTCTTCCTCCTTGTCGGCCTGGAGATCGAGCGGGAGATCTATGTGGGCGAGTTGCATGATGTGAGGGCCGCGGGGCTCCCAGTGGCGGGCGCGCTCGGCGGGATGGTCGTACCGGCGGCGGTCTACTGGTGGTTCAACCACCAGACCGCTACGGCAAGCGGTTATGGGATCCCGATGGCGACCGACATTGCTTTTGCGCTTGGCATGCTGTCGCTGCTGGGCCGGCGTGTGCCGCACTCTTTGCGCGTGTTCCTGACCGCCCTCGCCATCATCGACGACCTGGGCGCCATCTTCGTGATCGCCCTTTTTTACAATAGCGGCATTGCCTGGGGCTGGCTGGGCGCCGCTGCCGGCATTTTCGGCCTCCTTCTTCTTCTCAACCGCCTGCAGGTCAACAGGCTGATCTATTTTTTCCTTCCCGGCGTCCTTCTCTGGTATTGCATGATGCGGTCAGGCGTCCATCCCACCCTGGCCGGGGTTCTGCTTGCTTTTGCCATCCCCTTCCGTCGGCACGACGATGCCAATCCATCATACCGCTTGCAGCACTGGCTGCACAAGCCCGTGGCCTTCATCGTGCTCCCCGTTTTTGCGCTGGCAAACACCGGCATCGTGCTGAACGATCATTGGTATTATAACCTCGGAAGCCCCCACTCGCTCGGAATTGTAGCAGGACTGGTCATCGGAAAGCCGGTGGGCATTCTGCTGTTTTGCGGCCTGCTGGTGATGCTGGGAGCCGGTCGGCTGCCGTCGGGGGTGAGTTGGAAGCAGCTTGCGGGCGCAGCGCTTCTCGGTGGCATTGGCTTTACGATGTCGATCTTCATTGCCAACCTGGCCTTTTCCGATCCTGGCTTCATTCAATTCTCAAAACTAGCCGTCCTCGTAGCTTCCGTCATTGCCTCGGTGCTCGGGTTGTGCTTCCTAGCCCTCGTCACCCGGCGCCGCCGGCGATGATCTTAGTCCTTCAGGCTGAACAGGCTGTCAACAAACTCGTGCTTGTCAAAAATGAGGAGGTCTTCCATTTTCTCCCCGACGCCAATAAACTTTACCGGGATCTTGAACTGGTTGGCGATGGCCAGCACGACACCGCCTTTCGCGGTGCCATCGAGTTTGGTGATGGCCAGCGCCGTAACATCCGTTGCGGCTGTGAAGTGCCTGGCCTGCTCGAGGGCGTTCTGCCCGGTAGAGCCGTCGAGGACGAGGAGCACTTCGTGGGGAGCGTTGGGAATGAATTTCTGGACACTGCGCTTGATCTTACTGAGCTCATCCATCAGGTGGGCTTTATTGTGAAGCCGGCCCGCCGTGTCAATGAGGACGACATCGGTGCCCCGTGACACGGCGCTCTGGACGGTATCGAAAGCGACCGCCGCCGGGTCGGAGCCCATTGCCTGCTTGACGATGGGCACGCCAGTGCGCTCCGACCAGATCGTGAGCTGGTCGACAGCCGCGGCGCGAAATGTATCGGCAGCGCCGAGAAGAACCGATTTGCCGGCCTGCTTGAAGTTATAGGCGAGCTTCCCAATGGTGGTTGTTTTCCCCACGCCGTTCACTCCAACAACAAGAATTACATAGGGTTTATGAGGAAAGTCGGAAGTAAAATCATAAGAAGAGCCGCCGACGAGCATTTCCTTGATCTCTTCTTGCAGTATCCTGTTTAATTCGCTTGTATTCAGGTATTTATCCCGGGCGACACGCTGCTCGATCCGGTCGATGATGGCAACAGTGGTCTCAATGCCTACATCGGCGGTCACGAGGGCTTCTTCGAGGTTGTCGAGCACTTCTTCGTCGACGGTGCTCTTCCCGGCGATGGCCTTGGTCATCTTGGAAAAGAAGGTATCCTTGGTCTTTTCGAGCCCTTCGTCCAGGCTTTCTTTTTCTTTCTTTCCGAACAGCTTATTGAAAAATCCCATTTGTTGTTTTGATGTGGGAAGCCTGCTTCCTTCTGCCGACGGCAAGATAAAGAAGCGGTCCCAGGTATGGTATGAAAAACATGACGAGAAGCCAGCCGATCCTGTCGACGCTTTTGACGGGCTTCTGGCGGAGGAAGATCACCAGGCCGACCAGGAAGGCGGCCAGGGGAAGAACCAACGAGAAGAGCACCAGCGTTGCATCGGGGAGCAATCGTTCCATGATCCGGATTTGAGTCTCAAAAATAATCCAAAGGGCGGACAGTTGGCTGGTCATTCCCTGAGCGTCGAACGAGCTCCAAATAACAAAAGCTGCCCCGGTCGGAGACAGCTCTGTCAGAAAATTTATAACCCTTGAAACTTATTTTTGCGCCAGGAAGTCCTTCACGAGGTCTTTGTGAACGATCTGCTCCTTGAAAGTATACGCGCCGGTCTTGGGGCTGCGGATCGCTTTGATCACTTTGCTCCAGTTTTTTGCTTCAGCGGCGGCCTTCGTATCTTTTACTTTGGCGTTCTTGGATGCTACTTTTGCCATGATGATTGAATTTTAAACGGCGGGGCCGAATTATTTAATTTCTTTATGAACAGTCACCTTCTTGAGGTTGGCGTTGAATTTCTTCAGCTCCAGGCGCTCAGGATTGTTCTTTTTGTTCTTGACGGTAATGTAGC
>JAQBNP010000183.1 GCA_028288515.1 Flaviaestuariibacter sp. | reverse complement strand
CGGCGCCGGTTCTACCTCTCCATAGGCCTGACCATCCTCCTGGCGCTCTTTACCCCGGTTCGGCCCATGCTCATCCAGTGGACGATCGACCGGAAGATCGCCGGGCGGCAGCACGACTGGATCATCTGGATCACTCTTATCCAGATCGGGTTTCTCCTTGTTGAAACCGCCTTTCGCTTTTATTTCTCCTATATCACTTCCTGGCTCGGACAGGCGGTCGTGCGGGACATGCGGGTGACCACCTACCAGAAGGTCCTCAACCTCAACCTGCGCCAGTTCGACAAGACACCGATCGGGACGCTCACCACGCGCACGGTAGACGACATCGAGCGCATCAACGACATCTTCGCCGATGGGCTCATCCCCATCGTGGCCGACCTCCTGTCGATCATCTGCGTGCTCGGCTATATGTTCTGGGCCGACTGGCAGCTGACCCTTATCTGCCTCATCCCGTTCCCGATCCTGATCATCGCCACCTATTATTTCAAGGAAAGCGTCAACCGCTCCTTTCACCGGGTACGCTCGGCCGTATCGGACCTCAACGCCTTCGTGCAGGAGCACCTCACGGGCATGTATATCGTGCAGGCCTTTGCCGCGGAGGACCGCGAGTTCGGCAAGTTCCGGAAGATCAACGCCGAGCACCGCGATGCCAACATCAAGGCCATTTTCGCGTACTCCGTCTTTTTCCCGGTTGTGGAGATCGTCCTGGCCACCTCGATCGGCCTGATCGTCTGGTTCGGCTCGAAGCAGCGTGTGGACCCGGGCCTCATCATGGCCTTTATCCTCTGCCTCAACCTGTTGTTCCGCCCGCTGCGCATCATCGCCGACAAGTTCAACGTACTTCAGATGGGCCTCATCGCCAGTGAGCGCGTGTTCCGTGTCCTGGACAATGAGGACTTCACACCGGAGACGGGTGGCTTCAAGCCAGAGACGGTAACAGGGAAGATCGATTTCGACCACGTTTCGTTTGGCTACGTGGCAGGATCGCCGGTCCTGAAAGACGTGTCATTCGCGGTGAAGCCGGGACAGACCCTGGCCATCGTGGGCCATACCGGGAGCGGGAAATCCACCATTATCAGCCTCCTCAACAGGCTCTACCCGATTGAACAGGGGTCGATCCGCGTGGACGATGTGCCGATCGAGGAATGGGAGCTCCAGGCGCTTCGTGCGACGATCGGCGTTGTGCTCCAGGACGTTTTCCTGTTCTCCGGCTCGGTACTCGATAATATCACGCTGCGCAACCCGGCCATTCCGCGGGAACGGGTGGAAGAGGCGGCCCGCCTGATCGGCCTGCACGATTTCATCATGCGACTGCCCGGGGGCTATGATTATAATGTGATGGAACGCGGCGCGACACTTTCGCTCGGCCAGCGCCAGCTGCTCTCGTTTATCCGCGCTCTTCTTTACAATCCGTCGGTGCTTGTGCTGGACGAGGCCACATCATCCATCGATACCGAAAGCGAAGGCCTGATCGAGCATGCCATCCAGACCCTGATCGCGGGCCGGACCTCGATCATCATCGCGCACAGGCTGTCCACCATTCAGCGCGCCGACACCATCCTGGTTCTCGACAAAGGTGTGGTGATGGAAAGCGGGACGCACCAGGAATTGCTTCAGAAGGGAGGCTTTTATACCAGGCTTTACGAGATGCAGTTCGAGAAGGGAGCAATAACAGGTTCCTGACCGCGTTTGAATGGAAGCCGCCGGTGTTTTGGATAAACGGCGGCATGGCCCGCACCCGGTTTTTTAAATAATTGTAGATTCGTACCAAAATTCAACGAAATGAAGCGTTTGTCGCAGTACCTGCTGGGAATTTTTCTCCTGTTCGGCTTTTTTGCATGTCAAAAGGAAATCAGCCGTGAGAGTGGCGCCCCAGGCGCCGGATCCCTGCAGGACCTGCTGGGCGATTGCCTTCCGAAAGTCATCGGCGGAACCTATGTTGCCGGTTCAAATGTCGTTGACAGCAACTACATCGATGTGGGCGTTCATGTGACGAAGAAAGGAAGCTATACGATTGCCTCCGATGTCCAGAACGGCTACTCCTTCCGCGGTACCGGTGCCTTCGCCGATACGGGGCTGGTGATGGTCCGCCTGAAAGCAAGCGGCAAGCCGGTAGCTGCCGGCACAAACGATTTCACGATCACTTATGACTCATCCTTTTGCTCAGTTGCGGTCACCGTTCTGCCGGCCGGCAGCACCGGTGGCGCGAGTGGCAGCTGTGGCGCGACGGTCAGCGGTACGTATACGAGAGGCATTGCATTGAACAGCACCAATACGGTTTCGATCCAGCATACGTATGCGGCCGCCGGCACCTTTACGGTTGCCACGGACACGGTTAACGGCATCAGCTTCAAGAAGGTGGTGACCGTCAGCGCACCAGGCGCCCAGACGATCGTCATGAGCGGTCTCGGCACGCCGATCGCCGCGCAGGGCACGCACCTGAAAGTAAAGTTCGGCACGGGCAACGCGGCCGATACCTGCAGCTTCGATGTCACCGTTGTGGTGCCTGCACCATCGACGGCCGCGAACTCATATTTCCCGCTCACGCAGGGCAGCTGGTGGACCTATGACGATGCCGCCGGTGACTCAACCATTGTTACGGTCAACGGTACGGCGACGCTCAGTACGAAGCTCTACACGCGTTTTATCACAACAGACGACAGCGGCACCGGTCTCGACACCTCTTATTACCGCAAGGATGCGGCGACCAATAATTTCTACCAGTATGTCGACCTGAATGATCTCAGCGGCGGCGGCCAGATCACCTTTGCTGCCGGCACGCCGAGCGAGATGCTGTTCCTCAAGGAGACGCTGACAACGGGCGCCACCTGGAACAACGACTATACCGGTACGGCCTCGGGCATTCCGCTGGTGATCCGCATCAAGTTTACGTGCGTCAATGCCGCTGCCACGGCGACCTACGGAGGCGTGACGTTCAATAACGTTTACAAGGTGACGGCAATGGTTCAGATCAATGCGGCTGGGACCGGTTTTCAGGACCAGGGTGACCAGCTGACCTTCTACTATGCGAAGGGCGTGGGCCTCATTAATTTCAATGACGGGATCGACGATTACCCGATCCTTCACTGGCTCGTTTTGTAAGCTGAAAGCGCCTGTGCGCTTCGTAAAAGCCGTGCCC
>JAQBNP010000176.1 GCA_028288515.1 Flaviaestuariibacter sp. | reverse complement strand
TGTCCATCCCTTGTAATCACGCGTCCAGAGGGCGGCGATCGCGTAAGAGAAGGGGATCAGGGTTGACGCAAAGCCAAGAAATAGTACAGGCGGATGGATCACCATCCAATAGTTCTGCAGGAGCGGGTTGAGGTCGTTGCCGTCCGTAAGTTTGGACAAATAGCTCGGATCGGAAAAAATGGGTGCATCAAGCTTGTTCCGCAGAAGCACGAAGGGGTTGGATCCGATCTCGTTGCCGAAGAACGGCAGGCCAAGGATCATGGTTGCCAGCATCACCTGCGCAAAGCTCACGATGGTCATCACCGGCGCTTCCCAGGTCTTCTCTTTCCGGATGATGAACAATCCCAGCACGCAATGCCAGAAGCTCCAGAGAAGGAAGCTGCCTTCCTGCCCTTCCCAGAAGCAGCTCAGGAGGTATTTCATTTCCAGCGAGCGGCTGCTGTGCTGCCAGGCATACTTGAACTCAAAAAGGTGATTGTAAAGAATGAAGAAAAGGACGCCGAAAATAGACACCACCGAGATCGACTCGGTCAGGAAGAAGATCCGGCCGAGCTGCCGCCACTGGCGACGGTCAGGCTCCGATCTTTTCTGCTGCCCGAAGAAATAGCACACGGTGGCAGCCAGCGAAGTGAGAAAGGAAAGAAGGACAAAGAAATGCCCGATGCGCCCGGGCCAGAGATGCTCGCCAATAAACTCCATTCTGTTTTAGTATTTGGGCCCGTCCGTGGTCGTCGCTGTGGACAGGTTCTTTTCCGCGGCCTTCATATTGTCCTTATACTTCGAAGGGCATTTCATCTGCAGCTTCGTACACTCAAAATGATCGCCCCGCATATAGCCGTTGAGGTCAATGCCTTCGCTCTTTTCGATATCTGTTGGCTTGGAATTATTGTAAACAACGCGGCTACGCTTGCCCTGCTTGTCAATGGCATAGAAAACCGTTCGGTTCGGGTCCTTAATCTGGTTGTACTCAATGGGAACGGTCTTGTCGAGCTGCACCTTCACCACGACGAATTTGTTGGTCTTCTCACCTGCGGACGCAAAGGTCTCGTAAGTGGTCAGGTCCTTGACAAAAAACGACATGCCGACAATGCCGGCAATGACCAAAAGAAGCAGAATAATGTGGATCTTTTTCATGACGGTGCAGTCTGGCCGCAAAAATAGTCCAAATCCACCGACCGCCCGGTAACTCTGGCATGCATTTTCAGCCTGTTCGTCCATTTTCACAAAACAATAATGGACGCTGTCCTCTTCCATTTTGCCGCCACCCCAAAGGGATTTAACTTGCACCGCTTTCTAATAAGCCAATTATGGTTGATCTTTCCCAGTTTGATCCGAACAGTGTCGGTAATCCGAACAACAATATTTTTGGACTGCCTGTCACCGAGGACGAAGCGCGTCTCGTCATCGTACCCGTTCCCTGGGAGGTGACCGTCAGCTTCGGCTCAGGCACTGCGCGCGCCGCCGAGCAGATCATGCGCGCAAGTCTCCAGGTCGACCTGTTTGACCCCGATGTTCCCGACGGCTGGCAGCAGGGTTTCTACCTGCGGGAAACCGATCGCAAGATCCTTTTCAAAAGCGATTACCTGCGAAAGGAAGCGGAGCTCTACATCGACTATATCTCTAAAGGCGACATCGTTGACAAGAACCAGTTCATGTGCAAGACCCTCAAGGAAGTCAATGAAGGCTCTTTCTTCATGAATAACTGGGTCTACCAGCAAACCAAGGCACTTCTCGACAAAGGCAAGCTGGTGGCGCTTCTCGGCGGGGATCACAGCACCCCCCTGGGCTTCTACAAAGCGCTCGCCGAGAAGCACGGCGATTTCGGCATCCTCCAGATCGACGCACATTTCGACCTGCGCGAAGCCTACGAAGGCTTCGTTTACTCCCACGCCAGCATCATGTACAATTCGCTGCGCGAAGTTCCTGAGATCAGCAAGCTGGTCCAGGTGGGCAAACGCGACTACTCGCAAGGCGAAACAGAGCTGGTGTCCACAAGCGACCGCATCAAAGTTTATTACGACCGTGATATCCGCAACCGCCAGTTTGAAGGTGAGACGTGGAAAGCCATTTGCGAAGAGATCGTGTCCCAGCTGCCCGACAAAGTTCATATCTCTTTCGATATCGACGGCCTCGATCCAAAGCTTTGTCCCAACACTGGAACGCCGGTCCAGGGCGGGTTTGAGACGGAGCAGATGTATTACCTGTTCAATAAGGTACGGGAAGCCGGCAAGCAAATCATCGGTTTCGATCTAGTTGAGGTCAGCACGAGCGAATCGGGTTGGGATGCAAACGTTGGTGCACGCCTGCTTTTCAAGCTTTGCAATCTATTGGTGGACAGCAATCCGGCAGATCGTGCTTAATGTACCGGTGAAACTGGAAAGCCTCGATCGCCGGCGGCGAAGCTCCGCGCTGATGCACGTTGTGGCAGGCCTGTATCTCATTGCCGTCAGCACCACGTGGATTCAAAAGTCGGCCGGTGCCTCTCTCCTGCCCGTCGTCCTTCTGCTTGCTGTGGCACTTATCTCGCTGACCTATGGGTTTGCCAGGAAGCGTGTCGATGCGCGGGCCCTGTACAACAGGCCGATCCGCGTCCTGCAGCTTGTTACCTTTGCTTGTGCTGCCCTGCTTCTCTATTCAACCGCGAGCGCCGGCACCATCATTGCCCTGTCTGTTTGGGTTGTCGTAGCTGCTCTCCTTTTGGTGTCCGAGAAGCGCCTGTTCGGCCAGGCCGCTCTGCGGCTTGTCGACACTGGCATCACGGTGCCGGGAGCCCTTGCCGATCACCTCATCCCCTGGTCACTGATCGAGAGCGTCGTCGTGCGGGCAGACTTTGCCACAATCCTTCGCCGCGACCAGAAATTCGTTCAGCTGGAAGTGGCCGCACCGCTTGACAATGCCCAGCTCGACGCACTGAATCGTTATAGTCAACAACAAATCGCAGCCACGCCGGCTGTGGAGGAACCGGTATGAGCCTGACAACATCGCCCTACATCTTATATTCCGATGGCAACGGAACGATCTTCGAGGACACCTCGCTTTACGTCGTGGGACGAAGTGGGTGGGACGCCTATCCCATCCCCGTCGAGGAGTTCATACAGCTGCCCGAAGGTGGACAGCTGTATGAGCTGGTCGGGCGCCGCGGCATCGGCATCGATGTACAAACCGGCGAGATGCGCCTTTGCCAGAAAGGTTGGGCCGTAGCGGCTTTTGTGCCACCTGCGCATACCTCCTTTTATATCGCCGCCTATGAAACAGGGCCGGATGCGCCGACGCTGCCCCTCTTTTGCTACACGGCCGTGGGCTGGCATGATGATAAATTCTACGTCCCGGCTACGCGCGTTGAGCAGGATATCCGCCAGGAAAGCGCCGGCTTCGACGAGGTTCTCGTGAGCCAGGGTGTCGAGGCATTGCAGAAAGCTTACCCGCACAACAGGCTGGTAAAGCACCTCGCCCAGAACTGCGCGCTTACTTATCATTGCCCGGCTGCGCGCAATTATTTTATCGGTCG
Organism: Flaviaestuariibacter sp.; assembly: GCA_028288515.1. Lineage (GTDB taxonomy): Bacteria > Bacteroidota > Bacteroidia > Chitinophagales > Chitinophagaceae > Flavisolibacter. The sequence goes on along the minus strand of JAQBNP010000176.1, from coordinate 1,576 downwards.
CTGGGAATGCCCCATTCCTTCATCGCCGGCTTGCAATGCGAATTGCATTGGCTGCATTTCTTTCCAGCCCGAAGACGAAAGCATCGTATCCCCGCAGGACCGCCTCCTGTTCAAACCAACCGTCGAAGAGATCGTAGAATACACGGTACCGCACCTCGAAACAGCGCCATTCCCGATCGTCAGCTTCGGACAGGGATGCGAAGGTGAGCCCCTGTTGATGTGGGAAACACTCCGCCAGTCGATCCTCGAGATCAGGCGCCATACCCAAAAAGGGAGCATCAATATCAATACGAACGGATCGAAACCCGATGCGGTCAAAGCCCTCTGCGAAGCAGGACTGAACAGCATCCGCGTGAGCACCAACTCGGTCCGCCGCGAGATCTACATGCCGTACTATCGTCCGAACAACTACGACTTCAATGACATCATTGAAAGCCTCAAGGTGGTGAACGGCTACGGCGGCTGGACCTCCATCAATTACTTTGTGTTCCCGGGCATGACCGACTCGGTGGACGAATACGAGGCGCTCCGCACGGTCATTCGCGACACAGGCCTCAATATGATCCAATGGCGCAGCTTCAACATCGACCCGGACTGGTACCTGGGTAAGATCGGTGTCACGGAGACAGGCGAAGTGATGGGTCTGAAGCAGATGATGGAGCTCCTCAAAGAAGAATTCCCGGCACTGCGCTACGGGTATTTCAACCCGCCGATCGAGCGCATCCGTGGCAACTACGATCTCGATTTCGCACACCAGTAATATGTTATCGCGCCGCGCCGTCCTCCCCGTCATTGTGTTCTCACAGTTTGCGGGGACATCCTTGTGGTTTGCGGTGAATGCCGTCATCACCGATATCCGGCCCGGCCCGGAAGGTGCCAACGTTGCGACGCTGACTACAGTGATCCAGCTTGGCTTTATCGCCGGCACTTTTCTCTTTGCTCTCTTCGGCATTGCCGATCGTTTCCGAGCTTCCACTGTTTTTCTTCTTTCCAGCATTATTGCCTCCGGCTCGAACCTGCTCGTCCTTTGGCTGGCGAACGACACATCTAGCCTGTGTATGCTGCGGTTCACGACCGGCTTTTTCCTAGCAGGCATCTACCCGGTCGGAATGAAGATCGCCGCCACGCAATTTCCTGGTAAGATGGGAAATGCGCTCGGCTTTTTGGTCGGCGCACTGGTTCTCGGAACGGCTTTCCCGCATCTCGTCCGGGCCAGTCTTGGTACGATCTCGTGGAGATGGGTCCTCGCCGCCACATCAGCCCTTGCTGTGTCTGGCGGTATCCTCATGAGGGTACTAGTGCCGGGACAAAAGCCCCTGTCACACGGTGTACGGTTCGATCCCGGAGCACTGAGCACCGTGTTCAAAAGCGCTGCGTTCCGGGCAGCAGCGGGCGGCTACTTCGGTCATATGTGGGAGCTTTATGCGTTCTGGGCATTTGTACCGGCGTTGATTGCGCTTTACAATCGCCAGTCGGGGGCCACGCTCCCTGTGCCAGCATGGTCCTTTGTCATTATCGCCCTTGGTTTTCTTTCCTGCATTGCCGGAGGTCGGATCTCGCAGGTGACCGGAAGTCG
>JAQBNP010000156.1 GCA_028288515.1 Flaviaestuariibacter sp. | reverse complement strand
TACCTGGTAATCCTGTTGAAATACCCGCGGAACTGGTTTCGTGCGGCGCGACATTCATAGCAAAATTGATCCCGTGCCGGTTGCCGAATGTGAAGGTTTCGCCCACAGCCGTTCTCCCTGAAAGCGCTGCTGTTTTATGCGCATCCAATTGTCCGCATCCATTTCCTTACCCTCAAACAATGACATGAAAACCAACCCCTCCCTACTTTTCATTCCCCTCCTCTTCTTCATCTTCCTGTCCTCGTGTAAAAAAAGCGGCAGCGAAGCCGGCGCAACGGCAGCGACAGGCGCCTCTTCTCAAACCGTCATGGCCTGGCTCGCTTCCAAAAAAGCCAATGCCACACCGAACCGCAACGCCACCATCGACCTTCTCACCCAGTGTCTCGACCTCACGGCGGCCCACACAGAGCAGCTGGGTTCGGGCGACAGGTTCCTGGTTATCCCCGTGACGCAACAGTTTCTCAAGGAGAAAAGGCTTGCGCCGAATGCCCTGCTGACGCTTCTTCTTGTTCTTGATCCCGACGGCGGCATCAAGCGGGGCAGTCTCGTTCGCTTCGACCCCGCAGCCGGTACCGCGGGCCCGCTTGACAGGGAAACATTTCCGAAGCTTTTTGCCAGCAGGCCCCTGGACCGCGACGGACTGTTCACCTTTATGAATGTGTCCGGCAGCCTGCGTTACAAGCTGGGCTACCGTGATGGTAAGATCTATTCCCTTGGCAAACCCGCGCGCAGGCAACCGGGTCCGGGTGTCAGTCGCGCCGCAACCTGCTACGAGTGGTACCTCGATACCGACTACTATATTAGCGGTGTGCTTGTGGACCATACATCCGTATATCTCGGCCTGCATTGCTTCAACGAAACCGGCGGTGGCGGAGGCAACTATGGCTGCGACGATCCGTGGATAGAAAGCATTTGCCCCGATGACGGTACCGGTGGCGGTGGCGGCAGTGTTGACTGCTGTATTCCGGACGCCAGTTTCCAGCTGACATCCGAAATGCAGTCCCAGGTAAAAGAAGATTATTGCGGCCCGGCCTCCATTGACCCCGCGACCGGCCTGCTGACCAAGACCTGCACGCACTCCTGGTATTTCAACAGGTCGTATTTTCTCTGGTATGACTGGCACTACTACAGCACCGAAACCACGAAGAACGAGCTAGACGGCAGCTGGAAATTCAAATCCGTTGAGCACACCGGCACCGGGTACGATGGCACGCAGCCATTCTGCCTGTCCGTCACGGAGCACGTCGCGGGTATTGTCATCTCTTTGAGCACGGATCGCAGGACGGCCTCGGTCAGGTTCCAGTTTTCTCTTCACGCAACAGTTCCCTGTATTCCGGGGTACACGCCTCCGCCGGCCGGCGGTGTGGGACAGAACAGCTGGACTGCCGTTTAAGAAGACTCCTCAGAACATAAAAACGCCCCGATATGCGCCGCTACTTGCTTCTATCTATGATGGCTCCGCTCCTGCTGTCCTGCGCGTTGCAGCCTTCGGGCGCGCAACTGCGAGGCGTCCGCATCGTCCATACGATTCCGCAGGTCCTGCCTGCCTCCGAGCTGAAAACGTCTGCCCTGAGCTTCACGGTCATCTACAAAAAGGACATGAGCCTGTACCGGGTGTCCTACCGGTTCGACTCTGCAAACAATGGCCATGTGTTTCCGCCGGAACAGCGCCGGTTCTTCTTTGTGGCGGCTCGGGATAGTACCTATGGCCTGGTCTATCATCAGCCGCCAAGGCCTGGACTTGTCGTCGAGCGAAAGCGGGTGGATTCAACGCTTTGGAGCTACTACCCCTCATCTCAATACGACAGCCTTGTGGGCGTGCGGCCGGACAGCGTGGTGGACGGGCGGGAGATGCGGAAGGTATTCCAGCGACCGGCAGACTCAAGCCATCCGGAAGCCTATACACTCACGTTCTTTTACAGCCACGACCTGGTGGACATACCCTACTCCCTGTCGAAGATGGACAATGTAGCCGGGATGAAGCTGTACAGGATCTGCCTGTATTGTCATGGCGCATACTACCCGGCGTTCAAGACGCAGTTTCCGCCGCGGACTCTCGAGCTGAAGATCGAGCGGATGAGCAGCTTTGAGCCGGGACTGATGGATTATTTTGAAGACTATGAGAAGCGAAAGCGGTGACAGCCCGGCGTCGTTGTTATGAAAGAAAAGACAGAAAGGGGCGCGGAAGGAAGATTTCCTGCGCGCCTCCTTTCTGTCTATTTGCCTGATGTGTGAGGATCAGAGAACGTCACCCAAGAAGCAAAAGACAAGAAGCTTTCTCTTTGCCTTTTGCCTCCCTCCTTCGCTTCCTGGTGTGGCGCTCAAGCCGCTAAAGCGCAAGAAGGCCGCTCCTTTATTCGTACACCGGCCGGTAAATCCTGATACTCTGGTCGGCATTCACCTTCAGGATATTGCCCGGGATCTTTTCGTTCTTGTACGACCAGTACTTGAATTCTCTTCCGTTCCAGACAGCCGGTGTCTCGATCTGAACGGCATCGCCCGACTTGAAGCCCTGGTACAGGAAGCCCGCTCCCTGGAACACATCGCGTCCACGGACAACTTTGAACGGCACCTGCGCCGTGGTTCCCTCGCCAACCAGCAGCAAAGAGTTCGTGTACTGTCGCGGGATCATATAGAGCTTGAGCGTCACCATGAGAGAATCCAGGTCGACGGACGTGTTGCCTGCCGTGGCGTCCTCCTTTGACAATGTAAAATCGCTGTCGAATGAAACCACGCGGCGGACCGCATCCTCGGGCACCTGTCGCTGCGTCAGCAGGTCAACGAGGCGCTGGTAGGTCTCGCCCTGCAAAACCGGCGTCAACCGGCGGGCGATGATATCGTAGTCGAACTCCCACTGGAAGAACGGCGATCCGTCCTTCGTGACATGGTAGAAATTATAAACCTCCTCACCCGCATACCGGGTGGACACACCGCTGTGCGCAATGGCGATCTTGCTGTTTGCAAACGGGGCATCGTTAGCGACGGCCGCATCGAGCGAGGTGCGCGTGAAGACCGGGCGCACGCTCATATCATAGATCTGAACGTCCTGGAACTGCTCCAGGTTCTTCGTGATGCGCTGCCACTAGGGATTTCGGAAGAAGTTCAGGGTCACCGGCTCACCAGCGTTCAGGCGGCGGAGCTCACCGCGCCCGATATTGAAGGTCACGGTCGTTGACCTGTCTGCCTCGAGCATCCTCGTGTTCAGTAAGATGCTTGCATCGAGGTTGAGCTTCTCGGCGTCGTAGGAATACAGCTTCAACAGCGCTGTTACGATCTGCGCCGTGTCCTTCCCCTTCATGTTCTCGTCGCGGAGCGCCTTGAAGGTCGCTTCATAGCCGCCATAGGGCTTCATCATGAAGTACTCGTATGCTTTCGCATAGAGGTATTGCTGGTAATAGAGCTTCTCGATCACATCTTTCTTGATCGATGAAATGACCTGCTGCTTGCGGAGGCTCGGGATCGAGATGCCGGCCTGGTTGGTCTTGATATCGTCGAGGATCACGGAGTTGACCATGATCGCCTTGTCGATCGCCACGAGCTTGTTCTCCAGGCTCACAACCGACTCCATCAGGGATGCATTCAGGTCCACCATGATCTTCACGCTGTCCACCAGCTTCGCATAGGTTGGGTGCTTCGCCTTCAGCTTGGCAACTTCCGCCTCCACGCTTTGCTTGAGAACTTTACGGTTGTTGAGGCCGGCCAGTATCTTCTGTGTCGACTCCACATAGGGTTGCAGGCTCGCCATGAGCGGCTTCCGATTCTCATAGATCTTCTTATAAAGCGGAACACCGGGCGTGCCGGCCCCCAGCTTTTCTCCAACGGTTGTCTTAAACGCCTCATAGGAAGCCATCATCCCGTTGATGTTCTTGTAATCGTTGGCGACATGGCCGACCTGGTCAAGCAGGCCCGCACCGTCCTCTTTCAAGACGAAGGCCTCGAATGTTGATGCGGCCAGGCCGAGGGCGGGTTGGTATACCGGGATCACTTTGGCGAGCGTTGTGATGCCCTTGAGGAAGGACCTGTTCTTTTCCCTGCGCTCGCGCTCGTCGACGATGCTCTTCGCCTTCTTTTCAAACTGGCGCTCGAGTCGCTTCACAGCGGCCGTAATGCGTTCCAGGTAGAGCGTGGCCGTGTCCATTTTCCGGTGGATCGCCGGGATCTCTTCGTTGTCGATCTGCTCGAGTGTTGCCTTGAGGTTGAGGTTTTCTTCGAGAAAGGCTTCGATCCGCCGCACGGCGCTGTTGTAAGCGAGCTGGTCGGTTGCCGTAACGTTCTCGAGAAACAGGCAGGCTGCATACGTTTCAATGTAGGAGCGGACGCTGGCCTTGTAAATCTCGGCATTGCGGACAATGTCGAGACCGGGCACGAACCCGTAGCGGTTGCCATAGAAGTCGACGTTCGCGTTGATCTTGCTGAGCGCCGACTTGACGCGGCTGTGGAGGTCTCGCTTCAGCACGGTGTCCAGGCTGGTGGCTCCCGAGGCATTGAAATAGCGGGCTTCGTACAGCTCCAGCAAAGAGCGGGCTTCATCGACGCCCCCGAACCGGAACAGGTCCTCGGCATAGTCGACGACGTATTGGAGGTAGGCATCATCGACCCAGGTAGCAGGTGCGTCCGTGCGGACGATGCGGCCGGAGTCTCCCCGGTCGCGGGCGGGTTTCAGCGGCTCCAGCACTTTTGGCTCCGGCGGGTATACGCGGGTCCAGGTGGCGGCGCCCTTGTACATGCGGAGGCTGTACAGCTCCGTGGGACCATTGTATTTCCCGCTTGTGCGTGGCTTGTCGCGGTCGCCGGCCGCGCCACCGGAAAGAAGGCTCATCGAGTCGACGTCCTGGTTGGATACGATCGTGCCGGCATTACCGGGCTCGCCCGGCTTTCCGCCAAGGGTTGGCTGCGCGGCGGCATAGTTGATGACGGGGGAAAGGCGGTCGCCCACAAGCGTATAGTCACAGTTATAGTTGGCAGGCTCTCCTTCAGTGGCGACAGGGCCATGACCGCCGGGACCGCCATGACAATCGCAGCCTTCATGAATTGTTACGCGGTGGAAGAAGTCAAGGACGGCGACCTTGGCGGACCGGGGGTCATTTGGGAGGGAAGCGGTGATGTTATCGCAACCGCCAGACTTCTTCGGCGTGAACGTCGTTGGAAAGACAGCCAGCGCGGGGTAGTCCAGCCCATTCGTTCCGACAGGCGCATTCTCCCCGTCGCCCCCGTTTGCGGCAAAGAGGATCTTGTTCTCATGTTTGGAAACGAGTGTGTCATAAAAGAGAAAGAGCGTGTCGGCCGGTGTCCCGTTCCGCCCCGCCGCGTACCGCTCCACAGGCACAACGCCGTGATCGTACTTCAGCGGTGTGATGTCAATGGCAGGCTGGCCCCCAGTGTAATTGACCAGGAGGACACGCGCCCTAATGGTCAGCTTCGTTCCGGGAAAATGCATCCGGTCGTTGAGGACAAGGGTATCGGCACCGATCTCGATGGTGCGGAACTGCGTGAACTCCTGGCCCGGCCGGTAGTTGAATTTATAGAGCTGGTTGCCGGGCTTGTTCTCGAAGACGATCTTGCGCGCGCTGACCTTCAGGGACCTGGCGGAGCCGGCTGTATCGAAATCGAAGCGGATATAGTTCCGGTCGTCCAGGATGTTGAGGACGTTATAGGTGTTGAAGCCGGTACGACGCCGGAGAGACAGGGCGGGTGAAAAAAAGAGGTCGTTGAGGGTATCGCCGGAGGCGTGCATGACGAGCGCGCGGTGCTCTGCCGTGCTTCCTTTCTGGGTAGCGAATGACAGGATGCGCGAAGCGGTGTCGTATGTAAAGAAGTTGTTTTCAGAGCCCGGCCACCTGACGGTTGCACTGTCCACGGCAGGCCTGACGTAGACGCGCATGGTGTCGCCCGGGGTATACAGGAAATCGGTTGGGTCCTGCAGGTCGAATGTGTCGACCTTCTGTGCGTGGATGGCGCAGGGCAGCAATTGGCTGAACAGGAGAAGAATCAGGAATGTGCGCATGGTTGACATTTTAGTTGGTGGCGGTGCGCGGCAAGGCCGGCCCGGCAAAGGTTGTCAACCCCCGTGGCCTGCACAACGAGGAGAACACGGGAATAAAAGGGTGAAAACACGGGGGGGGTGGATGGTGTGAAGTGAATCGTGAATAGTGAATGGTGAATGGTGAATGGGGTCGTTTCCAGTGCTGGTTGCAAAAACGGGCCGCATCTCCCCGGCTGTCATCCCGCAGGGACCCGAAACGAGCGCCATGAGAGTGCTTGAACCACCAAGGCACAAAACCCACAAAGGAGCACAAAGAGGATTTGCGATTATTTCTGCCACGCACTCCTGCGGCTGGAAAACCACAAGCTTCATCTACCCAAAGTGCGCCCACAGGCACAGGAATCCGCAAAGGAGGTCGCTAGGCGCATCCATTGCTTCTGAGCACGCTTCGCGTGAAATATACCCGGCCCCAACGCGCATAAATACGATGATCGATCCGTGCCGGCACGGCCTGAAATTCAGTGCGGGCACTCTTGTGCAGGCCCTCCAGGTCGGGTACTTTGTGGACAGGAAAAACACACAGCACCATGCCATTCCGGGCGCTTTTTCACCCATCAAAAACAAACACACCTGCAACCCGCAGTCCTGACCGACCTGGGAAACAAGTCCTTACAAACCCCGCGCTTTTGCAAAATGAGTAAGGCAAAATTCAAAACCACATGATCCAGAAACAACGCCTCGCAGGACTTCTCGGCATCTCCCTCCTCGTGCTGTTCGCCTGCTCGAAGACCGCGACGTCTGACGACCAGAACACAGCGGCAACACCCACAGCGAAAGCGATGAAGCCGGCACTCTCCAGCACATTTAAAGAGCTCCCGGGCTGTCCCCAGGGAACGCACCCCGTTCTGACCTACGAATTCGATGACTTCAACTTTCACCGCCCGAAGTATGACTGCGGCCACGGCTTTTGGTTCTGCTTTATCGGCGGTCATTGGGAAACCGACTGCGTGCCGAACTATCCCTTCTCGTACCTGAAGGAAAACAATGCCTACCTCTGGTCGCGCGTGCTCGACAACGGCCAGGTGGAAATGCACTTTCCTGCCGAGTTGAAAGACCGCGAAGGCTACACGGCAGAAGACCTCGCAACGTTCAGCGTCGACGAGCCCTGGGAGATCTATGACGGCATCACCCTCAAGCCGGGCGACTACCCCGTCAAGGCTGACGAGAAAGAGCTCGTCGTGATCATCGACACGATCGAATAAGAAACGGCGGCTGTCGCGAGACAGCCGCTATTTCATTTTTTATCGATGGCAACGAATGCCAGCTTCTCCGCGACGAAAGAACCCGAACCAGCGTCGAAAAAAAAGAGAGTAGGGTCAAAACCGCACACATGAAAAAACTCCTGTCCGTTTCCCTGCTGGCGATCGTCCTCGTCGCCGGTGCCGTCTTCGCTTTTTATTCCTGCAGCCGCAAAACCATGTGCGAAACCTGCAACAGCCGCCAGCCGAACGCAACGATCCCGGTCACATACCGTTCCGGCGGCACTGCCGTCACCTTTTCCAACACCAATGTCTGGACATTCGCGAAGCCGAGCCTCCAGGACAATGGCGACGCCATCACTCCGTCTGCATCGGCCCTTGCATTCTTTAAGGAGCTGAAGGAGCCGCAGGCCGGCAATGCACCGTTCATGGCGATCCTCTACATCGGCAAGCAGATCAGCAGGGATCCCGCTTTCACCGATGCGGACATCACGGCCGTGAGCACACTTCGTGTCCAGGGCAACCTGGTGCAGCACACGTTCTATCAAAAAGAGGCTGGACGCTTCGTGCGCAACAAGGACCTCAGCATCCGCATCTCCATCCTGTCCGATAACGCCATCGAATACATCCGCAACAATATCGCGTTCGCGAACAGCGCCAATACGTCGGTCCTTTACCTGACTCTTGGCAGCCCCATCAGCTTCAGCAGTCCCAACCACACGGACTTTCTCATGAAGGCCGCACAGAAGTACGTGGACCGGAAGCTGAACCGCACCACCGGCTATGCCGCCGATATGAGCGACTGGTACAAGCTGCCTGACGGCGGCAACTGCCAGGACCGCTTTTGCAGCACCAGCTCACCCAACTCCACCTGCACCCGCAGCCTTGAGCCTGCCTACCCTGCCTCCTTCTATTGCCTCAAGAACCCCGGTGGCGGCAGCGGTGGCGGAGGTGGTGGCGGCGGCGCCTGCTCCCGCAACGAGCACCGCGACGCGATCACGGCCGCCGAAGCCATGGAAGCGGACAGTCTTTCCTATACCTACAACGACCCGCTGCATTATGGCACCGAAGAGTACCTAACCAAGAAACGACTGGGCGAGAAATACGTGCAGTTCTATTATTTCCTCAGCGAGATCTACAAGGAGAAAACCGACCTCTCCCAGATGCTGAAGACGGCGCGCGTTCTCTACGCATTCAACGACCGGCTCGACGCGCTGCTCCACCCGGAAGGCCATGAGGAGGAGATCTTCCTTACAGCGGACATGCACGAGAGGATCCTCGACCTGTTCCAGGATTACAAGAAGATCTACTCGGATGAATACGTGCTCGGCGTTTTTTCCAATATGGAGGCCGATATGGAATGGGCCGACGGGAAAACCGTGCGTGAGGTTGACGAGGGATTGAACTGACCAGGGATTGAATGGAAAAGGGCCGGCTTTGTGAGCTGGCCCTTTTTAATCTGTAAACGTCTGCGTACGTTAAAGACCGTTTGCCACGTAACCAACTACCTTCTGAGGGTACGATTAAAAACCTCCCGAAATTTTATAGATGGATGCGTTGCCATTCTTGACCAGAATCAACGTGTAGTCATTGCGGATCTGCCAATATGTGCGCGGTGCCCCTAATGTGCACACCCAAATTTCTCTCTCTCTATTTGTCAGACTACAGTCTGCTGAGAAGACTGCGGACGGACTTCGCAAGTTGTATCCGTTGCTCGGGGGCGCTCCCTCCTTCCTTGGCTTGATGCTGATCGCCATTTTCGCCTTTTCACCGCCGGCACCAGAAGCTACCTGTAAAGGAGCAAGTCCCTGCAAGGCATGTAAGAACTGCAAGTACTGCAAGCGGTGCGCGAAGG
>JAQBNP010000141.1 GCA_028288515.1 Flaviaestuariibacter sp. | reverse complement strand
ATGATGCCGAGGCTGAACAGCGCGAAATCGTATTTGACGGGATCGTCCGGGTCAAAGGTCCGTAATTGTTCGGTCAGCTCGAGCGCCGTGATCCAGTCCGTCTGCTGCCTCCGGATAAGCCCCAGCTTGCGCGCCACGCGGGCCACGTGGAGGTCAAGGGGACAAACAAGGTCGCGTTGCGGGATTCGCTTCCAGAGACCGAAGTCAACGCCGCGGCCGTCGTCGCGCACCATCCACCGCAGGTACATGTTGAGGCGCTTGCACGTGGACGCGCGGAAGGGAGCTGCGACATGCTTGCGGGTGCGTTCCGGCGCGTCGGGCAGGGAGAAAAAAGAGCGGTGGAAATGATCGAGCGATGCTTCGATGCCCGAAAAACTGCCTCCCCGGAGGAAGGCGTCTTCAAGAGTTTCGAAATGGTTGTAATGGTCGTTGAAAAACGAAAGGCAATAGAAAAGGTCGGTGGCGTTGAAGGTCCGGTGGCGGAACCCGAGGAGTCGCTTGAGGTCGTTCTGGGAATGATGCAGCACGAAATCGTGCGGGGCGCCGCCCATCAGGTCCATCAGCTCGATGGACTTCCTGATGATCGTCGTGCGGTTGCCCCATGCGAAGATGGCCGCGAAGAAGCCGGCGAGCTCGATATCCTGCTTCTTCGTGAAGCGGTGCGGGATCGACACGGGATCGGCCGAAATAAAAGAAGGTTGATCGTATTCGTCAACCTTCCTGTCTAAAAATGCCTTGATGTCGTCCCGCTTCATGACGCCTTACCCGATGGCCGCGTTGAGGTCGTCGATGAGGTCGTCCACATCCTCGATACCGACGCTGAGGCGGATCAGGGAATCTCCGAGACCGTTCTTGATGCGCTCCTCGCGCGGGATGGATGCATGGGTCATCGATGCCGGGTGATTGATGAGCGATTCGACGCCGCCGAGGCTCTCCGCCAGCGCAAAAACCTTGGTCGATGAAAGGACGCGTTTGGCTTCCTCGATCCGGTCGTCCTTCAGTGTAAAGCTCATCATGCCGCCGAAGCCGCGCATCTGCTTTTTGGCGATCGCGTAGTTCGGGTGGTCCTCGAAACCGCACCAGTATACGCGGCCAACCTTGGGGTGCTGCCGGAGGAAATGGGCGATGCGCTCACCGTTCTCGCAATGGCGCTGCATGCGGACATGCAAGGTCTTGATGCCGCGCAGGACAAGAAAGCAATCCTGCGGACCTGGTACGGCGCCGCACGACTTCTGTATAAAATAGAGCTGCTCGCGAAGGGCCGGGTCGTTCATGACCAGGCAGCCCTGGATGACGTCGCTGTGGCCGCCCAGGTATTTTGTAGCGGAATGCATAACGATGTCCGCGCCGAGATCGAGGGGGTTCTGGAGGTAAGGAGACGCGAATGTATTGTCGACGACAAGGAGAAGCTTGTGCTCTTTGGCGATGTTGGCCAGCGCTTCGATATCGGCAATATTCATCAGGGGGTTGGTCGGGGTTTCCGTCCAGATCAGCTTTGTCTTTTCATTGATGAGGGGCCGCACATTGTCGGCTTCCTGCATGCTCACGTAATGAAAGCGGATGCCGAACTTTTCGAAGATCTTGGTGAAGAGGCGGTAGGTGCCGCCATACATATCGTTGATGGCAATGACCTCGTCCCCGGGAGACAGCAGCTTGATCACGGCGTCCGTTGCGGCGACGCCGCTGCTGAACGCAAGTCCGAACGCGCCGTTCTCGATCGCGGCATAGGCCGACTCGAGGGCGGTGCGTGTCGGGTTCTGGCTCCGCGCGTACTCATACCCTTTGTGCTGGGCAGGTGCTTGCTGCACATACGTGGAGGTCTGGTAGATGGGGGTCATGATCGCGCCGGTTGTGGGGTCTGGCTCAACGCCGGCATGTATGAACTTGGTTCCTAGCTTCATGGTTAATGATTCAGCCAGCGAAGGTAAGCTGAAAACGGGCAACCCGTTTGTTGAGAGCTCCCGTGCGAACGGGCGGCGGCAGAGGCGTTAAGATGGCCGGAACTGCCGGCACACGGCATATGCGCGCGATGCCGAAAACCGTTGCTCCTCATTAACACTCTCTTTGCCCAGACGCAACGAATCTGGCACGTTCCTCATCCATCCTAATCGCCCTTCATCCGGCTCATTTTCCAGACAGCCCCGGGCATGCGCAACCGTGATTCCATTAGCGAACTTTTAACGCGCCGGTGGTGGAGAAGAACCACATCAGGCGCTTTGTTACGAATACATTCGTATCACAAAATCAATCATTCACCTTATCAAACCAATCGTCATGAAAGCATTTATCTTATCCCTCGCCGTCCTTGCCTCCAGCATCACTGCCCTGGCCGACTCTCCCGATGTCTCCGAGAAGGTCCTGCATGTATTCAACAACACGTTCCGTGATGTGACCAACGTTTCCTGGAGCTCGTCGGCCCGCTCCTATGAAGCTTCATTCGAGCTGAACCAGATCCCCACACGCGTCTCATACGACCACGAAGGCAACGTCCTGCAGACCATCCGTTATTATGATGGGTCGCGCCTGCCGATCGTCGTGCTGACCAAGGTCACGGCGAAGTATGCGGACAAGAAGATCTTCGGCGTCACCGAGCTGACCTCCGGCGACGAAACAACCTATCACATTATCCTGGAAGATGCAAGCAGCTGGGTCAACATCCGCTCGGACGCGGCGGGCCACCTGGAAATTGAGAAAAAGCTTCGCAAGTCCTAATACAGGTAGGAGGCGCTCCACGCGCGCCAGTCCCAGCTTTCAGCCGCATACGCCGTATGCGGCTGAATTTTTTGCTGCAGTACGCGCGGGTCCAGGATGCCCTTCGATACCAACAGCTCTTTCCCTGCGCGCACCGCCTCCTGGACATCCGGGCGCTCCATCCACGCTTTTTGAGGCGGCTCAAAACCGGTCTTGTCCGTGCGCCAGACGATCTCCGCGGGCAGGCGGGATGCCACGGCCTTGCGCAGCAGCCACTTGGTCCATCCATCACGAATCTTGAATGACGGTGGAAGGGAAAAAAGAAATTCCACGAGCTCGTGACTGAGGAATGGCAGCCTGACCTCGACGGCGTGCGCCATGCTGTTCCGGTCGGCGAGACGCAGCAGCTCTTCGAGCCCGTTGGCCGTTGTATTGTACTGAAGAACGGAATTGAGATCGAAGCGCGCGGGCATCATGTAATAGGAGTCGCGCTTGTGCGCTGCTGCGAATGCGGGCGCCAGCCGTGTGTCACGTGCCGCTGCCCGCTCGCGACGCACCTGCTGGATCGATGCAGCAAAATGGGGCGCCAGCGCGGCGATCTTTTCGGTGGGCCCGAATGGCTCACGAACGCCGAGCGCACGGGCAGCCGCCAGCTCAGCACTGCTTCCTAATTTCTTCTCCGCAAAAAGCTGCGCCCAGTACCATCGGTAGTATTTGCCATAGCCAGCGAGGATCTCATCGGCGCCCTGGCCGTCGAGAAGCACGGTGACACCGGCGGTCTTCGCCGCCTGGAACACGCGGTATTGCGCGAGCGGGCTGCCCGATGACACCGGCTCTTCCTGGCAGGCCATCACCTTGTCCATCAGCGACACGACTTCCCCAGGATCAACCGTTATCTGCGTCCCCTGGAGGCCGAAGGTTTTTGCGACGAGGGCGGCCTGCGCCTGCTCGTTCTTCTCGTAGCCGGGAAAGACGGCCGTAAAGCTTCGGTGCGTATACTGGCCAGCCGGTGCTTCCTGGCAAAAGGCAACGACCGCGGAGCTGTCCAGGCCGCCGCTGAGGCTGGTGCCCACGGCTACGTCTGCGCGAAGGCGTCGCGATACAGATTGTCGAAACAGGTCAGTAAACCGGTCGATCGCATCGGCATCGGACATCACGCGCGATGGCTCCGGCTGCAGGTTCCAATAGGTTTCGATGAGGGCGTCATGTCCCGGACGGAGGGTCAGGGAAGAGGCGGCGGGAAGCTTTTGAATGCCCGTGTAAAAGGTCTCCGTGGCGCCTGTTGGATTCACGACATAGCCGAGTGCCAGGAAATTATAGAGAAGGGATTCGTTGACGATCTTTGGAACGCCCCATTGCCAGAAGGCCCTTAGCTCGGACGCAAACAGGAAGCCATCGGGCTGAACGGAAAAAAACAAAGGCTTCTCACCGAAGCGGTCGCGCGCAGCAAAGAGGCAGCCCTCCTGGTCGTCCCAGATCGCAAAGGCAAAGGCACCGTCAAAGCGCTGCAGGCAGGCAGGCCCGAAGGCTGCGAAGGCTGCGATCACGACCTCCGTATCTGATTCGGTCGTGAAGAGGGAACCACGTCCGGCGAGCTCGGCCCGCAGCTCTTTATAGTTATAGAGCTCCCCGTTATAGGTGATCGTGTAGCGGCCGCTATAAGAAAAGGGCTGGCCGGACCGTGGCGAAAGGTCGATGATCGACAGGCGGCAATGTCCCAGGGTGACGGTCCCGTCTTCATTCGACCATATGCTGCTGCATTCCGGTCCCCGGTGACGAAGTGTGCTCACCGCTGCCTCCACGAGGCGCCCATCACGTGGGGACCCGTCCGTTGAAACCATGCCCGCAATGCCACACATAGATCCGGGTTAAAAGGAGAAGGGAAGCCGTGCCTCGACGGTATCCCAGGCCATGACCATATCGGCGCCGGCTGCCGTCTTTTGAAAGACGAGGCTGAAGTATTCGATCGGTTGGGTGAGCTGGCTGATGGGGATGCGGAATTGCTGAACGTCCATCTTTTCATCATGCCGCAGGCCCCAGCTGTAGATGTTTGAATTGAAGCAGATCGTCCAGCTTTCTTTCTCGGGAACGCAATAAAGAATATAGCGGCCGGCTGGCACTTTCTTTCCCAGGATGGTTGCGTCTTTGAAAAGCTCGATCTCCGTGGCTTCGTTCGCCCCGAGGCGCCAGGGCTTGCCGTATTGCAGAAGACCGCCGAAGATGGTGCGTCCCTGGCGGTGCGGGCGGCTGTAAATGACGCGCGCGAGCGGCGGGCCGCTCACACGCTCGGACATTTTCATTACCGGGTAATCTTCGGGAAAATAGCTGATATCCATCGGGGACACGTCGACGGCCGCGTAAGGATTGAGCGCTTCCTTATGGATCGGGAGCGTATCGTGCCGCGCTGCCGGCTCTTTGTGCTCGGTTGGCGGGGGCGCGTTGTCGGCGCAGGCCATCAGGAAGAAAAGGCAACAAAAGGAAAGGGCGGCTTTCATGCCGAAAAATTACGCCATTCGCCCATACGACCCAATTCGCGCTTTACTTGAACACGATCGGAAGGCTCACTTTCGTGTCGTCCCAGGCAATGACAAGGTTGGCGCCGGTAGCGCTCTTGTCGAACTGGAGCGAGAATGCTTCGACGATCTCGGTGAGCTTTTCGCTGGGCACGTTCACGCGCACCACGTCCTTCTTTTCGTCGTATTTGAAGGCGCCCCAGATATCGGTGTCCTTGTTGATGATGATCGTCCACTGTGCCGGATTCACGATCGCGTAGAGGGTGTATTTTCCTTTCGGGATCTTCTTGCCGCCGATCTTCACGTCGCGGTAGAACTCGATCTCCGTGGCCTCATTCGCGCCCAGACGCCACACCTGGTTGTACTCCACGAGGTCTCCATAAATGGTTCGTCCGCCTTTTTGAGGGCGGCTGTAGATCACGCGGGCAACGAGCGGCTCGGTGGCCTTGTCCTGGATCTTCAGCACGGGGAAATTAGCCGGGTAATATGCCATGTCCATCGGCGATTTATCGAGTGCCGGCATTTTATAGGTTTGTGCCTGGACGGCGACGGAAGCGAGGAAGAAAAGGGCGCTAAGGATTTTTTTCATGCTATGCGGTTGTACGGCAAAAATATCACGCAACGGTACTGAAAGAGCAGCCGATCAGGAAAGGAGTTGCCCGAAGGCTTCATTTGCAAATGATTTAACATCTCCGATGAACGCATTGTAGCAGGCCTGGAGGTCCTGGTGGTGGGTCGAGAAGGTGCGGATCGCGGGGCCGGCATCGTTGATGTAGGCGGCGCGTCGAACAAGCCCTTCGAGGCTGCGTGCGGCGCCTTCGCGGGTATGGCAGCGGTAGAGCCAGTTTTGCGCGCGCATATAGGGAAGAAGCGCTGCAAAGCCCGCCGGCAGCTCCTCTCCGGCGTTTGTGAGGGTGCTGTAAACCTTCTGCGCGAACGCATCCAGCAGGGCTGGCGAAGCAAAGCAGGAGGGGTCATTCGCAAGAAAATGATCGTAGAGCACATCGATGATCGCGCCGCTGTAAAGACGGTAGTCGGCACGGAAGAATTCCTTCGCTGCGGCGGTTGCCGGATGGTGGTCCGTGTACTCGTCTATCTGCCGATGCAACCGGATACCCATTTGAATTTGCCGCTCATACGTAAACTGCCCCCTCCCTTTCACGAAGTCGGAGATCATGTTCCCGACAAGGATCCGCGGGTGATTGAACGACAGGTATGCATGGGCGAGGTAATTCATCAATCAAATACAACAATTCATACACCATTAACGGGCGCGAAGGCCGGTGTTAAGGCGTTTAACACACCCTCCCACCTGTCACTTTTACCTTGTACCCCCCTGTAACAGAATCTACTTTTGTCCCGTCACAATACCGAACGACAATTCTAAACCGTCAAAAAATACGACATCATGAAATCACTTTTTCTTTTTCTTGCCATGCTGGCGACTTCGATCAGCCAGGCCGAAACACCGGTGGAGGTTTCTCCCGCCATCCGAAAGTCTTTTGAAACAACATTCAAGAATGCCCGCGAGGTCGACTGGACCGTCAGCACGACATTCGCAAAAGCGCAGTTTGCCCTGGATGGCCAGTACATCAACGCCTTTTACGACAACGACGGCTCGCTGATCGCGCTCACACGCAATATCACCGCCAGCCAGCTGCCGATGATGCTCCAGACAAGCCTCAAAACCGAGTCCGCAAATTATTGGATCTCCGACCTCTTCGAGATCTCCAACGAGGAAGGAACTTCGTACTACGTCACCCTCGAGAATGCCGATAACAAGATCGTCCTCAAGTCATCAGACAACAAGGACTGGACTTCTTATAAAAAGATCCGCAAGGTTTGAACGCGTTAGTTTTAGTGTGTGTTTTGAATGGCCCCGCTTTCTAGCGGGGCTAATTTTTTATTGGCAACGCGCGGCGATAGCGGCCATGCCGACAAATTCTCCTGCGCCCGACAGGTCTTTGACGAGCCGCTCCAGCTTGTGCAGGAGAGCACCGCCATCGCCCCGCCTGAGGTAGGCCGGCAGCCGGTATGCGGAGATATCCGTAAACTCCCAGGGGTGAAAATAGAGCGCCAGGTGGCCATCCGTCTCCAGTGTTTTCAAAGCCATGCGGAGGTAGACGCTGTACGGCAGGTTCTTGAAGGCCAGCCAGAACAGCGGCACGCGCAACCGTGGCGTAACCGATACCGGCACCTCGATAATCCCGCCATGCCTGACCGGCACGCGCGGCAACGCGCGGTGGTCGTACCTCCCGGGCACCCATGTCGGGTTGAGCGATGAATCGTATTGATAGCCGGCCGCTTCCACAAGCGCCGGCGCCACCCGCTTCAGGCGCGGCATGCGCAGGCCTGTGACCGGCACACCCGATACCTGCTCGAGAGTAAGCCTGGATCGTAAAAGGTCGGCATCGGCAAACCTGCCGTGGTGGTACGTGTGCGAACCGATCTCGTGCCGCGACGCCAGTGCCCTGATCTCCTCCGGGTATTGAAGCGCGAAAAAAGCAGTGGTGAACAAGGTCGAGCGGACACTGGCGGTATCCAGCAGCGGGCGGAGCGCGCGAAGCCCGCGGAAGCCCGCCGACAGCTGCTCACCCACGGAAATCACCCGGCCATACTCAAGCGGCAGGTCGAACTCCTCGACGTCGAAGCTGAGTCCGATCAGGGGCGCTTGCGTCATGCGATGGCCCGTTGTAAGCGTTCGGGATCCTGCGGCAGGTTTGCCAGCAGGAATTGCCGCCTATGTACCTGCACCAAGATGACAAGCCAGGTGGCGAATGGTGCCAATGCTTTCAGCGAATAAGGCCGCATGAGGTGGCTTCGGACCCAGGAGCCGAGCAGGTCGGAATAGGCAAACGTAGTGAGGATCAGCACAACACCGAAAAACAGGTTCACGCGCCGGGACGGTGGCTGCAGGATGTACCACAGGCAGATCCCCGGAACGGCAATGATATAGGTAGGGGATTCCGCGCCGTTGCTGAAGATCACCACGGAAATGAGGAGCGATGCAAGAATGTAAAGCTGGAGGCGCAGGTCGGGAAGGTAACGCCGCTGCGCGAACTGGCTCAGGAAAAGAAGGCCTGCCGGCGCGAGGATCCACAGATCGCCCAGGGCTTCCAGTCCAAAGATGCGGTGCGCCATTCCCATCACAGACACGTTCTGGTACAGGTTGCCGGGGCCGGTATTGCGGGCGGATTTCTCGGCCAGCGTTCGCGCCCATTCGGGATATGCGCGCAGGAGTCCATTGATGCCCATGAGCAGAGCCGGCGCGAGGAACAAGACGGCGCTCCAAATGACCGCCCACGCCAGGAACCGCGCCTTGTGCGGGCTGAAGGCAAAGAAGCACAGGCCGACGATGCCGTAAACCTTGAAGAAAGTGGCAAGCATGATAAAGAAGAGGGCGGCCCATTCGCGCTCGCGCCTCGTGAAGGAATAACCGAGTAAAAGGCAGGAGGCCACCAGTGCGTTGGACTGGAACCAGGTGCTGTTGATCATGAGCTCGTGCGCGCAGAGCAGGACGATCGCAACCTGCCATGCGCGCGGCACCGGCAGTGTTGTGATCGCATACAGCAGCAGTGCCGCATTTGCCAGCACCCACACCATCGCTCCCACCTGCGGCGGCAGCAAGGCAAAGGGCGCGATCACAAGCGAGAAGACAGGCCCATACAGGTTGATATCGGCGTGCTCCGCCGGGTAGGCCGCGTACAGGCTTGTGCCCTGCAGGGCATGGAAAAAGACCGAGCGGAAAACACGAAAATTATTGAAGGTGCCGCTGGAGAGGTGCGTTAGCGCGCCGACCGTGGACAACAGGAACCAGGACAGCAGCGCGAGCCAGCGGTTGAACAGGACCCGGTGCGGGAGGATGTAGGAGCCCGTTTGCATCAGGCCGGCCTAAGCGCGCAGTGAATAACCGGGGTGAAGAACCGTCTCCTCCTCACGCGCGACACGGGAGCGGCGCAGGCGGCGGCTCATCCGGGCGATGCGGAGAAAATTCACGAGCTCCGTGCTGATGACCTTCATTCCGAAATTGGAGAAGGTGACATGGGGACGCAGGCGGATATCGATGATGCCGATGGCGAGGTCGGTCTTGTGGGCCCGCATCAGGAATTCAGTGTCGACGAGGAAGCGGTCGATCTCCGTTTGGAGGAAGACGCGGCTGCCGGCCACATTGAACCCTTTAATGCCAGACTGTGTATCGAAGACGGGAAGGGGCAGGAACAGGCGGTTCAGCATCGAAAAAAGCTTGGACACCACCACCCTTTTGACCGGCACCTCACGGAAATAGGAGCGGTTGCGACGGCCGATCACGATATCGTAGCCTGCTCTCAGGTCGTTGATGATCCGGGCAATGCTCTGGTGCTGGTAGGGAAAATCGAAATCCACCATGACGACGCAGGACGACCGGGCCTCGGCCACGCCGGCGCGCAGCGCATATCCCTTGCCGCGGTTGGCCGCGTAATGAAGGAAGCAAAGATTGGGGATGACCGTCCGGATGCTCTCGATTCCGGCAAGAAGGGCACTGTCCGCCGGACCGTCATGGACGACGATGTATTGGAGGCGCTCCCGTGGCAGCAGGGATCTCAGTGCACGGTAGTTGGCCAGGAAAGGGGTGACCCAGTCACCCGACGGTTTGTAAAGTGGCAAGATGAGGGAGGCCGTGAAATGTGTTTGCATGCAATCGGTGGTCTGCTTGAACGTTAACGAAAGTTAATTAAAGTTGCAGTATGTGTATCACGCTCCTGTTTTCTTTTCGCCCACCTCAGCATTTCAACCGTTAAAACGACCTGAAAACGGCCCGGAAGGCAATAAATTCAGCCCTGCCCCGGGCAATGCCTTAATTTTGGCGCTTAAATTTTTGACTTCATGAGCAAAGGACCCATATCGCAATTCATCCTCCACCAATACCGCCATTTCAATGCGGCCGCCCTTGTGGACGCGGCAAAAGGCTACGAGACCCATCTCCTCGAAGGAGGCAAGATGATGGTCACCATCGCCGGCGCGATGAGCACCGCCGAGCTCGGCATCTCCCTGGCCGAAATGATCCGCCAGGACAAGATCCACAGCATCTCCTGCACCGGCGCCAACCTGGAGGAGGACATCATGAACCTCGTTGCCCATAACCACTACGAGCGCATCCCCAACTGGCGCGACCTTACCCCGGAAATGGAGTGGGCCCTCCTTGAGAAAGGGCTGAACCGTGTCACCGATACCTGCATCCCTGAAGAGGAGGCCTTCCGCCGCATCCAGCGCCATATCCACGCCATCTGGAAAGACGCCGATGAGAAGGGAGAGCGTTACTTCCCCCATGAATACATGTATAAGCTTCTGAACAGCGGGGTGATGAAAGAGGATTACCAGATCGATCCGAAGGATAGCTGGATGATCGCGGCGGCCGAAAAGAACCTGCCGATCGTCGTGGGCGGCTGGGAGGACAGCACCATGGGCAATATCTTCGCGTCCTACGTATATAAAGGCGAGATCAAGGCCAGCACCATGAAAAGCGGGATCGAATACATGGTGTGGCTGGCCAACTATTACAAGGACAACAGCAGCGGCAAAGGCATCGGCTTCTTCCAGATCGGCGGTGGCATCGCCGGTGACTTCCCCATCTGCGTCGTGCCGATGATGTACCAGGACCTCGAAATGCACGAGATCCCGTTCTGGAGCTATTTCGCGCAGATCTCGGACTCCACCACATCATACGGATCCTATTCCGGTGCTCACCCCAACGAAAAGATCACGTGGGGCAAGCTCGACATCCACACGCCCAAATACATCATCGAAAGCGATGCCACGATCGTTGCGCCGCTGGTGTTCGCGTACGTGCTGGGATGGTAGGAAGGGAGTTACGATTTTAGATTTACGATTGTAGATTTCTGACGGTCGTTTGAGATTGCGGATTGCGGATTTTTGACTTGTCTGAATGTGCTGGCTGATGAAAGGAAGCAGCATCCGGCATGACCAATGCCAAACCAGAAACCAAAGGTTGCGGCTGACCAAAAATCTGCAATCCGCAATCCGATGATGCGTCATCCAACAAGCACGACCTGATCAGAAATCAGGAATCAGAAATCCTGACCTCCTGCATA
>JAQBNP010000132.1 GCA_028288515.1 Flaviaestuariibacter sp. | reverse complement strand
CCAGACCCTGCTGGTGCAATCCGGCAAACCGGTCGGCGTCTTCGAAACGCACGCCGATGCGCCGCGGGTGCTGATCGCCAATTCCAACCTCGTGCCGCGCTGGGCGAGCTGGGAGCATTTCTCCGAGCTCGATCGGAAGGGGCTCATGATGTACGGCCAGATGACCGCGGGGTCCTGGATCTATATCGGCTCCCAGGGGATCGTGCAGGGCACCTATGAGACCTACGCGGCAATCGCCGACAAACACTTCGGCGGCTCCCTCGCAGGCACGCTCAACGTGACGGCCGGACTTGGCGGCATGGGAGGCGCACAGCCCCTTGCCATCACCATGAATGGAGGCGTTGCGCTGGTTGCCGAAGTGGAGCGCTGGCGCATCGAGAAGCGTCTCGCCACGCGTTATTGCGACCTCCTCATTGATGACGTCGACACGGCGATCGACCGGGCCCTGGAAGCAAAAGAAAAAGCCGAAGCACTGTCGATCGGGGTCGTGGCCAATGCCGTCGATCTCCTGCAAAGACTGGTCGATCGGGGCGTTGTTCCCGACACGCTCACGGACCAGACCTCGGCACATGATCCGCTGATCGGCTACTGGCCGCACCAGGTATCGCGGGAACAGGCGGCCGTCTTGCGCGAGCAAAACCCCGACCAGTACCTCGACTACGCCTTCGCGTCCATGCGCCGGCACGTTGAGCTGATGCTGGAGCTGCAGGCGCGCGGCAGCGTGACATTTGATTATGGAAACAATATCCGCGCACGCGCGCAGGAGCAGGGTCTGCAGAACGCCTTCGATTTCCCGGGATTCGTTCCGGCCTATATCCGTCCGTTATTCTGCGAAGGCAAAGGACCGTTTCGGTGGGCAGCTCTCAGCGGCGATCCGGCCGACATCGCGGTGACGGACGAACTGATCGCCGGAATGTTCCCGGAAAATGCGTCGCTGCAGCGCTGGCTCAAGCTGGCCAAAGAGAGGATCGCGTTCCAGGGATTGCCCGCGCGAATCTGCTGGCTGGGGCAGGGAGAGAGGGAGAAAGCAGGTCTTGCATTCAACGAGCTCGTTCGAACGGGGACCGTAAAAGCGCCTCTTGTGATCGGCCGCGATCACCTTGATACGGGCTCGGTGGCATCGCCCAACCGTGAAACCGAGGCCATGCTCGATGGAAGCGACGCGGTTGCCGACTGGCCTGTCCTCAACGCGCTCGTCAACACGGCCGGCGGCGCGTCCTGGGTAAGCCTGCACCACGGCGGCGGCGTGGGCATGGGCTACAGCATTCATGCGGGAATGGTGATCGTTGCCGATGGAACGGATGCGGCCCGGGAGCGGCTGAGCCGCGTCCTTCGGAACGACCCCGGCATCGGTGTGATCCGCCATGCTGACGCTGGCTACGACGTGGCCCGTGACACCGCACGCGCTCACCGCCTCGACCTCGAGAGCAGGCTGAAGGGCTAGTCACGTACAACCACAACCGGTTTGTTTTTTTGCAGCGGAATCTTCAGCGAGATACCGGCGCTGGTGTAGCCGCCGCTTGTATATGCCTGCGCGTTTTGCTTCGCTCCACTATTGACAATGTAGCTGATGTCCTGCACGAAGATCTTTTCCGTACCTGCCAGGTAGCTGTAGGAGAGCCCCAGGAACGAGGTCCTGAACAGGCGGACCTCCGCGGCAATTCCAGCCTGCAGAAGAGAGAATGTCTTTGTGGGGAACCGTGCTGTGTAGGAATAATGGATGGCATCCGTACCGGTGTACCCCGCATCCCCTTCTGCCGAAAAAAGGTCGTCGCCCGCAACGACGAAAGAGAACGTGTAGCCTGCGACAGGCAGGAGAGAGAGCCGGTCGCGAACCAGAGGCAAACGGTACCCGATCCGCAACGGGACCTGGCAGGTACGGTAGCCGGACAGTGTTGAGGCGCCCGCGTCACGAAAGGAGATGCCGAACAGGTAGGGCTTCAAGCCGATGCCCGCCTCAACATAAAAATGGTGGGGCAAGCGCTTGTGCGCGACAACGCCGTAATGTCCGGAGAAAAAAGGATCCGCATTGAGCCTGCCTCCCGGATCGGCAAACCGGTAGCGGTCCGTTGCATAGCCGGCCTCGACCCCCAGAAACCAACCCTGTTGTGCGTTTGCAACGCCGGCAAGGAAAAGCGCGATGAGCAGGATCTTCGTTTTCATCTCGTTGAGTTGGCAGCAAAATAAAGGAATCATGGCGAAGCCGCGAAGCAAACGACGGGAAAATGGGCGACCGGTTTGGAGGCTCCGTGTGCCGGCTCGCTGGTCTGATTTTTGGACAGAAGGGGCGGAGAATGTCCCGTATGAACCGATTAATCGTGGTGTCCAACCGTCTTCCCTATGCCATCGAAGGAAGCGGCGAACAAATGCAGGTGCGGCAGAGCTCGGGCGGACTTGTCTCGGCCATTAAGAGTTACTTTGAGCGGTCGCAGACGGGCGGCGAAGGCGGTCTTGAAAAGGTATGGGTGGGGTCCGTGGATGCATCGACGGACGACTGGAAGCAGGCCCGTGAGCGCAATCTCTTTCCCGCGGATTTTTCAATCGAGCCGGTGTTTCCGGACAAGGCTGTCTACGAAGCTTACTACAACGGTTTTTGCAATTCCACCTTGTGGCCCCTGTTTCACTATTTCCCGTCGCTTACGCAGTATCGAAGCAACGAGTTCGATGCCTATATCAGCGTCAACCAATTGTTTGCAGACACGATCGTTCGCCTGTACCGCGAGGGAGACGTCATCTGGGTTCATGATTACCAGCTGATGTTCCTGCCGCACCTGCTGCGGAAGGCACTGCCCGACGTGGAGATCGGCTTTTTCCTGCACATCCCGTTCCCGTCATACGAGATGTTCCGCCTCCTGCCGACAGGGTGGAAGCAGATGCTGTTGCGCGGCATGCTGGGCGCAGACCTGATCGGGTTTCACACGCACGACTATGTCCAGCATTTTATCCAGTCTGCCAAGATGATCCTGCATGTCGAGAACCAGTTCAACACCATGCAGTACGAAGGCCGCACGATGCGCGCCGACCTGTTCCCCATCGGTATTGATTATGGCCGATTCCGGCAGGCGCTTTTCAACGAGGTCACGGCCAATATCAGCGTGGCACTGGAACAGCGGTTCATGGGTCAGCGGATCATCTTCTCGGTGGACCGCCTCGATTATACCAAGGGCCTGATCAGCCGACTCGAAGGATTCGAAGCGTTCCTGGACGACAAGCCTCACTGGCGTGAAAAGGTGGTCTTCATTCTCAACATCATCCCTTCGCGCGATGTCATTTCGAGCTATGTCGAAATGCGGCGGGAGGTTGAAGAAAAGGTGAGCGCGGTCAATGGCCGCTTCAGCTCGCTCAGCTGGCAACCGATCATCTACCGGTATAACCACCTGGGGTTCGAGGAGCTCTGCGCGCTGTACCAGTCAGCCGATGTGGCCCTCATTACGCCTCTGCGCGACGGCATGAACCTGGTGGCAAAGGAATACGTGGCCAGCTGCCTCGACAAAGGGGTCCTGATCCTCAGCGAGCTGACGGGCGCCGCGAGCGAGCTCAATGAGGCGATCCAGGTGAACCCAACGGACACGGCCGAAGTTGCGGATGCGATCGAAACGGCCCTGACCATGCCGATAACGGAGCAGCAGAACCGGATGGCCTTCATGCAACGTCGACTTGCCGCCTACGACGTGATCAAATGGATCACCGACTTCATCGATATGCTCCACCAGGTCAAAGCTGAGCGGGACCGCACGCAGGTCAATGTGCTTGATGGAGACACGACCACGCAGATCATCAATTCCTATCGTGACGCCAGCAAGCGCTGCATCCTCCTCGATTACGACGGCACCCTGTCACCCTATCACAAGCTGCCTTCGCAGGCGAAGCCGGCAAAAGAGGTGCTTCAGTTTCTTGAAGAATTTTCCGCGGACCCGTCGAACGAGGTGGTCATTATCAGCGGCCGCGACGCCGATACGCTGTCGGAATGGCTTGGCGATCTGCCGCTGACGCTGGTTGCCGAGCACGGCGCTCTCATTCGCTACAAGGGCGGCGAGTGGCAGGAACAGGTGACGGAGTCGCCCGCATGGAAGGACCAGATCAGGCCGCTGCTCGAGCTGTTTGTCACCCGCTGCGTGGGATCGTTCATCGAGGAGAAACGAAATACGCTTGCCTGGCATTACCGCAACACGCACCCCGACCTTGGCTTCAACCGGTCACGCGAGCTGCGCAACAGCCTGCTCCAGTTCACCGCCAACACGCCGCTCCAGGTCATCGACGGCAACAAGGTCCTGGAAGTGCGTCTTGTGGGGATCGACAAAGGCGCGAGCGCACAAAAGATCGCCGACCGTTTTCAACCCGATTTCATGATGTGCCTGGGGGATGACACGACCGATGAGGACATGTTCCGCGTCCTGCGCGACCGTGCGTATACGATCCGCGTGGGCGGCGCGGCAACCGAAGCGCGCTATACGCTTCGGACCCAGACCCAGGTGCTGCCGCTGTTGCGGAAGCTGCTCGTCACGCGCGCCCAGCCCGCATCCTAGCTCAGGCCGTGATACCCGCTGTTGCCCTGTTCAGCAATGCTGTGATGATCCGCATTGGCATGACCGCATGGCCGGTGTCGCCGGACAGGTCGCGGTTGAGGTGCTTGAGCGCGCGCTCCAGCAGGAACACTTCCAACACCATCTCGCGGGCTTGCGGATCGTCCGGTACGAAGGCGGATCCTTCCACCGTTTCCAGGTAGGAGCGGAGGAAAAATCCGCTGACACAAAAAGCCCAGGACTCGATATAGGGCAGGAAGGAAGCGAACTCGGTCGGCGGAATATGGTTGCTGTAGCGGAACCCTTCGTAGGTGACAAAATAGATGTCGCAGACCATTTGTGCGATGTCGCGAAGTGGCGAGCGCTTCAGGCGCCGCTCGCTGAAGGCTTTCAAGGTATTGCCTCCAAAATCGTTGATGTAAAGGTCTTTCCCGGTCAGCAGCACGTTCCGCAGCCCGAGGTTGCCGTGGTTGCGGATCTTGAGGATGTCAAGCTTTCCCGTATAGATCCGCTTGAGCCTGTTCAGAAGCTCTTCACGCTTCCCAAGCAACGGGGCAGAGGCTTCCCGGATGTCGTCAGAGAAGTGCGCCTGCTTTTTTTCGAGATGCTGGTAGGCCTCGCGAACGAGGGACTGCATGGCCGAAAACAGGGACCGCTGGTAATGCAGCGAAAACTCCTCCGGGACAAACTCCTTTTCGTAGGCGCGCTCGGCGAGTGCTTTATGCAGCTCGCCTGTGCGGATGCCGAGCAACCGCATTTGCTCGGAAACACGCCCCCCAATGAGTTCCTGTACGTCGGCGGGAAGCTCCTCGTATGCGGCGGGCGAGGCAAGTGTTCCCTTCGCCTGGACGAGCTTCTGCAGGGAGTCAGTGTTGCGGGCCAGCACGCGCTCGATAAAGTTGTTGACGCGCTCCTGCATGAAGTCGAAGGCATCGCCGTGGTGCTCCACGAGCTCCTGCATCATGCCGAGCACGGTCGTTCCGCGCGCGTCTTCCCATTGGATCGTTCCCCTGAAAGCCGGTGTGTTTTGAAAATGCGCGTCTTCCGTGAGGAAGCGGACAAGCTCTACGTCCGGGTTGGCGAAGGGCTCTACCTTGCGATACAGTTTTAGAAAGAGGGTGTTATTGTACGTGATCGATGTCGACTGTTCCGTTCCGGAGAAAATGCGCGACTGCACGACGGGGCTGGCTTCGAGCTGTTGTGACACCACGTCGCTGCATTCAAACACAAGAGAACCCCCGTCCAGGGACATGCTTTCGCCCGAGGCCATTTTTCCGAACAGCATTTGCTGCACGCCCTTCAGGTAATAGGCATCGACGAGCATGCCGGGTTGGCCATCCACGTCGAGCCCGGCAAGCACTGCTTCCGGGCAGCTGTTCAACAGCTGCGAGCCGGTCGACGTCTGCACGTACGTGACGGCAAGCTGGTAGGTCTCGGGCAGGCCGCTCTCATAGGCGACCTCGACCAGGAAAATCAGTACGGAGTGCGCGTCTGTGGGCAGCTTGATGGTTTGCGCGATCGTGATGCTGTAGACTGTCCTGCTGCGCCCCCCGAACCACGGGCGGCCCGCAAAATAAGCCGGCAGGATCGTCGTCTCCATCTCGCGCAGAAAGCGTGGCTCGCCGATGCTGTCCCATTGCTGCAACCGGAGCTGTGGCATCCCTCGTTTTTCATCCGCGGTTGACTTTGTCTTTTCCAGGCGGAACCATTGATAGGCATGTGGGCCGAGCGTAAAGAAATACGGGTTCTCCTCGCGGATGGCCGGGAACCGATTTTTGCTGAAAACTTCAACAGGCTGGTAGCCGAGGTAGGCTTTGAGATCCACTTCTGCCGGTTGTGAATGCTTTGACAGGTTGACGACGACAAGGATCGTTTCCTCTTCATACGACCTCGTAAAGGCAAGAACTTTCGGGTTCTCCACCGGGAGGAAGGCCATATCGCCGCGGCTGAACGCCTTGAAGGCTTTGCGCATGCTGATGATGCGCTTCATATACCAGAAAAGAGAAGACGTGTTGCGGCGCTGCAGCTCCACGTTTACTGCCTCATAGTAATATTCCGGATCGAGAATGAGTGGCAGGTAGAGCGTATGTGGATTGGCTTCCGAGAAGCCGGCGTTCCTGTCGGAGGACCACTGCATCGGTGTCCGTACGCCGTCACGATCGCCGAGGTAGAAATTATCGCCCATGCCGATCTCATCTCCATAGTAGATGACAGGCGTTCCGGGAAGCGAAAAGAGGAGGGAGTTCATGAGCTCGATCTTCCGGCGGTTGTTATCCATCAGCGGCGCCAGGCGGTGCCGAATGCCCAGGTTGATGCGGGCTTTCGGGTCTTTTGCATATGCCTTGTACATGAAGTCGCGCTCTTCATCGGTCACCATTTCGAGTGTGAGCTCGTCGTGGTTTCGAAGGAACATTGCCCACTGGCAATTCTCGGGGATCGCCGGTGTCTGGTCGAAGATA
>JAQBNP010000108.1 GCA_028288515.1 Flaviaestuariibacter sp. | reverse complement strand
TCTTCGCTGACTCCCTTAAGAACCTTGAAGTTTGTGGGCACACCGTCCGTATCAACGATGAACTCCACCTGCACATAAGCCTTCTTCCTCCCCTCCGGCAAGCTGCCCACAAGGGCGTGGCCCATCTTGGCGAGGTAGTCCAGGAACTTGTTATTGCCGCCGTTGAACTGCGGCCACTGCTGTACTGATTCAGCGATCGTTGTGATGTTGCGCGTGCGGTGCGGCACCGGCACTTTCTTGACCGGCGGAGGCGGCGGTACCCTCTTGGAAAGATTGGCGAAGACGTAATCGCCCTGCGTGTTGGTCATGATCAGGGGCAGCTGGTGCGTGAGCTCAAAATGGTCATAGGCCGCTTCCAGTGTCTCGGCAAAATTCTTCAGCTGCTTATCTGTCTTCGTGAGCTGTGCCAGGTACGCAGCGCTCTTTTTATTTGAATACCGGATCGGGTAGATATGCACGGGGATAAAGTCCTGGCCGGCATCTTTCGCGTAGGCCGCCAGGATATACACCTCGTCGATCTGCTGGTCGGTGATCGGTATGCAGCCAACCGTTACGCAGCTCCCGTGGATATAGATATCGCCACCCGGCTGAAGCGAGTCGCTCAGGATCTTATCCGACATGTTCGGGTAGTTCAGGCCGAGCGACAGGTAGTAGTTGCTGTTCGGGTTGAATTCATTGATGTAATAGAAGCCTTCCGGCACCTGGTAGTCGCCCTGCAGCCGCTTCGGGCCGAGGGTGCCGGCGAGCGCGCAGACACGGTAGGTCTTGAAGAGCTTGTATGGTTCTTTTGTCGAGTTGCGAACCCACACCTCGAGCTGGCTGTCGTACTTGAATGAGCGGATATAGATATTCTTTGCGGGCCAGTCGATCCCCTTCGCTGCAAACTGCTTTTGAAGCGTGTCTTCCTTGCGCTTCAACGCGTCGCTGGGACGGGCAAGTGATTTCTGGAAGGAAATAAAAGAGGCCTGGTCACCCTGGGCCTGTGCGGTAACGGCAATGGCCAGCATCGCGAAAGCGGCAAATACGTTCTTCATGTTCCTGTTCACTGTGTTTGGATCGAGAGCAAGTTCACCAATCAAATGCAAATAAAAGTCCAAAAGTTGAACCTGGCAGGCATAAGCAGGTCAAGGTCGAGCCCGATTTTGCCGGGCTGGTCTTCCAGGAGATAGTGGCAAACGCCACCGAAGCCTCCGATTCGGGATAGACTCGCGGCCACCGGTGAGGAGCAACCGGCCGCTTACAGGTTACCCCGTTCTGCCTGCTCGCGCTCAATGGCTTCGAACAGCGCTTTGAAATTGCCCTTGCCAAAACTCTTGGCCCCTTTGCGCTGGATGATCTCAAAGAAGAGTGTGGGACGGTCCTGGACAGGTTTTGAGAAAAGCTGAAGAAGGTAGCCTTCGTTGTCGCTGTCCACAAGGATGCCCAGCTCCTTGAGCGGCTCGAGGTCTTCGTCGATATGGCCGACGCGGTCGAGAAGGTCATCATAATAAGAGTTTGGCACCTTGAGAAACTCGACGCCGCGGCTCATCAGGTCCTTGACCGTTCCAACAATATCGTTGGTGGCCAGGGCCACGTGCTGCACGCCTTCGCCATCGTAAAATTCCAGGTATTCTTCCACCTGCGATTTGCGCTTGCCCTCTGCCGGCTCGTTGATGGGGAATTTCACATAGCCGTTCCCATTGCTCATCACCTTGCTCATAAGCGCTGAATATTCCGTTGAGATGTCCTCATCGTCGAAGGAGAGAATATTGCGGAAGCCCATCACCTCCTCGTAGAACTTCACCCACGGATTCATCTGGTTCCAACCCACGTTCCCCACGCAATGATCAACGTAGAGAAGGCCGGTGCTCGCGGGAGCGAAATGAGGGTTGCCCCAGGGCCGGAAACCCGGCATGAACGGTCCGCTGTAATTGTTTCGCTCGATGAAAAGGTGGACCGTGTCGCCATAGGTATGGATGCCGCTGACCACGACTTCACCGTGGTCGTCCGTGAGGCGTTGCGGCTCGAGATAGCTCTTTCCGCCGCGCTTCGTCGTTTCCTCCCAGGCAGACGTTGCATCGTCCACGCGAAGCGCTAGGAAGCGCACGCCATCGCCATGCTTGTAGACATGCTCGGCGATCGGGTTGCCGCTGCGGATCGGTGTGGTGAGCACGAAGGTGAGCTTATGCTGCCGCACAACATAGCTCGCGCGGTCTTTGACGCCTGTTTCAGGTCCGGCATATGCCAGGGCCTGGAAACCGAAAGCGCTCATATAATAGTGTGCGGCCTGCTTGGCGTTGCCGACGTAAAATTCGACATAATCGGTTCCCTGGAGGGGAAGAAAATCGGCCTGCGCAACGTCGGTCGTTTTTTCAGCGGTAGCAATCGACATATAAATCTGTTTTAATGATCGTCGACAAATTTACATCCATTCGCCTAAAGCCCAAGGCATGCGGAGTATCCAATATCGAATACGCAATATCGAATACTGCGTATTGGGGAGCCAATACCCAGAATTGACAGCTCGATGGTGCAGATCATTACCCTACACACCGAACGGGTACGTTTCGGGCAGCTTCTCGCGATGCGGGTGCAGCTGGAGCGGGTGAAGAGCCCGGGTGCGGTCGATAAACAGGAAGGCATCGTAGCGATCGGCCATCTCGGACGGGACATAGTTTCCGAACCTCTCGTTCTCGGGGTTGTAGACTACGCCGATAGCCCGGTGCGGCAGTGCCGACTCATAGATCGACCGGCTCTCGTCCGTATTGAACAGCAGGTACCCGTTTCCTTCGGCCGTTTTGTGGAGGGCGTGCTCAATGCTGCCTTCGCGCGCCGGGGGCACCACCATCTCCTCCATCTGCGCGCCCCAGGCTTCGCCCGCAATGACGGTTCCCTGGTATGAGCCGAAGCCCGCCAGGTAGACCTTGTTGATGCCGTACTGCTCGCGGGCCAGCTGGCCGATATTGATCATGCCCGCGCGCTTCATGCTGGTGGCGCGCGCATCGCCGATATGCGTGTTATGCTCCCAAACAATTCCCTTCGCGCCGTTGCCGTGAAATTGAATGAGGCGGTCAAGCGTCTCCATCATATGGTGGTCCCGGACGTTCCAGCTTTCGTTGTCAAAGCTCATCATGCTTCGATAATAGGATTCGGCATTCACGGCAATCAGTGCATTCTGTTCCGTATTGAAGGCCGCCTCGGGCTCGCCGTCGAGGTGGTGGGCGCGCTTACGGATCTCCTGCAATAAGGCCAGCACCTTGTCGCGGCAGCTATGTTCCGTAAGGGACACGCGCGCGTACGCATGCTCATTGTCCTCGTAAGGCTGAAAGCACCGGATGGCCTGGCGCACGGCCTGCGCCGCCTGCGGATCTTCTTTGTCGAGGTAACCGACCATCTCCCGCATGCTGTCCCACAAGCTGTAGACGTCCAGGCCGTAGAAACCCACGCGCTCCTCAACCAGCAGATTACGGTTGTGCTCACGAAGCCATTCGGCCAGGGACGCCACTTCCCAATTGGCCCACATCCATGTCGGCCAGCGGTCAAAGCCCTCGAGCACCTCGCGGATCGTCGACCCGGCGTCGGCGTATCCCTTCACGTACCGGTTGATCCGGTAACAGTCGGGCCAGTCACCCTCGACCGCGATGAATCGAAAGCCTTTTTCCGTGATGAGCCTCTTCGAGATGGCCGTGCGCCAGGTATAGTATTCATGCGTGCCGTGGGAGGCTTCGCCGAGCATCACAACCGGCCTGCTGCCGATATCGTCGAGCAGCGGGGCCAGGTCA
Source organism: Flaviaestuariibacter sp. (assembly GCA_028288515.1). Taxonomy (GTDB): domain Bacteria; phylum Bacteroidota; class Bacteroidia; order Chitinophagales; family Chitinophagaceae; genus Flavisolibacter. The sequence continues at coordinate 8,671 of JAQBNP010000108.1, read as the reverse complement.
TGCGCGTTGTTCAGTGGATACATCGTCGATCGTTTTCCGAATGCTGCGCAAGTCCTGCGCCAAAGCAACTCAGCTACCAGCAGGACCGGCGCACCTTGCCGACGAGCGAACCGGACGCACAAGAGTGCGACGCAACGAAGCCCATCCCTGCAGTGAAGCAGGGCTCATCTCTTTTACCAGCTGCATCACGGGAAAGTCCTGCTGCCCCGCGAAAGACCCCGCCTTATCTTTGCGCCATGCAGAAAGTCGGAATCCTTGGCGGCGGGCAACTGGGGCGGATGCTCCTCCAGGCCGCGGCCAACTACCAGGTGGAAACGTTTGTCCTGGAAAACGACGAGGCCTGCCCCGCCGCTCACCTGTGCCACCACTTCGTTAAAGGCGATATCCGCGACTTCGATACTGTCTATGCGTTTGGAAAAGCGCTGGATGCCGTCACCATCGAGATCGAGAACGTTAACGTCGAAGCGCTTGAGAAGCTGGAAACCGAGGGCGTATCGATCTATCCGAAACCGTCTGTGCTGCGCATCATCAAGAACAAGATCCTTCAAAAGGAGTACTACAAGACACACGGCATACCAACAGCGGCCTTCGTGGTCACACAAAACCGAGCGGAGCTTGAGGCGCAGGCTTCTTTCCTGCCGGCTGTGCATAAGATCGGCGAGGGCGGGTATGATGGCAGGGGCGTTCAGCTTTTGCCCGATGCCGATGCGCTTCGTCTTGGGTTTGATGCGCCGAGCGTCCTCGAGAAAATGGTTGGTGTCAGGAAAGAGATCGCGCAGATGGTGGCCATCAGCCGCGACGGGAAGACAGCGCTCTACCCGCCGGTGGAGATGGTCTTTAACAAGGACCTCAACCTGCTCGACTACCAGCTCTGCCCCGCTCCCATTGCCGAAGGAAGCCTCTGGAAGATCGAAGCGATCGCGATCTCCGTGGTGCGGCATTTCAATTCACCGGGACTGTTTGCGGTGGAGCTTTTCCTCGACGCGAACGGCGATGTGCTTGTGAATGAAACCGCGCCGCGCGTGCACAACAGCGGGCACCACACGATCGAGGGGCACTACTGCTCCCAGTTCGACATGGTGTGGCGGATCATCCTGGGCCATCCGCTCGGCAATACCAAAGCGATCCTGCCGTCCGTGATGGTGAACGTGATCGGCAGCGAAGGCCACAGCGGGCCTGTCGTTTATGAAGGGTTGAACCAGGTGCTTACGATCGACAACGCTTTCGTTCACCTCTATGGAAAGCAGGAGACGAAGCCGGGTCGAAAGATGGGCCACGTGACCATTCTCAGCGAAGAGAAGCAGGACCTGATCCACAAGGCCAATATCGTGAAGCAGGGCCTCCGCGTGGTGAGCTAATGCTCATCCGGTGGCCGGGCGGCCATCGTTAATTATCGTTAATTGAAGCCATCGGGCCCGCGGTTCCATTGTAAATTGCAACCTTATTCAGTCAGCCCCTTAAAATAAGTTCATACGTGACGAGTCGCCCGTTCCTCTTCTCCCTCCTCATTGCCATGTCCATTATGCCGGCCTGCAGCTCAGACCGCAAAAAGGATGCATCCGCACAGCAAAAGGCTGGCCCGCGCCCGCCCTCCCGCGTCGATGCGTTTGTCGTGAAGCCGCAGACCCTTGCCCAGTCCATCGAGATCCCGGGTTCGGTCGTTGCCGATGAATCGACCGAGATCCATCCGGAAGTGCCGGGCCGCATTACGGCTCTGTATGTCCGTGAGGGAGCGATCGTTGGCAAGGGCGCGCTGCTCGCGAAACTGTATGACGCGGACCTCCAGGCCCAGCGCCGAAAGCTGCAAGTGCAGCTTCAGCAGGCGCAGCAGACGCAGAACCGCTACAACGCATTGCAGCAGATCGGCGGCATCAGCAAGCAGGACTATGACGTGGCGGCACTGCAGGTGAGCAATATCCGCGCGGACCTGTCCATCATTCAAACCGATATTGCCCGAACCGAAGTCCGCGCGCCATTTACCGGCAAGCTCGGACTGAAGCAGACCAGCACTGGCGCGTACGTGACCAGCCAAAGCATCATCACGACCATACAAAAAACAACGGGCCTTCGCCTCGACTTCAATGTTCCCGAACAATACATCAGCCTGGTCAAGCCAGGCCATTACGTGAATTTCACGGTCTCCGGCAGCAACCGCAGCTATACGGCCGTTGTGGCCGCCTCCGAGTCGGGCATCGCCACTACAACGCGAAGCCTGATGCTCCGGGCACAGGTAAAAGGCGACCAGGCGGGACTGACCCCCGGCTCGTTTGCCAAGGTGAAGATCGCCTTCGACCCAAACACCAATGCCCTGATGGTGCCAACCCAGGCGGTTGTGCCGCAGGCCCGCGGCAAGAAGGTATACCTGATTAATAATGGCAAGGCCTCGTTCGTGGATGTGGTGACAGGCGTGCGCGACTCGAGCAACGTTGAGATCGTGAGCGGCCTTAAAGCCGGCGACACCGTGGCCGTGACCGGTATTTTGGGACTGAAGCCCGACGCCCGGGTGATCGTGCGGCGTGTTATCAACGCACCCAAAGGCGCGGGTGGCAAGGATAGCACCGGCCAGGGCAGGCGCTCCTGAGAAGAGGGGACCCGCCCATTTTTAACCAGAAGAAACAAACCATGAATATCTCCGAATTGAGCCTACGGCGACCCGTGCTGGCGATCGTTCTGAATATCGTCATCATCGTGTTCGGCATTATCGGCTTCAAGTTCCTGGGTGTGCGCGACTACCCGGCCATCGATCCGCCGAACATCAACGTGCGCACGTCTTACGGCGGAGCCAACCCCGACATCATCGAGACCCAGATCACCGAGCCGCTCGAAAAGGCGATCAACGGCATTGCCGGCATCAAGAATATCACCTCCTCGTCGAACGCCGGCTCCAGCAATATCAACGTGGAGTTCGAGCTGGGCATCGACCTCGAAGCAGCCGCCAACGACGTGCGCGATAAAGTATCACAGGCCTCGCGCTCGCTGCCGAGCGACCTCGAATCGCCACCTGTCGTGTCGAAGGCCGACGCAAGCTCCGACCCCATCCTTTCCATGACGGTGCAGAGCAATACGCGGAACCAGCTGCAGATCTCGGAGTGGGCCAACAATGTTCTGGTCGAGCGGATCCAGACCATCCCCGGCGTGAGCGCGATCAATATCTGGGGAGAGAAGCGCTACGCGATGCGCATCTGGTTCCAGCCGGAAAAGCTGACAGCCTATTCGCTCACGCCCAACGACGTTCAACAGGCCCTCGCGCGCGAGAACGTGGAGCTGCCATCGGGCAAGATCTCCGGCAACGCAACCGAGCTGTCGGTCCGAACGTTCGGCCGGCTGAATACCGAAGAGGAGTTCAATAACATCATCATTAAAAACCTAAACGGCACAGATATCCGCATCCGCGACATCGGGGAGGTGCAGCTCGGGCCCGAGAACGAGGAATCGTCACTGAAGGAAAGCGGTATCCCGATGATCGCCCTGGCCATCATTCCGCAACCAGGGTCCAACTATGTCACGATCTCGAATGATTTCTACAAGCGCTACGAGCAGATCAAGAAAGAGATGCCATCCGACATTACGCTGAACATTGCGCTCGACCAGACCCGGTTCATCAAGCGCTCCATCTCCGAGGTAGAGGAAACGCTGCTCATCTCTCTCGGCCTCGTGATCCTGATCATCTTCCTCTTCTTCCGTGATCTTCTCATTGCGATCCGGCCCCTCATCGATATTCCCGTTTCGCTGATCGGCGCCTTCTTCATCATGTACCTGTGCGGGTTTACGATCAACGTCCTTACGCTGCTGGCGATCGTACTGGCGACGGGCCTCGTGGTGGATGACGGCATCGTGGTTACGGAAAATATCTACAAGAAGATGGAGGCCGGCATGGACAAATGGAAGGCGGCGAAGGAAGGATCCAAAGAGATCTACTTCGCGGTCATTGCCACGTCCATCACGCTCGCATTCGTGTTCCTGCCGATCATCTTTTTGCAGGGTTTCGTGGGACGATTGTTCCGCGAGTTTGGCATCGTGGTTGCCGGCGCGGTGCTGATCTCGGCTTTCGTATCGCTGACGCTGACGCCGGTGCTGAACGTCAAGATGAGCAAGAAGGACGTTCACAACCACTCGTGGTTCTACAATAAGACCGAACCCTTTTTTCGTGGCATGGAAGATGGCTACAAGCGCTGGCTGACCCGCTTCATGAAGGTGCGCTGGATCGCGATCGTGCTCGTCGTGATCTGCGGCGGCATCATCTACCTCATTGGGAGCAATATGCAATCGGAGCTTGCCCCCATGGAGGACCGCAGCCAGTTTCGCCTGCAGGTAACGGCCCCCGAAGGAACCTCCTTCGATTATATGGACAAGTACCTGGACCGGATCACCAACTTCATGATCGACTCCGTCCCTGAGAAGCAGACCATTCTCACCATCACGGCCTTCGGTGGTGGCGGCGTCAACTCGGGAACGGTACGTGTAGCCATGGTTGATCCAAGCGAGCGCAGCCGCTCGCAAAAGGACATTGTCGCGATGGTGAACAAGAACCTGTCGCGCTTCAACGAAGGCCGTGCCGTTGCGATCGAAGAGCAAACGATCTCGCAAAACCGCCGTGGTGGCCAGCCGGTGCAGTTCGTCATCCAGAACAACGACTTCGCAAAGCTGACGGAGATCCTCCCCCGCTTTCTGGAAGAAGCGAATAAAAACCCGGTGCTGCAGGGTGCAGATGCGGACCTCAAGTTCAACAAGCCGGAGATCCGCGTGAATGTAGATCGCCTCAAGGCAAGTGAGCTCGGTGTCAGCGTACAGGACATTTCCAATACGCTCAACCTCGCGCTCAGCAACCGCCGCCTCGGCTATTTCACGAAGGAAGGAAAGCAGTACCAGGTGATGGGCCAGGTGGAGCGCGCGGATCGCGACGACCCGACCGACCTGAAAGGCCTGTACGTGCGAAACGCATCGGGCGACATGATCTCCCTCGACAACCTCGTGACTTTCGAAGAGGCGACGTCGCCGTCGACCATCTACCACTTCAACCGGTTTAAATCCGCAACGATCTCCTCCGGCCTTGCACCCGGCAAGACCATTGGAGACGGCATCACAGCTATGCAGGGCATTGCCGACAAGCTCCTGGACGAAAGCTTTGCGACACAGCTGTCAGGCAGCAGCCGCGAATATGCCGAAAGCTCGGGCGGAACGAACTTCGCGCTCTTCCTCGCGCTCGGCCTGATCTTTCTCATCCTCGCAGCCCAGTTCGAAAGCTTTGTCGACCCCCTGATCATCATGCTGACGGTTCCACTGGCCATCGCCGGTGCGCTGCTATCGCTTTGGATCTTCGGGCAGACCTTGAATATCTTCTCACAGATCGGCATGATCATGCTGATCGGCCTGGTCACGAAGAACGGTATCCTGATCGTTGAGTTTGCGAACCAGAGCCGGCTGCAGGGAATGAACAAGCACGACGCCGCTATCTACGCGTCCTCGCAACGCCTCCGCCCGATCCTGATGACCAGTCTCGCTATGGCACTGGGCGCCTTGCCGATCGCGTTGTCGCTTGGCGCGGCGGCCACAAGTCGCATCCCGCTGGGTATTGTGATCGTTGGCGGGATCATCTTTTCGCTCGTGCTGACGCTGTTTGTCATCCCGGCGATGTACTCTTATTTATCATCGAAGAAAAAACGAAACGAGCTGGAAGTGATGGAAGAAGAAGAGAAGAAAGCACAGCTCCAAAAAACTGTTCATTAATGAGGCGAATCCTGTCCATCCTGATCCTTCTGGCCGCCGGCGTCGCCAACGCGCAGACCCGCCCTCTCACGCTCAACGAGGCCATTGCGGCTTCGCTGCGGAACAACTATGACATCCAGCTCTCGCGGAACGACTCGCTACTTGCGTCACTCAATAACTCGTACGCAAACTACGCCTTCTACCCTCGCCTGAGCGCATCGGCCGGCATCGTGCAGAACCGCACGCAGCAGCGGCAGGAATTCAAAGACACCGTGCGCCGCGGAAACGTCCGCACAACAAATACGACAGCATCGCTGAACCTGAACTGGACATTGTTCGACGGGTTTCGCATGTTCATCACGCGCCGCCGGCTCAATGAGCTCGTGCAGCTCGGCGAGCTGCAGATCAAAGCACAGGTCGTAACGACGGTGGCTTCAGTGATGCAAACCTATTATGACATCGTGCGGCAGGAGCAGCAGCTGCGTGCCATCGAAGAACAAATGACGCTCAGCGCCGAGCGGCTGAAGCTGGCCCAGTACCGCTTCGATATCGGTGTCGGCGTGAAGCCCGATGTACTCCAGGCACAGATCGACCTGAATGGACAACGATCACAGGCACTGACGCAGCAAACCGCCATCGACAAGCTGAAGGACCAGCTGAACAACCTCCTGGTATTGCCGCAGGGCACGGCCTTCGAGGTCGCCGATACATCGATCACCTTCCAGCAGGGCCTCGTATTGGACTCCGTTAGGGCCGGCATTAACGGCACAAACCCGGAGCTTCTTCTTGCGCAGCAAAACCTTGTCATCGCCGACCTCGGGCTTCAGGAGCGACGCGCCGAACGGTGGCCGACAGTCGAATTCAATTCGGCCTACAATTTCAACCAGACAAAAAACCAGAACGTCATCAACCCGATCACGCAGCCGCTGCTGAACCGCAATGCCGGCCTTAATTACGGCCTCACTGCAACGGTTCCCATCTTCAATGGGTATGCGGCGCGCCGCAATATCCAGGCTGCGCAACTGGAGATCGACTACCAGCGACTTCAATACGAACGCAGCCTGGCGACGATCAACACCAGCCTGGCAACGGCATATAAAGATTATGACCTGTACCAGCGGGCGATCGCGCTCGAAGAAGAGAACATCAAGCTTGTTCGTGAGAATATCTTCATTGCACGGGAACGCTACCGGCTTGGCGTGTCAACATTTCTTGAAATGCGGACAGCCGAGCAAAGCCTTGCCGAAGCCCAGAACCGCCTGATCCAGGCGCGGTATAATACCAAGGTCGCAGAGATCGAGCTGATGCGCCTTCGCGGCGATTTGGTTCACTAGTCTCGACAACTCATACACCAGCAAGCCGCCGACACCCGAACCCGTTTGCGGCTTTGCTGTTTCTTCGCGTTCTTTGCAGCAGATTCGAAAAAAATGATCAATCAGCAGCCACCCGTCGTCGGTATCGTCATGGGAAGCGACAGCGACCTTCCGATCATGAAGGCTGCCGCCGCGATCCTCGAGGAGTTCGACGTTTCCTATGAGCTTACCATCGTATCGGCGCACAGGACGCCACAGCGGATGTTCGATTATGCCGCGTCTGCCAGGGACCGTGGCCTGAAGGTCGTGATTGCCGGTGCCGGCGGTGCCGCTCACCTGCCCGGTATGATCGCCGCCATCACACCATTGCCGGTCATTGGCGTCCCGGTGAAGTCCAGCAACTCGATCGACGGCTGGGACTCGATCCTGTCCATTCTTCAAATGCCGGGAGGTGTTCCGGTGGCCACTGTTGCCCTCGACGGTGCGAAGAATGCCGGCTTGCTCGCTGTCCGGATGCTCGCCATGAGCGACGAAGCGCTGGCCGAAAAAATGAAAGCCTACCTGGAACGATTAAAAAACGAGGTCTATGAAAAAGTGGAGCAGGTTTCTTCTTCCGGCTTTCGGAATTCTTTTGACGGGAAATAGCTGCACGCCACGGCTGCGCCTCCTAAAAACTACCTATTTCGAATCCTATCCTTCGGCGTCTTCTCTTGACTACGGCGACGGGCACCTGTACATGCTCGGGGATGATGCCCCGCAGGTAATGGTCCTCGACAGCGATCACCAGGTGACGGACAGCATCGCCTTATTTGAAGGCGCTACCGGGCGCCTCGCCAAAAGCGACAAGCCCGATTTTGAATCCACTTTTTTTTACCAGCCTTCAGCTGACCGCCGGTACCTGATCACTGTCGGGTCATTTTCAACGCCGCGGCGCAACAGGCTTGGCTGGATCGACCTTGGAACGAGGCGCACAGAGAAGATTGCCACGGTTGAACTTCAGGTACCCGGCATCGAGGAGCTGAACATTGAAGGCGCCGCCCTCGTTGGCGACCAGCTTGTCCTGAGCAACCGCGCCAACAACTCCCATCCCACCAACTATCTTGTCCTCATGCCGGTGGATGCGTCCCGCATCATCGGCTCAGCCGCCTCACGCCTGCTGCAAATTGACCTCCCGACATTGCGGACCATTGCTGGTATTTCCAGCGTATCCTACTGCCGGGAAAATGACCTGCTGCTCTTCACGGCATCCACCGAAAACACGACCAACGCTTATACCGACGGCGCCATCGGCAACAGCTATCTCGGCCTGATATCACACGCATCAAAAAAGCTGGGACAGGCTCGTCTGACGCCGGATCGCTTCTTGAGCCTCGCTCCCTTTCTGCATGAAAAAACACCGCAGAAGATCGAGTCGGTCGTTGTTGAGAAATGTATCGATGGCGTGCTGACCCTACACCTGGCGGCGGACAATGACAATGGCAAAAGCACCCTCTTCAAAATGCAGTGGCGGTTATGAACGTTCCGTGAGAATGGTGAACGCGGGCTCGATCGCTATTGCATGCTCGTAGAGCTCCCGGATGACAGCGCTCCCATGACGCGCATAGAGACCCGCGATATTCTCAACGCGCTCCTGCAAGCCGTTTCCAGGGAAA
>JAQBNP010000100.1 GCA_028288515.1 Flaviaestuariibacter sp. | reverse complement strand
TACCTTCGCACCTCTTAACCTTTCATTAACCCTTAGTCGAATACATTTGTTTTTTAACTACATTATGAGAAAAATTGTTTTGGCGGTTCTGGCGATCTGTGCGACCGGTTCCCTTTTCGCACAATCGGATTCAACGGTAAAGAAGACGATCCTAAGCAGCCGTGCCCTCCCAGCCTCCAACGACCACCTGATGATCCAGGTCGGCTATACGCAGTGGTCCGGCAAGCCCGACACCATCAGCACCAGCGGCATCCCCCGCTCCCTCAATATCTATTTCATGCTCAATTTCCCGTTCCGCACCAGCCGCCACATGAGCGCGGCCATCGGCGTCGGCGTGGGGTCGGACCATATCTTTTTCGATAAGACCAATATCGGCATCGCTGCCAACACAAGCGCCATCCAGTTCCGCAACGTCAACGCTACCAGCGTGGACACAGCCTCCTTCAAGAAATACAAGCTGGCAACGTCCTACTTCGAGGTGCCCGTTGAGCTGCGGTACGTCGCCAACCCCGACAATGCCCGCTCCATCAAGGCGGCGCTCGGCGTCAAGGTCGGTTTCCTGGTCAATGCCCACACCAAAGGCAAGAACCTGGAGAACCGCGCCGGCAAGACCATCAACGACTTCAAGCAGAAAGACTTCAGCAAGAAATTCTTCAACCAGAACCGCCTTTCCGCCACGGCCCGCGTCGGTGTCGGCCACTTCAGCCTCTTCGGTTCCTACCAGGTCACCTCACTGTTCAAGGAAGGCCTCGGTCCCCAGGTACACCCGTTTACGATCGGACTGAACATCAGCGGACTGTGATGGAGTGAATAGTCAATAGTGAATCGTGAATGGGGTCGTTTGTCAGTGGTGAGTGGTCAGTGGTGAGTTGGGTTGATTACGGTGACGACTTTCATCCCGAAGGGACCTGAAACGTGCATGAGAAGAGGGTTTGAGCCACGAGGCCACAAAGGCTGTTTGTCTTTCGCAAAGACAAGAGTGGCCAGAAATCTAAAAGACTTCTCTGTGCTTCTTTCCGACTTCCTGCGTTCGTAGCTCAAACGCACTCAAAGCGCCTGTCCCAGGTCCCTGCGGGATGACAGCCGGCCCGGTACATGATGCGGCCAGCACTTAAGCGACCCAACTCACCACTGACCACTCACCACTCACCCCTCACGGCATTCACCATTCACTCTCCCTCCCCCATCTGGCTCGCTTTTTTTACTTTTAGCCCAATTATGATTGACAAGCAGAACAAGATCCGGGAAGAAGAGCAGGCAGTCCTGGTCGGCGTCGTGCAGAAAGACCAGCGCGAGCCCCAGGTACAGGAATACCTCGACGAGCTGGCCTTTCTCGCCGAGACCGCCGGCGCCGTCACCGTCAAGCGCTTCATCCAGAAGCTGGCCCACCCCGACAGCCGCACCTTCGTCGGCAAAGGAAAGCTGGCCGAGATCAAGGCCTTTGTCCACCTCCGCAGCATCGACGTCCTCATCTTCGACGATGAGCTGAGCGGTGCCCAGATCGGCAACATCGAAAAAGAAGTGGGCATCAAGGTCATCGACCGCTCAGACCTCATCCTCGACATCTTTGCCCGCCGCGCCAAGACCGCCCAGGCAAAGGCACAGGTCGAGCTCGCTCAATACCAATACATCCTCCCGCGGCTCCGCGGCATGTGGAAGCATTTGGAACGCCTCGGCGGCGGCATCGGTACACGGGGCCCTGGTGAGACCGAGATCGAGACCGACCGGCGGATCGTGCGGGACAAGATCACCCTCCTCCGCAAGCGCCTGGCCGAGATCGACAAGCAGGCCTTCACCCAGCGCAAGGAGCGCGGCGAATTCATCCGCATCGCCCTCGTTGGCTATACCAACGTCGGCAAGAGCACCCTGATGAACCTGCTCAGCAAAAGCGAGGTGCTGGCCGAGAACAAGCTCTTCGCCACCCTCGACACCACCACGCGCAAGATCGTTTACGAAACAACCCCCTTCCTCCTCAGCGATACCGTCGGCTTCATCCGCAAGCTCCCTCACCACCTGGTGGAAAGCTTCAAAAGCACGCTCGACGAGGTGCGCGAAGCCGATATCCTCCTGCACGTCGTCGACACCTCCCACCCGAATTACGAAGAGCAGATCGGTGTCGTCAACAAGACGCTGCAGGACCTCGGCTGCTTCGAAAAGCCGACCCTCACCATCTTCAACAAGATGGACCTCTACGGCGCCAAGACCTTCGACGAATGGCTGGAGGACGACACGAAGGAACAGCTGCTGCGCGACCTCGAGCAGCGCTGGAACGACGAGACCGGCGGCAACGCCATCTTCATCTCCGCCCTCGAGCGCACCAATATCGACACGCTGCGCCAGCAGATCCTCGACAAGGTGCGGGAGATCTACCGCGTGCGCTACCCTTACAAGACGGACTTCCTGTATTGAGGAGCACTGCGCAGTGCCGTGCTGACGAATGGTATCGGGTTGTCATGCGGACGCATGTCAGCACCTTTCCCTTTCAGGATTCGCTTACTGCATCAGCTGCGAGGCCGACACAGAGAAAGTTCCTGAGCGAGACTTCCCGGGCAGGCAGAGATGGTGACGTGCGTCGGTACGACAGCCTTGTGGCGCGGTTCCTCGACGAGGGAAACTTGCTGACATGTGCCAGCATGACACTTCAATAGCATGCGTCGACAAGCAAACCTGACGAAAGCGAGGACAACCGGTATTGCATGTGTGTCGCAAGTCCAGCACACGCTCCACCAACCCACACTCCCAAAAATCCTCAGCACAAACCCTCCAGTGCCAAATCCCGCATGCAACATTCACGTGGAAAATGAAGTACGAGCATACCCAAAAACACCACCCTCTCACCAAAAAATAAAAGCCCCGCGTCAGCAGGGCTTTCTATGAAAATCAAATTGTTTATGTGGTCTCCGTGGTGCGGTTCTGGTTTCCCGCGGGGTGCAGCCCCTGGCCCGTCCTGATCTTTTTATACAGGGCGATCTCGAGTTCCGTCACATCATGACGGTACTCCTGCAACTCTTCCCAATCGGCCCCTTCCAATAACGCGGTCTTTAAATTGGCGGCCGCATTGGCGTACATATCCTTCAGGGTGTCTAACTTAAGGTTCACAAGCTTCTGATGTTCCATCTCAGGTTTGGGCAACGGTTTTTTAGGGTGCAAAATTAGTCCGCAAGCAAAATGCCAGCTTTCTCCTTTCGAAAAACAAAGATAAGAATTGACGATTTATTTACGATCGCCCCCGCTCGTCCGGCAGAATGAAATCCGGAGCATCCGAGATCACAGCTCCATATTCGGTCAGCGCAATATCGATGCACTCCTGCGGAAACTCCCCCGTCAGCGTGAAATAAACTATGTCGGCATCCACCCGCGCGATCCTGCAGGCAAGGATAAATTCCGCCATACTCTCCCGGGACGGGAACGACAACACTAGCTTTTTCATCTCCTGTTGCGGTGTTCTGTACTAGGTTAAGGGACGATGAGCAACCGGCTCACCCGGGTACTGAAACGCTTCTCCGGCATTTTTGTTTCAACCGTATCGAAAATTCTGCAAGCTCATCCGGAACAGGTGGGGATTCGCGTTAGATCCGCAGTTGTGGACCGGCCGCCGCGCACTAGTCCTGGCCTACCTCGGCTCCGCACAGGGCAACCAGCTGCCTGACCACGATCTCCATCTGTCCCGTATGCAAGGGCTTGGTGATGAAGTGCGCATTGTAGAGCCTGGCGTATTCCATATCCGCATCGAGCGAGGAGGTCGTGAAAAGAACAACGGGGATCGACGACAGCAGCGGCCGCTCGCGCATCCGCCGCAGCACATCCTTCCCGGTAACCACGGGCATATTGATGTCGAGGATCACCAGGCAGGGCAGCCGATCGGAGGGGCCAAGCTTTTCAATATGCGTCAGGATCTGCCCGCCATAAAGAAACGGCTTCAGCTCGATCGACTCAAACGGTTCCAGGGCGCGGCAAACAAGATCCAGATCGTCCCTGTCGTCGTCCGCAAATAAGACCAGCCTCTTCTCCGTGTGTTCCTCTCTCATGAATTTTTTCTCCGCGGTGAAGGTAAATCATTGACCTCACTCCTCTACATTTCACAGGCCCCCGATTGCAACGCGTATTAGTGTCGAGCTTGCAGACGCGGCCCTGCTGTCATCTGGATCACGCGCACCACAGGCATGTCATTATGCACACTCAACACCGCACAACTCCACACGCGCGTCATCATGATCACTCTACCCAACACGTGTGTCATGATGCCCACCCGACACCACACGCTTGTCATGCTACACATGTCACCATCCTTCCCTCTCGCGACTCCGAGTGATGCGTACCATGATCGCACCCATCACACCCTTCGCTCAAACCCGTAGTACGCATACCGGAAGACGGCGAGGGCGGTCACGATCAACAGCAGCGCCGCAGCAAACAGGCCGATCGAAAGCAGCAGCGCATACTGCACAAAAAAGAAGAGGAGCATGATCTTCAGGAACTCCTTCCGGCGGTAATCATGCGTACTTGCCAGGCTGTTCATCAGCAACAAAAACCCGTAGCCGCACAGCGCGAAGCGAAGCGCATCGCCGGGATGAAGATGAGACGGTGCGAGCAAAGCCAGCGTAAGGAACTCCGGCAGCAGGATCGCCGCATACACGAACGCATACTGTAAGAACCGTTTGCTCAACGACACCGGGCTTCCCCGGTAGAACGAAAGACGCGTCTCTTCAAAAGACCGGATCCGCTCCACCAGCAGCGCATTCGCCATGATGCCCAGCGTGAAAAAAAGAAAGGCCATGGCGATGTCATCATCTGCGGGCGACTGGTTCCGCACAACAAGGTAAACGATCCCGCACGTGAATACCTTGATCGCGCCCCACGGCACTTTTTGAAAGCGTGCCACGTAAGCAAGAAGCAGGAACGGGTAGCCCTGGAAGATCTTGTTGCGCACCACCGGGCGCCTTGTCGACATCGCCGACTCCGGGTTGGCCAGCAGCTTCAGGTGCATCTCCGCCGAGGCGATACAGATCAACATCAGGAATGCAACGACCAGCCCCACCGGCACATAATGGCCCTGCGGCAGGCCGACAAGTACAATGAGCATTGCATACAGCAACACGGGCAACAGGAGCCATGCCTCCACGACCAGCAGCAGTGCCCGTCGACGTGACGATGGCAACGTGTTCAGCACCTGGAGAAACGCATAGGAGGGATCACGCATCCTGTCCGAAATAAACGCGGTGCATTTCCGCGCATACAGGAACCAGCCTGCAAAGACGATCATCAAAATAACGCCGCTGTTGAGCAACCCTTTGATGAGCGCCAGGTGGTAGTCGGCTGCCTGGTTGACGATGAAGAACATAACCGTGAACGCGGTGAGAAAAAAGCCCGCGTTCTCCTTGTAGAAAGGCGTCACGATCGACTTGAACAGGACCCGGTTACGCGTGCTCATGCGGGAAGCGGATTGTCTGGTCCATTACGATCAGCTCCGTACCCGGCACGGCGAGCCGCGGGTCGATCGCCTGGTGAGAGCTCATCAGAAATGTCGTTCCGGCCTGCCGGCTGCGCTCCGCGATCAGCCCACACAGCGCGCGTTCGGAAACCTCGTCGAGCGTGATCAGCGGCTCATCGAGAACGCACACGGAAGGGGCTCCGATAAATGCCAGTACGAGCGAGAGTCGCTTCGTCATTCCCGCGGAGTACGTGCCGATCCGGTCGTCGATAAAGCTGCTCATTCCAAACCGTTCGAGGAGCTCATTGGTTTCGGCTGGCTGTTCGGCGCGTACCTGTTGGTACAGCCTGACCAGGTCCATGCCTGTGATGAAATCGGGGTAGGAGGGCTCGGCTTCCGCCCAGCCCACGAGGCGCCGGTAGCCGGTCGGGTCTTTCTTTTGGCTGGTGCCGTTGCAGGTGATATCGCCGTCGAAGGGAAGCATGGCCGCCACCATCTTCAGGAAGGTGGTCTTGCCCGATCCGTTGGCGCCCCTGACCCAGTAGATCCCGTTGTCGAGCAGAAGCGACTCTTTCTGAATCACGACGCGCCCCTGGTATGACTTCCGCACGGATCGCAGTTCCAGCATGAGCTAAAAATAAGCCATCGCACCGACGCCCTCATCCCTTTGCGGCCCAACGGAAGAGGCGTTCCAAGAGCGGCGAAGCGGCCGATGCATTGCAGACCGAAGGCAACGCCAGGAATCCCTTCGCGGCTCCTGTGCGTTCAACGGCTGTTCATCTAACTGCCCAATTCTTTGAGTTCCTTTTTTCCTTTCCGCCTTTGTGGCCAGGCCTCCGAGGCGCCTTTCAGGTCACTAAGGGGATGACGGTCGCCGAGGGCCATGGGCTCCCTCGCTGCGCCCGGGATGACAGCCAGCACCCGAAACGACCCCATTCACCATTCACTATTCACTATTCACCCTTCACTATTCATTCAGCGAGATCAGCTGGCCCCCAATCTCCGGCTCGGCCGTGAAGCTCCAGCGGTTCCCGGCCTCGCCCGCAAAGTGCGCGGCAATCGTGTATGGCTTGCCCTGTTCGGAGATGGGGAAGGCAAGCGTCAGGGTACCCGATGCGGTGCAGTCGGACGGCTCGCTGGGCTTGGTGTAGTAGCGGTTGATGTACAGGTCGGACTGTGATGAGTTTTCGAAGTCGAAGTAGATCGTTTTGTTGACAGTCGTAAAGAGGCTGATGGTCCGCAGCAGGTAGTACAGGACGAAAATATGGTCTTCATTCGTTCGGGCTGGGTCGAGGACGACGTTATCGAACCATTTGCTGTCGCCCCAGTAGACGTCGATATTCCTGACGGTCGGCGGCATTGTTTCGAAGTCGAGGCTGAAGCCGATCTCGTCCCCTTTGTTGTGGAAAGCGAACACGGCGTCGCTTCGCAGCGTGATGCCATTGCCGTTGGTGATCTTGTATTCTTTTCCTGTGGCGCGGTCGCGGATCCTGATGCCGGACCAGCCGCTGTAGGACGCAAACGTGAAGCTTCCGGGCCGCGGGATGAAGGACAGAAAAAGAGAGGTCGTTGCCTGGCCGGACACGGTTTTCCAGTTGCTGAAATAATCGAGTCGGAAATAGCTCCCTGTTGAGACGGGCTGTTTCCAGACCTTGACGGTGAACTCGTCCTGGCTGAACACGGCGTGTACGGAGGCGAGAAGAAGGAGGGTAAAGAGAAGCTTTCTCATAGCGTCGGTTTGAGCAGAGCGAAAATAAAAAAATACTCAACAACCTACGCTTCTCCATGCATC
>JAQBNP010000213.1 GCA_028288515.1 Flaviaestuariibacter sp. | reverse complement strand
TCGACCTGGACATCGTTATTCTTGAGGATATTCTTGACCTGGACCTCGAGCTTGCCGTCGTCGATGAGGATCTTGTTGCCGACCTTCACGTCTGCGTGGAGGTTGGGGTAGGAGACGAAGATGCGTTCTTTCGTGCCTACCAGCTTTTCGTTGGTGAACGTCAGGATGTCGCCCCTTACGATGTCAATGCCGCCGTCTGCGATCTCACCGACGCGGAGCTTTGGTCCCTGGAGATCGCCGAGGATGGAGATGTTGTAAGGCTCGGTCTTGTTGATCTGCCGGATGATGTCAATGATGCGGGCCTTGTCTTCGTGGGCGCCGTGGGAGAAGTTGAGGCGGAAGACGTTGACGCCGCATTTGATCAGCTCAAGGATCTTCTCGGGCGTGTCGCAGGCGGGGCCCACCGTTGCAACGATCTTCGTGCGGTGGTACGTGTGCTCGATGCCGGCGGTCTTATCCATCGCCTTGTGGTAGTATTTTCCGACGTTCTTGCTCATAGTCTTGTAGATTTCAGGATTTCAAAATTCAAGATCCAGATTGGACTCATTGAGTGGATGTGATCCTGTCCTTGAATTTGATCCCGCGATTCGTATTTGTATTTAGATATTTAATAAAATTAGCGATCTGAACTGCCAGGTTCTTATAAGCTGCGACCTTTTCATCAAGGACCGTCTTCGTAATAAATGCAAGGTCGGCAGCCCGGTGCAACTGAAAGCGCACTTCACCGGCAGAACCTTTCGCGATGCTCAGAAAGTTGATAAACTCCAACCGTCCGTCTCTCTCGTATCCTTCTGCACTATTGTCCGCGACCGAGCCGCAAGCGCGCCTGATCTGATTCACCCGGGCGAAGTCATTTGCGAACGGTAGATGAAACGTCAATTGGTAGACCTCAAAGGCCAGTTTCCTGGCTTCCATCCAGATGGGCAATTCCTCAAAACGCTGATAGGTTCCCATGGTTCCGGAGTTTATTTCATTTTGGATCTTGGCTCCTGGCTTTTGGCTCGTCCTCGTCCTCAACTCGCCAATATCTTCACGATCTTCATCCATTCGTCATTGATGATCCCTTTTTTCTTGTGCACCTTATCGAGGGGCACGTAGTTCATCTTGTTGTTCAGAATGCCCACGAACACGTTGTGGCGGCCTTCCAGCAGGCATTCCACGGCGTGGTAGCCCATGCGGCTGGCAATGAGGCGGTCCATTGAGGTGGGCGCGCCACCCCGCTGAATATGCCCGAGGATGCAGACCCGCGTCTCGATATGCGGCATGCGCTCTTTGACCGCACGCGCAACCTCGTTGGCACCGCCGTACTTTTCTCCTTCGGCCACCACGATGATATTGACCAGCTTCTTCCGCCGCTCCTTTTCCTGGAGCGAGGAGATGAGGTTGTCGATATCCGTCTTGTGTTCAGGGATAAGAATGTTCTCTGCACCGGTGCCGATGCCGCTGTGGAGGGCAATATACCCGGCATCGCGGCCCATGACCTCAACAATGAACAGGCGATCATGCGCGTCGGCGGTGTCCCGGATCTTATCGATCGCCTCCACAGCGGTGTTGACTGCCGTATCAAAGCCGATCGTAAAGTCGGTGCCATGGATGTCCTTGTCGATGGTGCCGGCGATGCCGATGACGGGAATATCGTGCTCACGGCTAAACTCGACGGCGCCACGAAAGGATCCATCGCCGCCGATCACGACCAGGCCGTTGATGCCCTGTCCCTTCAGCACGTCATATGCCTGCTGGCGGCCTTCTGCGGTGTGAAAGATCTTGCACCGCGCTGTCTTCAGGATGGTGCCTCCGCGCTGGATGATATTGGCAACCGAGCGGCTCTCCATCTTCACGATGTCGTTTTCGAGGAGACCCTGGTAACCTCTCATGATCCCGAAAACCTCCAGCCCGTTATAGATCCCGGTTCGAACAACCGCCCTGATGGCGGCATTCATGCCGGGTGCGTCCCCTCCAGAGGTCAGCACACCGATCCGGGTAACTTTTTTGTCCATTCAGATTTTTCTTTTGAGCAGTTATTGCCACAGTAAGCATCAAAAATAAGGTATTGTCGGGTGTGTGTATTTAAGACACACCAAAGTTTTTCAGGTCAACTGTTCAGGGTAGGGGATATTCTTTAGAGAAGCTGGCATACTGGCACACATTTCGTTTTTTGACTTTCAGCTAATCTATAAAAACAGTGAGTTATGAAACGTGTAATTTTTACCTCAGCATGCCTCGCCCTGCTCTTTACAGCCTGTAAAAAAGAGGACGTCGGCGCCACCAATGATACTCCATCCGCACTCGTAGCCGCCAGCTCTACAGGGGTGTATGTCTCCAACTGGGAGTCTGTTCCGCATGACAGCTGGCAGTCAAGCGCGACAACCAACGGCACGATGAGCATGACGTTCAACCGGGCCACACCCCAGGTGAACGAAAACGTTCGCACCAATGGAAAAGTGCTTGTGTTTGCGAAAGGCTACAGCTTCGCGGATACATCGATCAACAAGCCGATGAGCATGCCGTTCGATTTTTACCTGCCTTTTGAGCGGATGGCCTTCCCGTACACGTGGCTCTACGACGCGGGTAATGGTCAGATCAACGTCGTTGTTGGCATGAGGCCCGGTATGGAGCGTGACTTCAATAAGGCACAGGACGACATCAAATTCCGCTATGTGGTTCTGCCATATGACTATTTCGTTCAAACGGGCCTGACAACGGCTGCGCTGAGCCGGATGAGCTATGCAGACTTGATGGAGCGTCTTCACGCGTCCCTGTAAAGATCAACTCATTATTGCGCCCCTGTCAGCGTCGGTTTCATCCGCGGTGACAGGGGCGCTTTCATTCAATGATCCGCGTAAGACTTCTCGCCTGCTTCCACAGGGCCGGGAATCGCGTTGGCGGCTGGTGGCACAGGGCAGTTGTATCGGCCCGAAACGTAGGCACAGTAAGGGTTGTACGCTTTGTTGAAATCGATCGTCAGCCACCCGTTGACGATTTCCCCGGTTGTGAAATCAAGATATCGACCGCCCGCATAGGAACCATGTCCACTGGTTGCATCGGTAAAAGGCAGCATGAGGTAGGTCCGGTACCGCTCGTTTTCCAGCAGGTCCTGGGACTGGTAGACAGGCAGGTGAAGAGAGTCCCCATTCAGTGCCAGGTGGGCGATCGCGTAAACACGGTATAACGGCTTCATCAGCCCCGTTGTCTCCATCCGGAACCAACCGCTGGCAGGCTTCATTTCCATGCGCGCTTTCACACAATAGGCCTCACTCACGGGATAAAAAGAGATCTTGCCCCGGTCATCGCCCTTCACCACCTCATGAGACGCCACGTACGCTTGCTGGAAGCGCGCGATCGAATCGTTGTAACCCTGCGCATGCGACGGGAGCGAAAAAAACAGGACGACAATGCAGGATAGAACTCGGTTCATGAAGGAAAAATTTAGCTCATCATCAAAACGTTCACGCTGCGCTGCAGGATATTGAAAGCGATCTCCGCCATCAGGTTTTCCTTATCGAGCGTCGGATTTACTTCGGTCAGCTCGAAGCAGCAGACCTTGCGGTCCTGCATGAATTTGGAGATCAGGTCTTCGGCCTCACGCTCGCGAAGGCCGTTGCCCACGGGCGTTCCCGTTCCTTTTGAGATAGAGGAGTCAAGCGAGTCTACATCAAATGAAATATAGATATCGGTGCAGTCACTAAAATACCGCGTCACCGAGCGGACGATGTTCTCGGGACCTTTGCTGCGAACTTCTTTGGTGGTGATGACCTTCATTCCATATTTATCGATCAGGGCTTTTTCCTCCTTTTCAAAATCGCGCAGCGAGATATAGACAATGTCTTCGGGAAGGACCTTCGGACTGATGTTGCCGAAATTCTTCAGCTCGTTCCAAAGCCTGGTCGTTTCGGGATCCAGGCGATGGACCGCACATTCGCTGTTGTCTTCATTGATGGCGGCCGACAGAGGCATGCCGTGCATATTGCCGGACGGCGTTGTATAAGGCGTATGAAGGTCTGCGTGCGCATCGATCCAGATCACACCGAGCTTGCTTTCGGGCCGCGCCATCTTGATCCCCGCGATCGTTGCACCCGCGATGCTATGGTCACCACTCAGCACAACCGGGAAAAAATTGCTTTTCAGCGTTTCACTGATCGAGTGGCTTACCTTCTCGTACATCGACACGATGCCCTTGATGCGCTTGGCGTATGGTGATTCGATCGGTTCGTACAGGAGCTTGTTCTCGACGGCAATCTTTTCCGACGGGAAATGAATAAAGAAATTGCTCATGAAGTCCAGCGCCGCGATCTTGATGGCGTCGATGCCGAGGCTCGCGCCGCGTGTGCCGGCGCCGATCTCGGACGGAACTTCAATCAATTTGATATTTTTCATGCGATCGTTTTGTCGGCAGGGCCGCATGGCGAAAATAGGCAATGGCGGCCGTTTGGTGTGCGTCTCACTGCGGTTCTTGGAGTCGGTCACGAAACAGGATGAACCAGGGGCATAAAAAAACTGCACGAGGCAGTTTTAGAAATGCAGTTATGTTTTTTTCGCGAACCGCAGCTGCTGATGGCTACAGATCATTCGTGCGCAGCAAGCACCGGCACCGTGCTTTCGAACACGAGTTTCTTGGTATTATTCGATTTGAACAGGTTTTCGATGAACGAATGCGAGCGCGGAATCGTGATCACCATGTCAATGTTCTTGTCCTGGACGAACTGGTTGATCGTGTCGTGGAAGTTATAGGTGCCGATAAAAAAGAATTCGGGGTTGAAGTCGGCAAACATTTCAGCCATCTTGTTTCGCTCCGCCAGGAATTCCTCTGTCAGTGAAACGTAATGATCGCTGTTCACATTGACGATATGCAGGTTCGGCTGGAACAGCTCAAGCACCTTGCGGATCGGCTCGAACGGTGTTGACTTGTCTACGTCTTTGAAGTCGGACGTGAGCGCTACATTCCTGATGCTGTTGAAGTCGGCCGATGGGGGAACAACCATGACAGGGCAGGGGTTCTTATCGACGATCTTGAGTGTATTGCTCGTCATGAAGATCTGCTCCAGCTTGGTTTTGCCGGTCAGACCCATCACGATCAGGCTTGCCGCGGCATGGCGGGCGAAGCGGGTCAGGGCTTCAGGGAAATCGGAGCTCAGCTCTGCGTGGAGACTGATGACGGTCTGGCCGAATTCTTTCAGCTCGGTTTTGAGGTTGTTGAGCTGGAAGTGCGCTTCTTCTTCGTCGGCCGCCTTGTCATAAGCATGGAACAGGACAAGATTGACGGCTTCGATCCCTGCCAGCATCTTGATGGCATATTTTGCTGTGCTGAGGGAAGTTGAGGAAAAATCGACGGGTATGATGACTGTTTTCATATTGCTAAAAATATAGCGCAAATTTAAATTCCAGCCTATTCATAAGCGGAATTTTCACAAATTCCTACCAGTTTAGCCTGAAAACGCTCCAAAGGAACCGGCTCAGCCATATCTTCCCTTTCAGCTATATTTGTCGGCTAAAATTAGCTGTAGCGTGCGATTAAAATCCCTGGAGATTAAAGGATTCAAGTCCTTTGCTGATAAGACGATTGTCAATTTCGATGAGAATATCACGGGCATCGTGGGGCCGAACGGTTGCGGGAAGAGCAATATCGTTGACAGCATCCGCTGGGTCATCGGCGAGCAGAAGATCAGCCACCTCCGGTCGGAAAATCTGGAGAGCCTTGTCTTCAACGGCTCCAAAACACGGAGCGCGAGCGGCCTTGCCGAGGTAAGCCTCACGTTCGAGAACACACGCAACCTGCTGCCAACCGAGTTCAACATTGTAACCGTTACCCGAAAGTTCTACAAGAACGGTGAAAGCGAATACCGCCTTAACGACGTGCAGTGCCGCCTGAAGGACATCCAGAACCTCTTCATGGATACGGGCATTTCTACCGACAGCTATGCGATCATCGAGCTTGGCATGGTCGATGACCTGATCAAAGACAAGGAAAACAGCCGTCGGCGCATGCTGGAGCAGGCTGCGGGCATCTCAATCTACAAGACTAGAAAAAAAGAAGCGAAGCAAAAGCTTGACGCCACAGAGCAGGACCTCGCCCGGATCGAGGATCTTCTTTTCGAGATCAACAACCAGCTCAAGACGCTTGAGAACCAGGCACGCAAGGCAGAGAAATATTACGAGATCAAAAAAGATTACCGCGAGGTCTCTATCGAGCTGGCCAAGGCCGCCCTCGAAGGATTCAACGTGATCTTCAAAACACTGAACGAGCAGCACGAAGGCGAAACCGATAAGCGCATCGCCCTGGAAGCCGAGATCGCTACGCGCGAAGCAGGCCTCGAGCAGGAGCGCGTTGATTTCATCACCCGTGAGAAGGAGCTCCATAGCCTTCAGCAATCTTTCAACGAGCTCGTGCAGCAGGTGAGGACCAGGGAGAATGAAAAGAACCTGGCGTCCCAGCGACTCGAATACCTGAAGGAGCGCGCAACCGGCCTGCAGGATTTTCTTCAGAAAGCCGGTGGACAGATCACGGGGATTGAAGAAAGCATCCAGTTCACCCAACAGCAGATCGGCGATGAGGAAGAGGCCCTGCAGACGCTCACGGCGCAGCTCGAGGAAAACCGTTCCCTCGTTGACTCGCGGCGCAATGTCCTCGATGAAAAAAGGACGGCGCTGAACGACCTGCGCACAGCATTCCAGCAGGTGCAGCGCTCGCAATTCGACGCCGAAAAAAAGGTGGCCATCGCGGATACGTCGATCCAGAACCTGCAGAGGGCGGTGTTCCAAATCGAGGAGGAGCGCGCGGGACGAGACGAGCAGATCGCCCAGTTCGAAACTGAAAAAGAAACAAAGCAGCAGGAGCTCGACACGCGGAAGGCGGACCTTGAAACCCTGCAGCAGCACCATAACAACACGAAGGAACAGATCCTCAAGACACAGCAGGTCCTCGAAGGACTGCGGGGAGAGCTCGCCGGGGAAACACGTAAGCTCGATGCTCGCCGCAATGAACACGATCTTCTGAAAAGCCTGATCGATTCGATGGAAGGCTACCCCGAGAGCATCAAGTTTCTCCACAAGAACGAAGCCTGGAACCACAAGGCGCCGATCCTGTCCGACATCATCTATGTAAAAGAGGAGTTCCGCGCAGCCGTCGAAAATGTACTCGAGCCCTACCTCAACTATTACGTGGTGAACGACCTGGCGGAAGGGCTTCAGGCGGTTCACCTTCTCGACGACAATAAGAAAGGCAAGGCTAATTTCTTTCTTCTCGATAAGATCAACGGCACTGCTAACGGTGATCGACACCAGCCGGGCGGAACGATCCCGGCCCTTGACGTCATCGAGGTCGATACGGCCTACCGCAAGCTGGCCGAGCACCTGTTGTCTAACGTTTTCATCGCCGACGACGAGAGCGCACTGGAAAACAGTGAGGGCGCCGTTGTCCTGGAGCGCCATGGAAAATACGTCAAAGGAAAGTACACCCTCACTGGTGGGAGTGTTGGCCTTTTCGAAGGAAAAAAGATCGGCCGCGCAAAGAACCTGGAAAAGCTGAAGGAGCAGATCACGGCGCAGCAGGCTGTCGTAGACGATTTTACGGCACAGATCCAGGCGCGCCATGGCGAGGTCATCGCCTTCAACCAGGACCTCAAAGAGAACCTCATTCGCGAAACGGAACGTGAAATCCAGCAACTGACCAACCAGTTGTTCGGTGTGCAGAACCGCCTCGAGAACCTGCACCACAGCCAGGCCCAGTCACGCAACCGCCTCGAAGACCTGCAGTCGCAGCTAGACCAGACACACGCGTCGATCGAGAGTGTGCGCGGCGAGCTGACAACGCTTAACGAGCATATCGGCGACTATGCCAATAAGCTGGGAGAGGCTGAGACCGCCTACCGCGACATCGAGGTCGAGTATAACAACGTCAATGCACAGTACAATAACCTGAACCTGAATGTCGCGCGGCAGCAAAGCAAGATCAGCGCGCTAAAGCAGGAGCTGCAGTTCAAGAGCAACCAGCTCGCCGACCTGCACGCCCAGGTCACAACAAATACGAAGCAGCTTGCTGAAGCCACCGGGTCGATCGAGGAGCTTGAAACGAGCCTGAAGGAAACTGAAGAAGGTCTGTACGAGCTTATGCGCCGCCGCGAGGAAGAAGAGCACGGTCTCAATGAAAAAGACCAGGCTTATTACAATATCAGAAACCAGCTGAGCGCACGTGAAAGCGAGCTGCGTCATTTGGTGAAGGAGAAGGAAGGATTGGAGCACCTGTTGTCTGCCATCAAGGACAAACTCACCGACGTGAAGCTGCAGCTCGCGGGCATGAAAGAGCGCCTGCACGTGGAGTTCAAGATCGTGCTTGAGGAGATCCTTGAGGAGGAGCGCACCGGCGACACCCCCGTTGAGGAGCTGCAGGAGAAGGCCGACCGCATGAAAAAAAGACTGGAGAACCTTGGCGAGGTGAACCCCACCGCGATCGAAGCGTACGAGGAGATGAAGAAACGCTACGATTTTATCGTGGAGCAGAAGAACGACCTGGTGAGTGCAAAGGACAGCCTCCTCCAAACCATTGCCGAAGTGGAGACGACAGCCAACCAGAAGTTCCTCGAAACATTCAACACGGTTCGTGAAAATTTCCACCGCGTTTTCAAGAGCCTGTTCACCGACGACGACCAGTGCGACCTGATTTTGGAGAATCCAGATAACCTTGCTGAGACCGGTATCGATATCATTGCAAAGCCGAAAGGCAAGCGACCGAGCAGCATCAGCCAGCTCAGCGGCGGTGAGAGAACCTTAACGGCAACTGCATTGCTCTTTGCGATCTACCTGATCAAACCGGCGCCATTCTGTATCCTCGATGAGGTGGATGCCCCGCTTGACGATGCGAACGTTGGCAAGTTCACGAACATGATCCGCGAGTTCAGCAATAACTCGCAGTTCATCATCGTAACACATAATAAAACAACGATGAGTACCGTCGATGTCATCTACGGCGTGACCATGCAGGAGCCTGGCGTGAGTAAGCTCGTAACGGTGGATTTCAGGAGCCTGAATTGATTTCAGATAGCGGAACGCAGGTTTTAGGCATTGGTTCAAGCCACTGATTTGCGGCGCACCAGGATGTCTACAAACCTGCAATCCCTGTCCTTTGGGTCATCTCGCAGCACGAAATCTAAAATCATCAATCCCAAATTTCTCCTCCCGGTGCGTACTATTCTCCTTCTGATTGCGTCCAACATCTTCATGACCTTCGCGTGGTACTATCATCTTAAGGATACGGGCATGGCATTATGGAAAGCGATCCTTCTCAGCTGGTCCATCGCCTTTTTTGAATACTGCCTCATGGTGCCTGCGAATCGGCTGGGCTATGCAGGCGGTTTTTCAGCCTTCCAGCTGAAGGTGATGCAGGAAGTGATCACGCTCGTGGTTTTTTCGGTGTTTGCCGTGCTCGTGCTGAAGGAAAAATTTCAATGGAACTACCTGGTGGCTTTTTTCTTCCTGCTCGGCGCCGTCTATTTCGTCTTCCGGAAATAAGGATGCAACGCTTTGTTAAGAAACGCCTTCTAGCCGGAAGCGGGTTTTCGTTTCCGTAAATTTGATCAACACATCGCCATGAAACAATTCATCCTCCTCCTGCTGCTTGCCGCCGGTCTCGCCTCGTTTGCCCAGGGCAAGCCTGAAGGCCTGTTCCTCAACTCCAGGGCCCCGGAGTTCAAGGGGAAGGACCAGAATGGGGCGGACGTCAGCCTGAAAGAGTTGCGCAAGAAAGGACCGGTGGTGGTGGTTTTTTATCGTGGAAACTGGTGTCCCTACTGCAATAAGGAATTGAAAAATCTTCAGGACTCGTTGCAGCTGCTGATCGACAGGAAGGCACAGGTCGTTGCCATCACACCGGAAACGACAGAAGGCATCGGCAAGACGATCGAGAAAACAGGCGCGACCTTCCCGATCCTCTACGATGCAGACGCAAAAATTGCGCGGGCCTATCAGGTCGCTTACACGCTCGACGAAAAAACGGCGAAGCGTTACCAAAGCTTCGACATCGATCTGCAGAAGATCAATAACCAGAAAGGCACGCCGGTCCTGCCCGTGCCCGCGGTCTACATCATCAACCGCGACGGCGCCGTGACCTATCGCTATTTCGAGTCGGACTATAAAAAACGGCCGACTGTTGCCGAATTGCTGGCCGAGCTGGCGACCTCCCGGTAAGAAGAGGGACGGAGACGGATCCGGAATACATAGACGGAACCGGGTCACGGTGAGTCGCCGGATCATAGGGATGTGGCGAGCGGGACACATGACGCTTCATTGCTTCCGCTGCGGCTTGTCAGCTTTTTTTCTTCAGGACCAGCTTCCCGATCTTGCCCGAGCCTCCTGCGAAGAATACGGCTGTTCCGTTTTTCGCCTTCCGACACGCATGGAAGCCCTCCGTAGCGATCAGCTCCCAGGTCACCCCGCCGTCAATTGAGTAGTCAACGCCGTTGATGCCGCAGGTGACAAGCGCCTTCTTCGTCAGATACTCGACACAGCTGCGGTAGCCGTGTGGTGCGCGTTTCGGCACTCTCCATGTGAGGCCCCGGTCGGACGTATAGGCACAATTGAGGGTGTCCGCGTTAGGTGTCATGAAGTCGCCACCGACAACGATCATCGTCCGGCCGCCACTGCGCACTTTCGTATCCAATACCGCAATTGAGTTGGCCCCGGTCGTTTCTTTTCCTTGCAGGACAGGAAGCCGGAGCTGTCCGTCGCGGATCATGATGCGGGAGCTGAGTCCGCCCGTTACGATCACCGCTTCATCGCGGTCCAGGACACGCACGTTGGTGCCGCTCGAGGCAAACATGGCCTCACCGCTGTCGGCAATGGGCCTGTGATCGAAGGGAACGTCCGTCCAGCTATTGCCTTCGTCAAACGTGCGCGCTACGAAAAGCCGCCCCGAGATGGGGTCGCCAACGACGATGCCGGCCTGTTCGTTCCAGAATTCCATGGCATCGAGGAACATTCCCTTCGTGTGGTTCTCATAGACGAGCTTCCAGGTTTCGCCGCCGTCGATCGTCTTCAGAATATGCGCCGGGGAATCGATGGCCATAATGATCGCTTTCGTTGGCGTAAATGCCTCGATATCGCGAAAGT
Source organism: Flaviaestuariibacter sp. (assembly GCA_028288515.1). GTDB lineage: Bacteria > Bacteroidota > Bacteroidia > Chitinophagales > Chitinophagaceae > Flavisolibacter. Next base: position 6,377 of record JAQBNP010000213.1, on the reverse strand, counting down.
CTGCTTTCTCGAATCCTTTCACCACCGACCACTTCCAGGTCTTGCCGCCATCAAAGCTGCGGCCGACCGTGCCATTGCTGCCGCTGACCCAGATCACATTATTGTCGACCACGCTGAGTCCGCGAAGGCTCGTTTTTGTACCCTTTGTCAGGATGGCGACGGTCGCCTTTGTCTTTTGCGACGAACCAACAACTGTTAGGGAAAGCAGGGAGAATAGAAGGAAAAGAGGTCTCATTTGGAGCGTTTGAAATGAAGCGACAAGATAGCGAAAGCAGGGGAAAAGCGTGTCGCGGCCGGCAGTGCTGAGCACCTGCCACGGCCCTGCTGAGCCGTGGATAGAACGTGCCAGAGTGCAACGCAGCGAAGACCACCGGGGAGCTGTCGCCGGGAGCATTTAACCGGTTGCCCGGCCATTCCCATGCACACGTGGGGAACCGGGGGCCGCGCGTCGCACCGGGTTCAATTTTCAGTACATTTGCCCGGAACCAAATGAACGATGCATGAATGCTGTGAACAGAACCGTATTAACGTTGGATGAATTCACGATCCAATCCCTGCGCACGCTTCCAAGCGCGACCGGCGAGCTGAGCACGCTTCTGCGTGACATCGGCCTGGCTGCGAAGCGCGTCAATGTGGAGGTGAACAAGGCCGGATTAGTGGACATCCTGGGCGATGCGGGCAGCGTGAATGTACAGGGTGAAGATGTCAAGAAGCTTGACATTTATGCGAACAACCAGTTCATGGGCGTTCTGCAGCGTGGTGTCAGCTGCGCCGGTATTGCCTCGGAAGAGCTCGACGAGTTCGTGGGCTTTGATGATGAGGTCAGTCGCAACTCCAAGTACGTTTGTCTCTTCGACCCTCTGGATGGCAGCGGCAATATCGACGTCAACGTTTCCATCGGCACCATCTTCGCGGTGTACCGCCGCCTGACACCGCTCGGCAGCCCGGTAACGCTGGAAGACTTTCTTCAGCCGGGTAACAAGCAGGTGGCGGCCGGGTACGTCGTTTACGGTTCCTCAACGATGTTGGTCTATGCCACGCGTCGCGGTGTCAACGGCTTCACGCTCGATCCGTCGATCGGCGAATTCTGTCTCAGCCACCCGGACATCAAGTGCCCCGAGCAGGGCACGATCTACTCGGTGAACCACGGCCATTTTTTTCGCTACGACGACGGCGTCAAAAAGTATATCAATACCTGCCAGAACAAAACGAAAGAGAACGGCGGGCCTTATACCCAGCGCTATATCGGAAGCATGGTCGCAGACGTCCACCGCAACCTTATCAAAGGCGGCCTGTTCATGTATCCCGGCACCACCGACAAGCCGAGAGGAAAGCTGCGCCTGCTTTATGAGGCCAATCCCTTTGCGTTCATCGTTGAAGTGGCGGGCGGCGTGGCAACAAATGGGTCACAGCGGATCCTCGACGTGGAACCGACGCAGCTGCACCAGCGTACGCCTCTTTTCATCGGCAGCAAAGGAATGATGGCGGAGCTTGAAAGCTGCCTTCGCCAGGAATCTGCCACAGAATCCGTCAACCCATGAAGAAGATCATCGAAGTAAGCGGCCTGGTCAAAAAATACGGCGCGTTCGAGGCCGTGAAAGGCCTTTCGTTCGACGTATACGAAGGAGAGATCTTCGGTCTCCTCGGACCCAACGGGGCCGGCAAGAGCACAACACTGGAGATTATTGAAACGTTGCGGGACAAAACCAGCGGAACCGTGCTGGTCAATGGGATCGATCTCGACCGGGACCCGAACGCAATCAAGAAGGTAATCGGGGTACAACTGCAGACAAGCGGCTATTACCCCAACCTGAACCTTACCCAGCTCATCGAGCTGTTTGGCGGGCTGTACAACCGGAAAGTGAATGCGGGCGAGCTGCTCGAGTCCGTAAACCTGCGTGACAAGGCCAAAGCCAAATTCAAGGAGCTCAGCGGCGGCCAGAAGCAGCGCTTTTCCATCGCAACAACGCTGATCAATGAGCCGAAGATCATTTTCCTTGACGAGCCAACAACGGGGCTCGATCCGCAGGCCCGTCGAAACCTCTGGGACCTCGTGCGCAGCATCCGCGACCGCGGAACTACGGTGATCATCACGACACATTATATGGACGAGGCCGAATTTCTGTGCGATCGGGTGGCCATCATGGAAAGCGGCCGGATCGTCGCCCTGGCATCACCGGACCAACTGATCGACGATCTCGTCGCTTCCGGCTTCGAGCGTCCGAAAGAAGTAAAAAAAGCGAACCTGGAAGATGTCTTCATTGCCATGACGGGCCACTCGCTTCGTGAATCCTGAGTCAATCATCATCAATAAAAATACATGAAACGAATCCTCTTACCGGCAGCCATTCTCAGTCTCGGTCTTGCCGCTTCCGCTCAAACTAAGAAACCCGCCAAAGCACCGCCAAAGGTTGCGACTGCGTCAACGAAGCCATTAAAGAGCCGCCTCGACAGCCTGAGCTACGCCTTCGGCATCTCGCTCGGATCCTATTTGAAAGGGCAGGACATCTCCAACATCAATTACACCCTTCTCAACAAAGCCATCGAGCAAACACTGAAGGGCCAGCCGACCTATATGGACGCGAACACTGCCAATATGTGCATGACGCAGATGGGCGCAGAAAAGCAAAAAAAGAAAGGGGAAGCGGAGCGCGCGGCAGGATTGAAATTCTTGAGCGAAAATAAAAAGAAGCCAGGCATTATCACAACCGCTTCCGGTCTTCAGTATGAGATCATCACCAAAGGCACAGGACCCATCCCGGCTGCTTCTGACACCATCTCAGCTCACTACCGCGGCACGCTGCTGAACGGAAAAGAATTCGACAATTCTTACCAGCGTGGCCAGCCACTGACGATCCCGGTATCGGGTGTGATCCGCGGCTGGACAGAAGCGTTGCAGCTGATGCCCGTCGGTTCCAAATGGAAGCTCTACATTCCTTCTGAGCTGGCGTACGGCGAATACGGTGCGGGCCAGGATATTCCCGGCGGAGCAACCCTCGTTTTCGAAGTGGAGCTGCTCGGCATCGTCAATAAGAAATAAGATGAACTTACAGGAGAAATTAAAAGCCAATATGATGAACAAGATCGCAGCGGAGAAAGAGGCCGGGGCCGCTTTCCTCCAGGAGAACCGAAAGAATGAAGGAGTCGTCGAATTGCCCAGCGGCATTCAGTATAAGATCCTCCAGGAAGGCACGGGAGAGAAGCCTGAGCTTCGCTCCAAGATCAAGGCGCACTATGCTGGACGGCTTCTGAATGGTAAAGAGTTCGATTCATCCTACCGTCGTAACCAACCCTTCGATGCGCCGATCATGGCTTTGATCAAGGGATGGCAGGAGGTTCTGCCCCTTATGCCCGTGGGCAGTAAGTGGAGCCTCTGGATCCCTTCAGACCTTGCCTACGGCGATCGCGGCACCGGCGGTATCCCTGGCGGCGCGGTTCTCAACTTCGACGTCGAACTGCTCGAAATCCTCTAAAGAACAGGTATGGAACCCGACGTACGTTACCCGATCGGCAAATACGAGATCATGCCTTTTTCAGAAGCGCTGAAGCAGGAATGGCTCGCCGATATCAAGTTTCTTCCGAACCTGCTGGAAGCGGCCATTGCGAACCTCGACGAGCACCAGCTGCAAACGCCCTACCGCGATGGCGGCTGGACCGTTCACCAGCTTGTGCACCATATCGCAGACAGCCACATGAACGCCTACATCCGCTTCAAGCTTGGTTTTACCGAGACCACGCCAACGATCAAGCCCTATGATGAGAACGCCTGGGTGTTGACAGCCGACGTCGAGAACCTTCCGGTGAACCTGTCGGTGACGCTTTTGTTCGCTCTTCACCAGCGCTGGCATGAATTTCTAAAGCATTTCACGGATGCTGCCTGGGAGAGGACCGTCTATCATCCTGAGCAGCGAAAAGAATTTACCCTCTGGCAATTGTTCGGAATGTATGCGTGGCATGGAAGGCATCATGTTGCCCACATCACCACGCTGCGTAACCGGATGCGCTGGTAACAAACCGATGAGCACATGAAGTGGAGAGTCCTTGAATCGAAATACCTGCATAAGGAGCCCTGGCTGACGATCCGGCAGGAGCGGTGCGAAACACCCGGTGGCAAGATCATCCCGGCATTTTATGTCAGCGAGTATCCCGACTGGGTCAATGCGTTTGCGCTAACCCGCGAAGGGCGCGTTCTCATGGTCCGGCAATACCGGCGTGGCATCGACAGCGTCGAAATAGAGCTCCCGGGCGGTGTGTCGGAAGAAGGGGAGACCATGGAAGAGGCCGTACGCCGCGAGCTCAGGGAGGAGACTGGATATGAGTTCGACTCGGTTGAATTCCTTGCCAAGACCTGCGCCAACCCATCCACCACAAACAACTTCACCCATTTCTTCCTGGCCACGGGAGGTGTGAAGGTTGCCGAGCAGCAACTCGATGACACGGAAGAAGTTGAGGTGATTGAAATGTCGATAGACGAGGTCAAGGAGCTTGTCCGCTCAAATGCAATGGCCCAAAGCCTGCATATCAATAATGTCTTTTACGCACTGGCGAAACTCGGTGAGTTATCTTATTGATCGGTGCTGACGCTATTCTCCCGGCGAACTTCTGCAACTAGAAAGATACTGCCGCAGACGATGATCAGGTCGTCGCCATGCGCAGCGTTGCGAGCCGCTAAAAGCGCCTCATTCACATCCTCATAGCGATTGCCGGCCAAGCCGAACCTCGCAGCTGCGGCCTGGAGATCGGTCGCTGCCAGGGCGCGCGGAATATGGGCTTCCGCAAAATAATAGCGCGCTGAGCGTGGCAGCAAGCTGAGAATGCCGTCCAGGTCCTTATCGCGCACCATGCCAAGCACCAGGTGCAAGTGCCGGCAGGAGATCTCATTTACCTGGGCCATCATCTCAACGATCCCCGACGGATTATGTGCTACGTCAAGAACAGTCAGCGGTCTATTCGCGATCACATCCCATCGACCGCGCAAGCCCGTTTGCCGCGCTGTGGAAAACCCGGCCGCGATCGCGGACTCCGGAATGGTCCACCCGCTTTGCTGCAGGAGGCGGACCGCCTGGAGTACCGTGCAGGCATTCTTTAACTGGTAGGTGCCTGTCAGATCCAGCTTGTATTCTTTCAATGCGCCGGTAGCAGTTTCTTCAATCTCCAGCTGAAGCAAGTGCCCGGACTGCTGGTGATTGCGAACAGTAAAGTGGTCCGCGGCAAAAACGATGGGGGCCCCGCGCTGTTCAGCAAGCTTATAGAAGACGTCGTCAGTGTCAGGGCCATGCTCACCGATCACGACGCGCACACCGGTCTTGATGATGCCGCCTTTTTCAGCAGCGATCGCGGGTAGACTGTCGCCAAGCAGGTTCATGTGGTCCCACCCGATATTGGTAATGACGGAGAGCTCGGACCGGATGATGTTCGTGCTGTCGAGTCGTCCGCCGAGGCCAACTTCGATGATGGCAATGTCCACCTTCTCGCGCGCGAAATAGTCAAAAGCCATGGCAACGGTGATTTCGAAAAACGATGGCTCGATCGAATCGATGAGGGGCTGGATCTGGTCGGTGAAAGCGACGACGTTTTCTTCCGGGATCATCATTCCATTGATCCGGATACGTTCTCGAAAATCATAAAGGTGTGGTGAAGTATACAAGCCAGTCTTGTAACCCGCTGCCTGCAGGATTGCGGCAAGCATGTGGCTCACGGATCCCTTGCCATTCGTGCCCGCAACGTGAACGGAGCGAAACCTGGCCTGCGGGTTCGCCAGGGCCTCGCAAAGAACAAGCGTGTTGGTGAGGTCTTTGCGGATCGCGCCGGCGCCCTGGCGGCTGAACATGGGCAGACGCGTGAAGAGATAGTCGACTGTCTCGGCGTAGGTCATCGCCGCAAAAGTAGGGGAGATTCTTATCGCACTTTGAAGACGAACGAGATCGGCTGACGGAAGCCGCCTTCCATCTTCGGGAACCTGTATTGGCGAACCTTCTGAAGGGCGATCGTTGTTTGCCGGCTTGACCGTGACAGGCTTGAGCCCTTTGCCGAATAGGTCGCTGACTGGAGCGAGCCGTTGCCGTCTACTACAACTTCGAGCACAACGGTTCCTCCTTCCTTGAAGTCATCTTCAAAGTCCTGGTTTGACATTGTAAAGACCTGGGCGTTCAGGCGGCGTGGGCCAGTACCGGTTCCCGATCCACCACCTGAACCGCCGCTGCCCGTTCCTGTTCCGCCGGTACCACCCGTCGTTCCGGGGCTGTATGTGTCGGCGCCATTACCGCCATTGCCGTTACCGCCGACGGTGCGTCCGAGAACGGCCCGCGGGCGTGGAGGGGCCACGACAACCGCCGGTGTTGTTGCAGGCGTTCGCACTGTTTTATTGTCGACGTCGA
>JAQBNP010000088.1 GCA_028288515.1 Flaviaestuariibacter sp. | reverse complement strand
GACGTATGTTCGGCGGCACGGGTTTCTGGGACACCTTCCGGGCGCTATACCCGTTCCTCAACCTCGTGTACCCGTCCATCAATCGCGAGATGCAGGAAGGACTTGTGAATGATTACAAAGAGGGCGGGTGGCTGCCCGAATGGTCAAGCCCCGGATACGCGGATATCATGATCGGAAATAACTCCGCGTCGGTCGTTTCCGACGCCTGGATCAAAGGACTGCGTGGCTACGATATCAATACACTTTACGCCGCCCTGCAACACGGCGCGGCAAACGAAGGCCCGATGGATGCCGTGGGCCGGAAAGGCGTGCGGTATTACGACAGCCTGGGCTACGTCCCGTATAATGTGAAGATCGATGAGAACGCTGCCCGCACTCTCGAGTATGCCTATGATGATTTCACGATCTACAAGCTCGCAAAAAGCCTGGGACGTCCGCGGACAGAGCAGGCTCTCTACGCTCGCCGGTCACTCAACTATCGCAACCTGTTCGATCCGTCGTCGAAGCTGATGCGCGGCCGCAACCTCGACGGCTCCTTCCAGTCGCCCTTCAACCCTTTTAAGTGGGGCGACGCCTTCACCGAAGGCAATAGCTGGCATTACAGCTGGAGCGTGTTCCATGACATCGAGGGATTGAAGCGTCTCATGGGTGGCGATGCAGCCTTCGTGCAGATGCTGGACTCGGTCTTCACCATGCCACCGGTCTACGACGAGAGTTATTACGGCGGCGTTATCCACGAGATCCGCGAAATGCAGATCATGAACATGGGGCAGTACGCCCATGGCAACCAGCCGATCCAGCACATGCTCTACCTCTATAACTACGCAGGCCAACCGTGGAAAGCGCAGTACTGGATCCGCGAAGCCATGAACCGCCTTTACAAGCCGACACCGGACGGCTACTGCGGCGATGAGGATAACGGCCAGACCTCGGCGTGGTATGTCTTTTCAGCGATGGGCTTCTACCCGGTGTGTCCCGGAACCGATCAATACGTGCTGGGAACGCCGCTGTTCAAAAAGCTCACGCTCACTTTGGAGAGTGGAAAGAAGCTGGTCGTCAACGCGCCTGCCAACAGCGAGGCGAACCGCTATGTGCGCGGGTTGACGGTCAACGGCAAGCCCTGGAACAATAACTGGCTGAACCATTTCGAGCTGCAAAAAGGCGGCGTGCTTTCCTTCACGATGGGCGCAACGCCGGAGAAATCCCGTGGAACTACGGAAACCTCCTTTCCTTATTCACTCACCACCGATGCCGAGGCGCAAGCACTGCTGAAGAACTGACAGGTGCCGGCTCCGCCTCTCAGCGGGAAGACGGGTGCTCCTTACCTGAACTCAAGGTAGGGCCCGACCTTCCGCAACAGTGCCGAATCGATGAGCGCGATCTTGAGAAGATCGTCTGCGGAGCGGAAGGCGCCGTGGCGGCTGCGGTATTCGACGATGGCGTTGGCAAGGTTCCAGCGGAGGTAGGGGTGGGTGCGAAGCTCCTCTTTCGTTGCGGCATTGATGTCGATCTTTTTGATCGTGGCGATGTCGGCAGAGAGGAAGGGGCGGATGACCTGGAAGGTAGAGTCCGAGAGGCCATAGGTTTCGGCTACCTGGTCAACGCTGTAGAAGCCGCCGAGCCTGTCACGGAAGGCGGTGATACGACCGGCCAGCTTGGAGCCGATGCCTGGGAGTGCGATGAGGGCAGTCGTGTCTGCTGCATTGAGAGACACGTGGCGGATGGTGCGCGCTGGCCTGGCAGCAGGCGTAGTTGTAAAGGGACCGAACGCGGGCCGCTCGCTGCCCTGGATCCGGATCGAGGAGCGAACGCGCTCGTAAAAGCCTGGTGGCAATCCCCAGATCTTTTTAAGGTCGTCTGGCGTGCGGAAGCGGCCGCCTTTGGCGATGTAGTTGAGGATGGTGCGCGCCCTGCGGTCGGGCAGGCCCAGCCGCAGCCAGCCCTGAATCGGAAGCGTGTTCGGGTCAAAGGGAAAGAGGGCACCGCGTGTGTATGGCTCGGTGCTGTTTTGGCGCTGATCGGGCTGGTAGGGAAGGTGATCGTCCTGCCGGCTTACCTGATCGTCGGGCTGGTTCGTCACGGTGTCGAGCACGGCAAGCAAAGCCGAGTCCGGGGTCACCAGAACAGAAGGGCTGCTGCGTGAAAAGAGGAGCGGAAGGAAATAGATGGCCGACAGGAGGACAAGGACGCCGATGGCACCGATGCGATCCTTGCGGGTAAAGGTAAAATAGTCGCTGAAAGGGTTGGTACGCGCCATCGCATATAAGCTGAATTCCCAAAAGAATCAAAATTTTTTTGGGGCACAATGTTTGATAAAGCTAAAATTCCTGTCTTTTCCCTCAAATTGCTTACTTTTGCCATCCTTAAGTTTTGGCCAAAAACATTTTGACGTCGCAAATTCTAGTTTAAATCGTTGAATTTCAACACCTTTTCTTTTTCGAAGGAAATGGACTGAGAGCTATTTGCCCGTCTGAAACATTAAACCGGTTTTTTACATTATGCCTGCAGCAACAATGAATCAAAGGATCAATTTCGGGAAAATCGGGAACATTGCTGACACGCCCGATCTTCTTGCCGTGCAGATTCAGTCCTTTAAAGAATTCTTCCAGCTCGAAACCACTCCTGACAAGCGCAATGTGGAAGGCCTCTTCCGGGTGTTCAAGGAAAACTTCCCGATCACCGACACGCGCAACATCTTCGTCCTTGAGTTTCTCGATTATTTCATTGACCCGCCCCGCTACTCCATCGAGGAGTGCATGGAGCGCGGCCTGACATATGCTGTTCCCCTGAAAGCCAAGCTGCGCCTCAGCTGTAACGATGAGGAGCATATCGACTTCCAGACCATCGTCCAGGATGTCTTCCTTGGTAATATCCCCTATATGACGCCCCGCGGCACCTTCGTCATCAACGGTGCCGAGCGTGTTGTCGTTTCGCAGCTCCACCGCTCTCCCGGTGTCTTCTTCGGCCAGTCGGTTCACCCCAACGGAACGAAGATCTACTCGGCCCGCGTGATCCCCTTCAAGGGCGCGTGGATGGAATTCGCGACGGACATCAACAACGTCATGTACGCGTACATCGACCGTAAGAAAAAGTTCCCTGTCACGACTCTTCTCCGTTCCATCGGCTACGAGACCGATAAGGACATCCTCGAGCTCTTCGGCATGGCCGACGAAGTGAAGGGAGACAAGAAAGCCCTGCAGAAATACCTGGGTCGCCGCCTGGCCGCCCGTGTGCTTCGCAGCTGGGTAGAAGACTTCGTTGACGAGGACACCGGTGAGGTGGTTTCCATCGAGCGTAACGAGGTGATCCTCGAGCGTGATTCGATCCTCGACGAAGAGGCCATCGAGACAATCTCCGACATGGAGATCGCATCGGTGTTCGTGCAGAAAGAAGACGTCGGCGGTGACTATGCCATCATCTACAACACACTGAACAAGGATACGTCGAACTCCGAGCTCGAGGCCGTCCAGGTGATCTACCGCCAGCTTCGCGGCGCCGATGCCCCTGACAACGAGACTGCCCGCGGCATCATCGACAAGCTGTTCTTCTCCGACAAGCGCTACGACCTCGGCGAGGTGGGCCGCTACAAGATCAACCGCAAGCTTGGTCTTGATATGACCATCGAGCAGAAGACGCTGACAAAGGAAGACATCATCCTCATCATCAAGTATCTCGTCCGCCTGACAAACGGTAAGGCCGAGATCGACGATATCGATCACCTGTCAAACCGCCGTGTCCGCACGGTGGGCGAGCAGCTCTACGCCCAGTTCGGCGTCGGCCTCGCCCGTATGGCGCGCACCATCCGCGAGCGTATGAACGTTCGCGACAACGAGGTGTTCACCCCGGTTGACCTGATCAACGCGCGGACCCTTTCGTCCGTGATCAACTCGTTCTTCGGAACCTCGCAATTATCGCAGTTCCTCGACCAAACGAACCCGCTGTCAGAGATCACGCACAAGCGTCGTATCTCCGCGCTCGGGCCCGGTGGTTTGAGCCGCGAGCGCGCGGGCTTCGAAGTACGTGACGTACACTATTCTCACTACGGCCGTCTTTGCACGATCGAAACGCCGGAAGGTCCGAACATCGGTCTGATCTCCACACTTTGCGTTCACGCAAAGATCAACGAGATGGGCTTCATCGAAACGCCGTACCGCAAGGTTGCCAATGGCAAGGTGGACATGAAGCAGCTTACGTTCCTCAGCGCCGAAGAAGAGGATACAGCCAAGATCGCCCAGGCCAACACGCCGCTGGATGAAAAAGGAAACTTTGCCGAAGACAAGATCGTCAGTCGCGAAACCGGCGACTTCCCGATTCTCGATAAGGCCGACGTCCAATTCATGGACGTTGCTCCTAACCAGATCGTCGGTCTGTCGGCATCCCTGATTCCGTTCCTCGAGCATGATGATGCCAACCGTGCGCTCATGGGATCGAACATGCAACGCCAGGCGGTTCCGCTGCTGCGTCCGGACGTGCCCATCGTTGGTACAGGGCTGGAAGGCAAGGCGGCACGCGATGCGCGCATCCAGATCCATGCAGATGGCGACGGTGTCGTGGAATTCGTTGACGCCAACGAGATCCATGTCCGCTACAACCGCAACGACGAGCAGCGTCTCGTATCGTTCGAGGACGACCTGATCGTTTACAACCTGACGAAGTTCATGAAGACGAACCAGGAGACATCGATCAACCTGAAGCCTGCCGTGAAGAAAGGCCAGAAGGTGAAATCGGGCGACTTCCTGACCGAAGGCTATGCCACACAAGGTGGTGAGCTGGCACTCGGCAAGAACCTCAAAGTGGCGTTCATGCCATGGAAAGGCTACAACTTCGAGGATGCCATCGTGATCTCCGAGCGCGTTGTCAAAGAAGATATGTTCACCTCCGTTCATATTTCCGAATATGAGCTGGAAGTACGCGATACAAAGCTGGGCGAAGAAGAGCTGACGCCGGATATTCCCAACGTCTCGGAAGAAGCCACCAAGGACCTCGACGAGAACGGTATCATCCGCATTGGCGCTCAGATCAAGGAAGGCGATATCCTCATCGGCAAGATCACGCCGAAAGGCGAGTCCGACCCGACACCGGAAGAGAAGCTTCTCCGCGCCATCTTCGGCGACAAGGCCGGCGATGCGAAAGACGCCTCACTGAAAGCACCAAACGGTGTGGAAGGTGTTGTGATTTCCAAGAAGCTGTTCCAGCGTGCCAAGAAAGACAAGAATGCGAAGGTGCGCGAGAAAGCAGCCGTTGAGAAGCTTGAGAAGGTTCACGAGAAGAACGTTGCCGACCTGATGGACGTGCTGCTCGAAAAGCTGCAGGCCCTCCTGAAGGACCGCCCATCTGCGGGTGTCAGCAACAACTTCGGTGAAGTGCTGATCGGCAAAGGCGCCAAGTTCAACCAGAAGAACCTCTCCGGCATCGACTATATGAATGTGAACCCCCTCGGCTGGACGGGCGATGCGAAGGTTGACGAGCAGATCAACGTACTGCTTCACAACTACAGCATCAAGTACAACGAGGAGCTGGGTCGCTATAAGCGCGAGAAGTTCAACATCTCCATTGGTGATGAGCTGCCGGCCGGTGTGCTGAAGCTTGCCAAGGTCTATATCGCCGTGAAGCGTAAGCTGAAAGTTGGTGATAAGATGGCGGGACGCCACGGAAACAAAGGGATCGTCGCCAAGATCGTTCGCCAGGAAGACATGCCGTTCCTCGAGGACGGAACGCCGGTGGACATCGTGCTGAACCCGCTGGGCGTACCATCGCGGATGAACCTGGGCCAGATCTACGAGACCGTTCTCGGCTGGGCAGGGGAGAAGCTTGGTCTGCGCTTCGCGACGCCGATCTTCGACGGTGCTTCTACCGACGACATCGCCCAATACATCGAGCAGGCAAACCTGCCGACGTTTGGACATACCTACCTGTTCGACGGCGAGACCGGCGAGCGGTTCCACCAGAAAGCTACGGTGGGCATCATCTACGTCATCAAGCTTCACCACATGGTCGACGACAAGATGCACGCCCGCTCCATCGGACCATACTCGCTCATCACGCAGCAGCCGCTGGGTGGTAAGGCGCAGTTCGGTGGCCAGCGCTTTGGTGAGATGGAGGTGTGGGCACTTGAGGCCTACGGCGCCGCCAACATCCTGCAGGAGTTGCTCACGCTGAAATCGGATGATATCATCGGCCGCGCGAAGACATACGAAGCCATCGTCAAAGGCGAGAATGTTCCGCGCCCGGGTATCCCCGAATCCTTCAACGTACTGGTACATGAGCTGAGAGGCCTGGGACTCGACCTGAAGTTCCATGACTGATAACGTCAATAGTCAATAGTGAATCGTCAATGACAGCATTCACTATTGACTATTCACCATTCACTCTCGCATTACAGAATCTAAAAAAAGAAATCAGCTAGTATGGCTTTCAATAAAAGAGACAACCGCCCAAGACCTACGTTCTCGAAGATCACGATCGGTCTGGCTTCTCCCGACAGCATCCTGGAAAAAAGCTTCGGTGAGATCCTGAAGCCCGAGACGATCAACTACCGCACCTACAAGCCCGAGCGTGACGGCCTGTTCTGCGAGCGCATCTTCGGCCCGGTAAAAGACTACGAATGCGCGTGCGGCAAGTACAAGCGCATCCGGTATAAAGGCATCGTCTGCGACCGTTGCGGCGTGGAAGTGACCGAGAAAAAAGTTCGCCGCGAGCGCATGGGCCATATCAAGCTCGTCGTTCCCGTTGTCCATATCTGGTACTTCAAATCCCTCCCCAACAAGATCGGCTACCTGCTCGGCATGAGCTCCAAGAAGCTCGAGAGCATTATCTACTACGAGCGCTTCGTCGTGATCCAGTCCGGCATCCGTGCCGATAAAGGCCAGAACTACGGCGACCTGCTGACGGAAGAAGAATACCTCGACATCCTGGATACCCTGCCGAAGGACAACCAGTACCTGCCGGACGAGGACCCGAACAAGTTCATCGCCAAGATGGGTGCCGAAGCGGTCAGCGACCTGCTTTCCCGCATCGATCTCGACCAGCTGTCCTTCGACCTGCGCAATGCCGCTGCCACGGAAACATCCCAGCAGCGCAAGGCCGACGCCCTCAAGCGCCTGTCCGTCGTGGAATCATTCCGCGATGCTCAAACCCGTATCTCCAACCGTCCCGAGTGGATGGTGATGCAATACATTCCCGTTATCCCGCCAGAGCTGCGCCCGCTCGTTCCGCTCGATGGCGGCCGTTTCGCGTCTTCCGACCTGAACGACCTCTATCGCCGCGTGATCATCCGTAACAACCGCCTGAAGCGTCTCCTCGAGATCAAGGCGCCCGAGGTGATCCTGCGAAACGAAAAGCGCATGCTGCAGGAAGCCGTCGACTCCCTGTTTGACAACAGCCGGAAATCCAACGCCGTCAAGGCCGAAGGTGGCCGCGCGCTCAAGTCGCTGTCCGACGTGCTGAAAGGCAAGCAGGGCCGCTTCCGGCAAAACCTTCTCGGTAAGCGTGTCGACTACTCCGGCCGTTCGGTCATCGTCGTCGGACCAGAAATGCGTATCCATGAGTGCGGCCTGCCAAAGGATATGGCTGCCGAGCTCTTCAAGCCATTTATCATCCGCAAGCTGATCGAGCGCGGCATCGTGAAAACGGTGAAATCCGCCCGCAAGCTTGTGGACAAGAAAGAGGCTGTGATCTGGGACATCCTCGAGAACATTCTCAAGGGCCACCCGGTTCTCCTCAACCGTGCCCCAACGCTTCACCGTCTCTCGATCCAGGCATTCCAGCCGAAGCTCGTGGAAGGAAAAGCGATCCAGCTTCACCCGCTTGTCACGTCCGCGTTCAACGCCGACTTTGACGGTGACCAGATGGCCGTACACGTGCCGCTGAGCCACGCCGCGGTGCTGGAAGCGCAGCTCCTGATGCTGGCTTCGCACAATATCCTCAACCCACAGAACGGCACGCCGATCACCCTGCCTTCGCAGGACATGGTACTCGGCCTGTATTATATTTCCAAAGGCAAGAAATCAACCGACACTGAAAAGGTCAAGGGCGAAGGAAAGGCCTTCTACAGCCAGGAAGAAGTGATCATCGCCTACAACGAAGGCAAGATCGACATGCACGCGCATATCCGCGTCAAGACCAATGTCCGTGAAGGCGACAAGCTCGTTTTCAAGCTCATTGAAACGACAGTAGGCCGCGTGATCTTCAACCAGCACGTACCGAAGGAAGTGGGCTTTGTGAACGCGCTCCTGACGAAGAAGAACCTTCGTGAGATCATCGGTGACATCATCAAGATCACCAACGTTCCGAAGACCGCCAAGTTCCTTGACGATATCAAGACCCTCGGTTTCCGCACCGCCTTCCAGGGCGGCCTGTCCTTCTCCATCAATGACCTCATCATCCCCCAGATCAAAGAAGAGCTGGTGGCCAATGCGAAGGTCGAAGTGGACGAGGTGTGGGATAACTATAACATGGGTCTGATCACCAACAACGAACGCTATAACCAAACCGTCGACATCTGGTCGCGCGTGGATACACGGATCACCGAAACCCTCATTCGCGAGCTGGCGGCAGACAAGCAGGGCTTCAACTCCGTATTCATGATGCTCGACTCCGGCGCCCGTGGTTCCAAGCAGCAGATCAAGCAGCTCGCCGGTATCCGGGGACTGATGGCTAAGCCGCGTAAATCAGGCTCGACTGGTTCGGAGATCATCGAGAACCCGATCCTGTCAAACTTTAAGGGGGGACTGAACGTACTTGACTACTTCATCTCTACCCACGGTGCCCGTAAGGGTCTTGCGGATACCGCCCTGAAAACAGCCGATGCCGGTTACCTGACGCGCCGTCTCGTCGACGTTGCCCAGGATGTGGTCATCACAGAAGAAGATTGCGGCACGCTGCGTGGCATCGCCACCTCGGCCCTGAAAGATAACGAGGACATCATCGAGCCGCTGTCGGACCGTATCGAAGGTCGCACATCGGTGCATGACGTATACGAGCCCGTGACCGAAGACCTGATCATCGCCGCCGGTGAAGAGATCACGGTCGACGTCGCTTCCCGCATCGAGGAAGCCGGTATCGAAACCGTCGAGATCCGCTCGGTCCTGACCTGCGAAGCGAAACGCGGTACCTGCGTGAAATGCTACGGCAAGAACCTGGCGACAGGGATCATGGCACAACGCGGGGACGCGGTCGGTATCATTGCCGCCCAGTCGATCGGTGAGCCCGGTACGCAGCTGACCCTCCGGACCTTCCACGTGGGTGGTGTGGCCGGTTCCGCTTCGGTTGAATCGACGCTCCCTGCCAAGTTCGACGGTACGGTGCAGTTTGACGGCGTTCGCTCCGTAACAACAACAAACAACGATGGCGAGAAGGTCCAGGTTGTGATCGGCCGGACCGGGGAAGTACGGATCGTGGATGAAAAGAACGACCGTCTCCTCATTACCAATAACGTTCCGTATGGCGCGACCCTCAACGTGAAGGACGGCCAGAAGGTGAAGAAAGGCGAAACGATCTGCACATGGGATCCGTTCAATAACGTCATCATCTCCGAGATCAACGGTACGCTGAAATTCGAGAATGTGATCGAAGGCATCACCTTCCGCGAAGAGGCCGACGAACAAACAGGTCACCGCGAGAAAGTGGTCATTGAAACGCGCGATAAAACGAAGATCCCGTCCATCCTCGTGGAAGGCAAGGAGATCAAAACGTATAACCTTCCGACCGGAAGCCATATCATCCAGGAAGACGGCGATGCGGTGAAAGCAGGCCAGGTGCTTGTGAAAATCCCGCGTGTTCTTGGCAAGCTTCGCGACATCACCGGTGGTCTGCCGCGTGTGACCGAGCTCTTTGAAGCACGGAACCCAAGCAACCCCGCTGTTGTGAGCGAGATCGATGGTGTCGTCACAATGGGCGCCGTGAAGCGTGGCAACCGCGAGATCGTGATCGAAGCCAAAGATGGCGTGACCCGCAAATACCTTGTTCCGCTGACCCGCCAGATCCTGGCGCAGGACGGCGACTTCGTAAAAGCAGGCTCACCGCTTTCCGACGGCCAGATCGCACCGCAGGATATCCTGTCGATCCAGGGACCGTTCGCCGTCCAGCAGTACGTTGTGAACGAGATCCAGGAAGTGTATCGTCTCCAGGGCGTGCGCATTAACGACAAGCATATCGAGGTGATCGTTCGCCAGATGATGCGCAAGGTGTCCATCGTGGACCCCGGCGATACCAAGTTCCTCGAAGAGGACCTGGCAGACAAGTTCGAATTCCTCGAGGAGAACGACTACATCTTCGACAAGAAGGTGGTGACCGAGGCCGGCGAGTCTGCGAAGATGCGTCCTGGCCAGATCGTTAGCCTGCGCGAACTGCGTGAAGAGAATTCGATCCTGCGCCGCGGCGACAAGAAGCTCGTGGAATTCCGCGATGCGAAGCCGGCGACATCGTCCCCGACCCTGCTTGGTATCACCAAAGCATCGCTTGGTGTGACCAGCTGGATCTCCGCTGCCTCGTTCCAGGAAACGACCAAGGTCCTCTCGTCTGCGGCCATCCAGGGCAAGACGGACGATATGATCGGTCTGAAGGAGAACGTGATCACAGGTCACCTCATCCCGGCGGGTACCGGTCTGCGCGAATTCGAGAACATGATCGTTGGCAGCAAAGAAGAATACGAGCTGCTTCAAACCACGCGCGAGGCGATGACATTCGACGAAGAAGAATAATTTCCTTGAAGAACGCAATACCAGGAACCCCGCATCTGCGGGGTTCCTTATTTCAGGGATGCGCGAGGTGCTGATGATTCCGGGCGGGCCGCGTACGCGAAGGCCCGCACCAAAGTGCAGGCCCTGTCGTTTGAATTGAATGGTCGATCAGCGTCGGCGGCCCGTTGCTGCCGCATAAATGACCAGTGCGAGAACCGCGCCGCCGGTTGCAATGAGAATGCTATACAAGTTGAAGCCGTTCACGCCGTTCCAGCCCAGCATCTTGGCGATCCATCCGCCGAGGACGGCGCCGATGACACCGATGATCATGGTAACGATGCAGCCCTGCGGGTCGCGTCCCGGGCGGATCGCTTTTGCAAGAGCGCCGGCGACAAGGCCTAATAAGATCCAATAGATAATGCCCATTGTTTTTGGTTTAATGTGTGAACAATAGCAGGGTTGCTGCAAAGGCCGTACCCGCTGTTAATCGTTTGAAAAAGTTAAGAGTGCCCGGAAGGAACACAGCCGTTTGCCCGTTATTTTGCACAAAATTGTTTCTTTCATGAAAAATGGTCTGCTGCTTTTGAACGGTGTCCTCCTCCTGGCTGTTGCCGTTCTGTTCTACCTCCATTTCTCAAGCGCCCGCAAAGCAGACCCCGTCAACGTGATCGCCCCCGCGAAAACAGCCAGCACGAATTTCCGCATCGCCTATTTTGAAATGGACTCGATCGAGAATGCATTCAGCATGGTGAAGGACGTAAAAGCGGAGCTCGGCAAGCGCGAAGACGCCATGAACAGCGAGCTGACACGCATGGAGCGCGACTACCGCGCGAAAGCAGCCCAGTACCAGGCCCAGGCACAGCAAGGCATGAACCAGACCCAGTCTGAAATGGCGCAACGCGAAATGATGCAGACCCAGCAGGCGATGCAGGGCCGCAAGCAGCAGATGGAGCAGGAATACCAGGATTTCCAGATGCGCAAGCTGAAAGACGTTCGGACAAAGATCGAAGACTTCCTCAAGGCCTATAACCGCAACAACACCTACTCCTATATCGTCTCGTATGAGCCCGGCCTGTTCTACTACAAAGACACCGCCTACAACATCACGGCTGATGTGATCAAAGGTCTCAATAGCGAATACACGAAAAAGAAATAAGAGATCTGTCAATTGAGTTCAATCCTGCCGCGGCAGGATTTTTTGTTGGCAGCCACACCCTGCACCGTATTGGTTGAAAGCAGTATCTTGACGCCCAAATCAACGGTATATGGCAGACCAAACACTGACGGCACCTGAAGCGATCGCGGAAGACAAGGCATTCAAGCGCTCGCTGGGCCTTGCTGATGCAACGATGATCGTTGCGGGATCGATGATCGGCTCGGGTATCTTCATCGTCAGCGCCGACATCACGCGGCATGTCGGCAGCGCCGGCTGGCTGATCGCAGTGTGGCTCATCACCGGCTTCATGACACTGACGGCAGCACTGAGCTACGGCGAGCTGAGCGGCATGTTTCCAAAGGCGGGCGGCCAGTACGTCTATCTCAAGGAAGCTTATAATCCGCTGATCGCTTTCCTGTATGGCTGGAGCTTTTTCGCTGTTATCCAGACCGGCACCATCGCCGCTGTGGGCGTCGCTTTTTCGAAGTTCGCGGGCTACTTTGTTCCCGCGCTTGAAATGAAGACCGAGAATATTCTGATCGACGCAGGGTGGCTCAAGATCTACCCGGCACAGCTCGTTTCCATTGCGCTTATCGTGCTGCTGACATACACCAATACGAAGGGCGTCAAGAGCGGCAAATGGATTCAGAATGTTTTCACCACGACAAAGCTTCTGTCCCTGTTCGGCCTCATCATCGCCGGGTTTATTTTCTTCAAGCCGGCCGTGTGGTCGGCCAACTGGACGGATGCGTGGAGCATGAAGGAAATGAGCGCCGATGGCGGCGTGATGGCCGTTCTCGGCACGGCAGCACTCGGGGCGATCGCCGCGTCCATGGTGGGTTCCATTTTCAGCAGCGATGCCTGGAACAACGTGACCTTTATCGCCGGCGAGATCAAGAACCCCCAGCGAAATATCGGTCTCAGCCTTTTTCTCGGAACGCTGATCGTGACCATCATCTACGTATCGGCAAACCTGATGTACACGGCCGTTCTTCCATTGAACGATATCGCCTTCGCGGCACAGGACCGGGTTGCCGTCGCCGCGTCTAATTCCATCTTCGGCAGCATCGGCACGTACGTGATCGCCGTGATGATCATGATCTCCACGTTCGGCTGTAATAACGGACTTATCCTCGCCGGCGCGCGCGTCTATTATACGATGGCGCAGGACGGCCTTTTCTTCCGCCAGGCGGCCACCCTCAATCGCAATGCGGTTCCGGCCTGGGCCCTGTGGGTGCAGTGCCTGGTCGCCGCCATTCTCTGTCTCAGCGGCCGCTACGGCGACCTGCTCGACATGGTCTCGTTCGTTGTCGTGATCTTTTATGTTCTCACCATCCTTGGCATCTTCATTCTCCGGAGAAAGCGTCCCGACCTGCCGCGTCCCTACAAGGCATTCGGGTACCCCGTTTTGCCCGCCATCTATATCCTGATGGGCATCACGTTCTGCCTTCTCCTGATCAAGTATAAAAGTGAATACACCTGGCCCGGACTGATCATCGTCCTGATCGGCATCCCGATCTACTTTATCGCACTGGCCAATCAAAAAAAACGAACGGCATAGATCCATGAATGTGACGGAACTCTTTGAGCGCTTCACGACCCTGAAAGTGGGCGTGATCGGCGACGTGATGCTTGATACCTATATGTGGGGCCACGTGGAGCGCATCTCCCCCGAAGCGCCCGTTCCCGTGGTGTCGCTCGACAAAAAAGAGCAGCGCATCGGCGGCGCCGGCAACGTTGCCCTCAACCTGCAGTCCCTTGGCGCGCGCGCGTTCGTTCTCGCCGTCACAGGTAACGACGAAGAGGCGGCCTGTCTCAATAACCTCTTTGCTCAACAGGGCATTGACGCGCAATACAGCATTCGGAGCGATTCAAGGATCACAACGAACAAAACCCGCATCATCAGCCGCAACCAGCAGATGATGCGGCTCGACGCCGAGATCACGCGCGACCTCACAAGCGACGAAGAGGACCGCCTTCTTCAATCGTTCGAGAGCTTCCTTTCAACGGAGCGGCCCGACATCGTGATCCTCGAGGACTATAATAAGGGTGTGCTGACGGAAGCCGTGATCCGCTCCGTGATCAGCTCGTGCAAGAAAGCGGGCGTTCTGACGGCCGTCGATCCGAAACGACGCAATTTTTTCGAGTATAAGGGTGTCGACCTTTTCAAGCCAAACCTTAAAGAGGTGAGAGACGCGCTGAACATGCTGTTTACCGATACCGACGGGCACCTGCTGCAAGATGTACACCGGCAGCTCCATCAACAGCTTCATCACAGGATCTCCTTCATCACGCTGTCCGAAAAAGGCGTGTTCTACCAGGAGGAGGACAAGGCGGCCATCGTGCCGTCGCACCTTCGCAATATTGCGGACGTATCCGGCGCCGGGGACACTGTCGTCGCCGTGGCAGCGCTCGTGTATGCGGCCACGAAAGACACGCACCTGATGGCTGAGATCGCCAATATCGCCGGTGGCCTTGTTTGCGAAGTGGTCGGCACGGCCGCGATCGACCGGGAGAAATTGCTTGCCGAGTGCAGCTCTTTATTGGCCTCGCCCGGGGCTTGATTTGGCCTTACCTTA
>JAQBNP010000071.1 GCA_028288515.1 Flaviaestuariibacter sp. | reverse complement strand
CAGAAGACATGGGATCCAATTCAGAAGGCATGGAATCCAATTCGGAGAGCACGGAATCCAATTCGGAAGGCACAGAATCCAATTCACAAGACCTGGAATCCAATTCAGAAGACCTGGAATCCAATTCGGAACGCACGGAATCCAATTCGAAGAACACGGAATCCAATTCAGAGAGCACGGAATCCAATTCGGAGAACACGGAATCCAATTCGGAAGACCTGGAATCCAATTCAGAAGACACGGAATCCAGTTCAGAGAGCAAGGAATTCAATTCAGGAAGACGCGCACCATACCCTCCAGGGCAGAGCGCAAAAGCGGGCCATGGTCTAAAAGAAGGATCCCGCCAGAAGGCGGGATCCGTTATTCTCACAGTAAAGCAGAAAAGACAAACATTAATAGGAAACCGACGTTCCCTGGTTGACCGCCGGTGCAGTCACGGTAATAGACTTGCTCTGTGCCGCTTTCGCTGCACTGGTCTCATTATTTATTTTATCCTTGTAAATGCCGGCCAGGGTCGGTGCAATGACAAGAGAAACGATCGACATCAGCTTGATGAGGATATTCATGGATGGACCCGACGTATCCTTGAACGGATCGCCCACAGTGTCCCCGGTTACCGACGCTTTATGCGGCTCGGACCCTTTGTAATAGATCGTTCCATTGATATCCACGCCCTTCTCGAAGCTCTTCTTTGCATTGTCCCAGGCGCCACCGGCGTTGTTCTGGAAAATTCCCATCAGGACACCGCTCACGGTTGCACCTGCGAGGAAACCGCCAAGCGCTTCTGGTCCCAGCAGCAAGCCGATCAGGATCGGCGCCAGGATCGCGATGGCACCGGGAAGCATCATCTTTTTGATGGATGCTTCGGTTGAGATCGCTACGCATTTGTCGTATTCGGGCTTGCCTTTTCCTTCCATGATGCCCGGGATCTCGCGGAACTGGCGGCGCACTTCCTCAACCATCGCCATGGCGGCCTCGCCAACAGCGCGGATCGCAAGGGATGAGAAGATGAACGGGATCATACCACCGACGAAGAGAGCGGCGAGAACCGGCGCCTTATAGATATTAATGCCATCCATATGGAGGCCGTTCTGGTTGATCACACCAACATACGCAGCAAAGAGCGCCAATGCCGTCAGGGCGGCGGAAGCGATCGCGAAACCTTTACCGGTTGCCGCAGTTGTGTTACCGACCGCATCCAGCGTATCGGTCTTCTCACGAACCTCTTTCGGAAGCTCGCTCATCTCGGCAATGCCGCCTGCGTTGTCAGCAATGGGACCGAACGCGTCGATCGCCAGCTGCATCGCCGTTGTGGCCATCATGCCGGCCGCAGCGATGGCCACGCCATAAAGACCGGCGAAATAATAAGAGCCATAGATGCCCGCAGCAAGGACAATGATCGGCAGAAGCGTCGACTCCATACCGATCGCCAGGCCACCGATGATATTGGTGGCATGACCCGTACCCGACTGGCGAACGATGCTCAGAACCGGACGCTTTCCCATCGCGGTGAAGTATTCGGTGATGATGCTCATCAGCGTTCCGACCACAAGGCCGACGATGATGGCGGCGAACACATCCATCCGGTCAAATTCAAACCCGCGCAGGTACATCTGGCCTTCCGGCAGAATGTATTGACACAGGAAATAGCAGGCGATGGCAGTCAGGATGATGGAGCCCCAGTTGCCCATATTCAGGGCGTTCTGAACCACGGAGGTCTTGATGCCGGCGCTATCCGAGATGCGCACGAACCAGGTTCCGACGATCGAGAAGAGGATACCGACACCGGCGATCAGCATCGGGAGAAGAATGGGAGCGAAGCCGTTGTAGCCGTCGTTGAGAGCGGACGATCCGCCGTCGGTCACTTCATGGCCGAGAACGATCGTTGCAAGGACAGTCGCCACATAAGAACCGAAGAGGTCGGCGCCCATGCCGGCAACGTCGCCTACGTTGTCACCAACGTTATCGGCGATGGTAGCAGGGTTGCGGGGATCGTCTTCCGGGATGCCGGCTTCCACCTTGCCAACAAGGTCGGCGCCCACATCGGCAGCTTTTGTATAGATGCCTCCGCCGACGCGTGCAAAAAGCGCGATGCTTTCGGCACCGAGAGAGAAGCCCGTCAGCACCTCGATGGCACGGGTGACCTCGTGGGAAGTTGCCAGCGCATCCGGCGCGAAGTATTTAATGAGAATGATGAAAAGTCCACCCAGCCCAAGAACGGCCAGTCCGGCTACGCCCATTCCCATCACGGCGCCTCCTGTGAAGGAAACCTGGAGGGCTTTGGAGAGGGAGGTGCGGGCGGCGTGGGCGGTCCGTACGTTTGCCTTGGTTGCTGCGCGCATCCCGATATAGCCCGCAAGGGCGCTGAAGAACGCGCCGAGCACAAAGGCAAGGGCGATCGACCAATGTGATTCTTCGGAGCGGCTACCCATAAAGCCCAGGAGAACAGCCACGATGATCCCGAAATAGGTCAGGATCTTCCATTCGGCCTTCAGGAACGCCATCGCGCCTTCGGCGATGTAATTGCTGATCTCTTTCATGCGATCGGTGCCGGCGTCCTGCTTGCTGACCCAGGCGAACTTCCAAAAGGTATAGAGTAAGCCGATTAAACCCATGACCGGGACTAGGTACACGTACGAATTCATGTGTCGTTGTTTGTTTTTGTATATGAATGAATGCCTGCGGCGTTTGCAGTTAGGTTAAAGAAACGAGAACGTCCTGAAAACAGGACGGCAAAGATAGGGGAATGAGGCATAAATGAGCCGGCGAAGACCGCCTGGGAATGGTCATGTTCAGATGCGCCGGGAACCGAAGCGCCACCCGTTTGCGCCCGGCGTGCAGCCCATCGGGATCCGATGGCCGGGGGCACTGGTGAGTCTATATTTTGGTACCATATGGCGCGGTTCTCCGCTGGTTGCATCAGTGCGTCGCTCGGTTCACGCAGCTTTCCTGCCATTTCATCCGCGCTCCGCTTGACGCACCCCGCCACCCTGATGACCTTCGCGGCAAATACAAATCCATGTTCAGAAAGATCGCATCCGCATCCCTTCGCCTCGCACTCGCTACCGCCGTTCTTGTCGCTGTGTTCACCCAGCTGGCCGCCGTCCGCCTGTACCGCACGGGCGTTGAATTGTGGCAGCGCCTCGGCATTTCGAAAGAGCGTGGCACCGGCCATATCCGGGAGAGCTTTCTTCGCGGCTCCTTTTATTATTATGGGGCATCCGGGGCAAAAAAGATCGCCACCGGCGACCGGGCGGGCGTTGCAGCGGACCTCCTCGCTTATACGAAGGCGTTTGTCAGCAGTCCCGAGTTCGCTGCCCTGTATGCAAAGGAACGGGAAGCCGCAAAGCCTGCTGGCTATGTTCCCCATCCGGCAAAAACAAAAGAAGACATCCGCAAAGAGCGCATCGCAGAGATGGAAAAAGCCATTCGCGAAACGGAGGCGAATATGGCCAAAATGACCCCCGAGGTGATCAAGGCGATGGCGCCCCTGCTGGCAACGTTCAAGTCAAACCTTGCCGACTACAAGAAGCCGGAGAGCGCGATGATCGAGATGTTCTACCAGTCTGAGTTGATGGGAGAGGAGGCGCGTCAGCGTGAGGCTGAGCAGCGCTTGGAAAAGTGGGAAGCCGACTACCCGGCAGATGTTCGCACCCTGCTGAAGACGCGCCTGCAGGCCTTTATCGAGAAGGCCGCGTCAGTGGATTTTTCTGCCGCCCTCAAAGAATCGGGTGGCAAGCTTCGCTTCGTGGACCCGCGGTACGAGGCCCAATCAGCCGAATGGAAAATGATCTTCCGGGCCGGCCCCGAAGTGATCCGGCCAGCCGTGGCGTTCGCTAAAGCATGGCTCGCTGAGCTGGGCAAATAAAGTGAAACGGGGCCTGGAAATAACTGTGGTACAATTAAACTGTCGCGTCTCGCAGGTTGCCGGCAAGCGCTGCACACCCTTGATCATTGATGAATCGAACATTGAACATCGATCTTTCATTGTTCTTTATCAACCCCGATTGGTTCCCCGGATCTCGTGAAAGGCCCTTCCAAAGAAAAGCAGCACATCGCCCGGCAGCATGCTTTCCATGCCCATCACGCCTGCGCACAGGTCGCCGGCGAGTCCATGCAAATAAACACCGAGTAAGGCGGCATGCGCAGGCGGGTAGCCTTGCGCGAGCAGCGCCGTCAGAAGGCCGGTGAGGATATCGCCGGAGCCGCCTTTGGCAAGCCCGGCGTTGCCTGTGGTATTGAAGTAGGTGCGGCCCGGTGTTGCTACGACGGTATGGTGTCCTTTGATCAGTACAACGAGTTGTCGTTCCGCAGCCACCCGGCGGGCGGTCTCGATGCGGTCGAAGTCGGAAGCGTGGGCGCCGAAGAGACGGTCGAACTCGCGCGGATGCGGTGTCAGGATGGAGCCTGCAGGCACTGATTCAAGCAGTTCCGGCCGTTGCGAAATAAGGTTCAGCGCGTCGGCATCCAGCACCAGCGGCTTTTGAAACGTACGCAGGAGCGACGCGAGCATTTCCCCCGTCTCCGGGCCCGTGCCGATGCCAGGCCCGACCCCGATCGCATCATACCGATCCGTGTCCGGGGGCAAGGAGGACAGCGATCGTACGTCGTCGTCCGTCACTACCATTGCTTCCGGTACGGATGTCTGCATGATCGCATACCCGCAGGCCGGCACGAAGCAGGTAAGCAGGCCGAGTCCGCTTCGCAGGCTGGCCCGCGCCGCGAGTACGCAAGCGCCCATCTTTCCCCAGCTGCCCGCCGCCAGCAAGGCATGCCCGAAGCTGCCCTTGTGTGAAAAACGTGAGCGTGGGCGAAGGCGGGCGCGAGCCATGGCAAGGTCGATGGTTTCGAATGAAACCGATTCTTCCCTTAGAAACCCGGGGTGAAGGCCGATGCGCAGGATCGACAGGTCGCCGATGAAGGGCCCGTTTTCCTGAACAAGAAGCCCCATCTTCATGGTTTCGAACGTCAGTGTATTGGTGGCGTGGATGATCGCGTCTCCCGTGGAAGCACGGTCGGCAAACAGGCCGCTTGGCAAGTCGATCGAGACCGCCGTTGCGTCGGCGTCGTTGAGATGTCGGACGAGGTCGGCAGCCAGTCCGGTCAGCGGCGCGTTCAGACCGGTGCCGAAGAGAGCGTCGATCACGATCGCATGGGGAGGGATATAAGGGAATTGGTCGGCGCGCGACAGGAATACGATGTCATCGGAAATGGCGTGGAGCAGCTGCAGCTGGTGCTCAAACTCGGGCGAACCTGCACGCCCTGTTTCCAGTACGGAAACCTCGACATGGTAGCCAGCGCCCAGAAGCTGCCGCGTGATGGCAAGACCGTCACCACCGTTATTTCCTTTCCCGCAGAAGATGTGGCAGGGGCGTTCGCTCCAGCCCTTCGCCAGCAACCAGTCTGTGCAGGCTTGTGAGGCGCGCTCCATCAGGGCAACGGACGTGACCGGCTCATGCCTGATCGTGTAGGCATCCCAGCGGCGGACCTGATCGGAGGAGGGAACAAACATGGGACTGGCGGATGGGGAATAAGGAAGGTTGAAAGTCGACGTTTCTTGTTGTTTTCGATCCGATGCGTGCTCAATCACTCACTGGAGAAAAAGAACGCACGACGCTTGTTCACCATTCACTATTCACTCACCGGCTATTCTTCTCCCGGCGCCTGCTTGCCATCGTAGTTTCCGAACACGTTGTAAAGGTCGCGGGCGATGGGATAGACGGCCCCGTTTTTTTTGTTGGACAGGATGATGATGGTTGCCTTTTCATCGACCAGCCGCGCGAAGCCGGAGTTGAATCCGTGCCAGTGTCCATTGTGGTAGATGACCTTCTTTCCCGTTTTTGTAAAAAACAGGCGCCAGCCCAGGCCGTAGTTGTGCTGTGACGGTCGCTCATTGCTATATGGCGTGAAGGCCGAGTCGGCCCACTGCTGATTCAGTACGAGCCCGTTGTACCAGGCCTGGTCCCACTTGAGCAAGTCGCGCGGGGTTGAATAAACGTTCTTGTCCCCGTACGGACCATCGCTGAAATCTTCCGCGTGCACATAGCCGTTAGGCTGGTAAGACATGTTGGCGGTGGTATCGTCCATCGTGCGGATATAGGTGTCCGTCATACCGAAGCGGTCGAAGAAGTTCGTCTTCATATATTGTGGAAACGGCGTGCCGGTGACCTTCTCCACGATCGAGGCGAGCAGTACAAAATTGGTGTTGCAATAGCTGAAATGAACATTGTAGCGGTAAGAGGCCGGTACATGCCAGGTGGTGAGCGTGTTGATCACGTCGGCGTTGGTCGCTTTGCGGTCACGCGGCCATTCCTGCCCGAATTTTTTGCTTTGACCCGGATCCATATAGTACAGGTAATTCGGAAGCCCGCTCCGATGGTTGAGCAGTGTGCGCACGGTTACTTCGGGATAGAGAAAGCCTGGGAAAAACTTAGCGACGGGGTCATCGAGGCTGATCTTCCCGGCCTGCACGAGCTGGAGCACAGCCGCTGCCGTAAAGGGTTTGCTCGTAGAAGCGATCTGGAGAGGGGACGCGGCGTCCATCGAATCCTTCGTCGACCTGTCCTCGAATCCCTGGTAGAGCTCATAGACCGGCACTCCGTTTTTTGCGATCAGGATACCGCCGCTGAAATTGCTCAGAAAATGCTTCCGGCTGAAATAATTCGCCACCAGGTCGTGGTAATACCGGATCGAATCAGGCGCCAGGTAAGGAGTCGGAATGCTATCGCCGCGGACCGCCTGGGGTGCCGGCTTGTTCTTGTTTGCGCTGGAGCCGCAGCTCGCTATCAGGATGGTCAGCAGGAAAAGGGTGAGGGCTCGTTTCAAATCAACATGGTTTAATCGCACAGGTGGTAAAATTAGAAGGAATTGCTCTTACAAAAACGACACCACAGATTAATTGCCGGGGCCGTTTTTAGAAATCCGCATCTTTGTAACATGGATACCAGGACGAGCTACCCTAAGGAGAAGATCAATGTGCTGCTCCTTGAGAATGTGAGCGATATCGCGGTGGCCAATTTTAAAAAGGCAGGATATGCCCAGGTCCAGAAGCTCACAAAGGCACTGCCCGAAGCCGACCTGATCGCAGCGATCCGGCAAGCGCATATCCTCGGCATCCGCTCTAAAACGCAGGTCACCCCGGCCGTGCTTGAAGCAGCCGGCAAGCTCCAGGCCATCGGCTGTTTCTGTATCGGCGTCAACCAGGTCGACCTTGCAGCTGCGACGCAAAAAGGCGTGGCCGTTTTTAACGCACCCTATAGCAACACGCGCTCGGTTGCCGAGCTGGTGATCGGGGCTGCCATCATGCTCATCCGCCGCATTCCCGATAAGAACCGCGCGGCGCACAGCGGCATCTGGCAGAAAGAAGCAAGCGGTTCCTACGAGCTTCGCGGCAAAACACTGGGTATTATCGGGTATGGAAATATCGGGTCTCAGGTCAGCGTGCTGGCCGAAGCGCTTGGCATGAAGGTGCTGTTCTTCGACATCGAGACAAAGCTGCCACTGGGCAACGCAACAGATGCGCGCACGTTAAAAGATGTGTTGCGGAAGGCCGACGTCGTGACGCTTCATGTGCCGGAAACGGACCAGACACGCAACCTTTTGAATAAGACCACACTGAAGTGGTGCAAGGCCGGGGCCATTGTCATCAATTACGCGCGGGGGGAAGTGATCGACCTGAATGCGCTTGCACAGGCACTCCGCGAGGGGCGCATCGGCGGCGCGGCGGCCGACGTGTTCCCGGTTGAGCCCGAAAAGAATGGTGACAGCTTCGAGACGCCGCTCCAAGGCCTGTCGAATGTGCTTCTCACACCTCATATCGGCGGCTCAACGGAAGAGGCCCAGCAGAACATCGGGGAGGACGTCAGCG
>JAQBNP010000210.1 GCA_028288515.1 Flaviaestuariibacter sp. | reverse complement strand
TTGAGGTCGCGAAGCTTGTCTTCGTCATTCTCGCGCTTGATGGCTTCCCGCTCGATCTCGAGCTGGCGGATGCGGCGCTCTAGCTCGTCGAGCTCTTCGGGCATGGAGTTCATCTCAAGGCGCAGCTTGGCGGCGCTCTCGTCGATGAGGTCAATGGCCTTATCGGGAAGGAAGCGGTCGGTGATATAGCGGGTGGACAGCTCCACCGCGGCGATGATCGCTTCGTCCTTGATCCGTACGTGGTGGTGTGTTTCGTAGCGGTCCTTGACGCCGCGGAGAATGGAGATCGCGTCTTCCACGCTCGGCTCGTCGATCATTACTTTCTGGAAGCGGCGCTCGAGCGCCTTGTCCTTCTCAAAGAATTTCTGGTACTCGTTCAGCGTGGTTGCGCCGATAGCCCGAAGCTCGCCGCGGGCGAGGGCGGGCTTGAGAATATTTGCGGCATCCATGGCGCCCTCGCCACCGCCGGCGCCGACAAGCGTATGGATCTCGTCGATGAACAGGATGATCTCACCATCGGATGTGCTCACTTCCTTGACAACGCCTTTGAGGCGCTCTTCGAACTCGCCCTTGTATTTGGCGCCGGCGATCAGCTGGCCCATGTCGAGGGCGTAGATGATCTTGGACTTGAGGTTCTCGGGAACGTCGCCGTTGACGATGCGCATGGCAAGTCCTTCGGCGATGGCGGTCTTACCTACACCGGGCTCGCCGACGAGGATCGGGTTGTTCTTGGTGCGGCGCGACAGGATGTGAAGGGTGCGTCGTATTTCCTCGTCGCGGCCGATGACCGGGTCAAGCTTGCCCTGGCGGCCCAGCTCGTTGAGGTTCTTCGCGTATTTGTTGAGTGTGTTGAACTGTGTTTCCTGCGTTTGCGAAGTCACGGTGCTTCCCTTGCGCAGCTCCTTGATGGCGGCGGTGAGACCTTTTTCCGTGAGCCCGAAATCCTTCAGCAGCTTGGCGGTATTATCCGAGCCCTGTACGAGGGAAAGCGCCAGGTGCTCAGGCGTCACGAACTCGTCTTTGAACTGCTTGATCAGGTTGCCGGCGCGGAGGATGGCATTGTTGGCATCGCGGCCAATGTTCTGTGCGGGATCGCCGCCCTGGACCTTGGGAAGCTTGCCGATCAGCGCGTAGAGGCGGGTATCGAGCTGGGCGATATTGACGCCGTTCTTTTTCACCAGGTATTCAACAGGTGAATCCTGCTGGTCGAGGAGGGCCTTTAGCAGGTGCTCTGTTTCGATCGAGCTGTTGCCCTGGTTGAAGGCGAGCTGTTGCGCGCCCTGGATGGCCTCCGCTGCTTTTATCGTGAAATTTGAAAGGTTCATCGTGCTCTGCTGTTTTAAGTTTTTATTACGGACTTCCTCGCTTAAGTTCACAAATCAATCCAATCTTAAAACAACGGCAATGATGTCAGTTTCATTTCGCTTTACCTGCCTGAAAGTCAGTCTGGCTGCGGGTTTGCTGCTATTTTATCAGGTTTCCGAAGCTCAGCTCAACGTGTCCGAGCTCGACGCGATCGTTGCGGAGAAGACCCGGGTGCTGAAGTCGGAGGCGATCCTGCTCGTGGCCACGAAGGATACGGTCGTGTACCAGAAAGATACGCGTTCCTTCAGCGCGGTTCGCGGAAAGGCACCCATCGGCTATGCGAGCCAGCTGCTGACAACGGCCCTGATCCTGCAACTTGCCGATGAAGGAAAGCTGTCTCTGGACGACAAGGTTGCGCAATACCTGCCTGTGTTCGCGAAATATGGAAAGAATTATATCACGATCCGGCACTGCCTTTCGCACAACACCGGGATCCAGGCAGATACAAAGGCGAAGCTGTTCGAGTCGACAGGTGGTTCACTCGAGGCGGAGGTCGACAAGATCGCAGCCCGCGAGATCCAGTCCAACGCAGGTACCGAGTTTCGCTACAATGACCGTGGCTACCTGGTAGCGGCGCGGATCGCGGAGGTTGTCACGAAAAAGAAATTCGAGAACCTGCTGCAGCAGAAGCTGACGCGTCCGCTGGGCATGCGGCAGACAAGCTTCGTGACGCTGGACGGCTCCGCGCCAAATCCCTCGCATGGCGCTACGTCGTCGGCTGCTGATATGATCATCTTTATGCGGATGCTGCTGAACGGCGGCACCTATAAGGGCTCACCGATCCTGAGCCCGTCTGCGATCGCGGAGTTCCGGAAGATCCACGTGCAGGCGGCATCGCTGAAAGGCGCGCCAAAGACCCTTGCTGCTTACGATCATGCGCTCGGCGCGTGGGCTCCCGACGTGACGGGTGACAGGGCGGGCTCGCTGGCGGGCTTTAGCCTCGGCGGCACCGCGGTGGCAGTCGATTTTTGCCGTGGCTACGCATTTGTCTATTTCCTGAAAGAGTTGAACCCCGATAAGAAGGCGGATGCCTTCGCTGACATCAAAGGGTCGCTGGACAGCGGCTTGCGGGCTTCCTGCAAGGACTAAAAAAAAGCGGGGCTTGTTGCCCCGCTTTTCTATTTCTTCACAAGCACCACCCGGTTTCGGTCGGCCTTGTAGATTGCGTTGTAATAAGCAACGACATCCTTGTAGCGGCTGGCCGGGAAGCGACCGGTGTATTGTTCGCGCTCGCGGATGTAAACAAGCTTGTCGTTTTGCATCGTCACCGTTGACTTGTAGCTTCCGTAAGGCGTTTTCAAAACCACTGGCGCCGGAAGGGATTCCACTTCATAGCCGGGCAGAAGGGTGATCTCCACGGTGTCGACGGAGCGGTACTCGTTGTTGAACTCGATGTCGACCGTGCGCTCCTCATCGACCAGCTGCAGGCCGCCGCGGCTCAGGATATTCGGCTGTACGAAGAGGCGCTTGCCGGTGATGGTCGCGAAATTATTCACTGTGATGTTCAGCTTTTCTTCAACCTCGGGAATGACGCCTTTATGGGCGGTATAGGTAAAGTCGTTGACATCGTAGGATGAGAGGCCGAGCTCCTCGTTGAGCATTTCCTTCAGCTTGTCTTTGGAAAGCTCGTTGATCATATAGTAGATGCGGTCCTGCTCCATGGCACGGTAGACAGTGTTCGCAGCCATGATGAGGTTGCCGTCTTCGTCGAGCTTGCCGCGTACAATGCGGGCTGTTACGTTCTCGCGCAGGCCATAGTGGGGCGTGGACACAAGCTTACCGCCCTCTTCCGTGATGAGAAGCACCTTGCGGTTGCCGGTGAAGCTGCCCATATAGCCGGCCGGGTCTGTCTGGCTTGTGCATTCGAGCCAGATGGAGTCTTTCGGCATTGGAACGCAAAGGATCATGTGGTTGAACTGGTGGGAGGGAAGGTCCTCGATCATGTAGCGGTCATTGGCGCCATCGCCGCCATTGACCAGTGTCAGGAGCGACGGGATGCCGGCGGCTTTGAGCAGGCTGTGCATATAGTTGCTCAGGGCTTTGCAATCGCCGTAGCCTTTTTCGGCCACATCGCTTGCCTCGAATGGCTGAAGGCTGCCGATGCCCAGCTGAATGCTGATGTAGCGTGTGTTCTTCTGCATGAACTCGTAGAGGCGCCTGACCTTTTCACCGTTGTCGGTCACGCCGGCGGTCAGCTCTCGTACCTTCTGCACCATGTTGTCCGGAAGCTTGTCGCGGTCGCGGTTCAGGTCGCGCGAGAATTTTCCAAAGTCCTGCCAGGTGCTGGAGCTGCCGGTATGTCCTTCCATCTCGAATGTGGATGGAGCGAAGTGTACGGATGTTGTCAGCTCGGTCCAATTTGGCGATGCGAACGGCTTGGTGAAGGTGGGGAGGTTGGTGGCTGTCCAGACCCGCGTGATCTTTCCTTTGTCGGTTGTCGTTGCGGGTGGGGCAGGGTACTTGAAGGCTTTGAACTGCACTGCGTACGATTCCGGGCAGACAAGCGTGTAGGTGCTGCTTTGCACGGACAGGTGCTCGCTTGAGACCGGCATCCAGCCCGGGATGCTGTAGGTTGTGGCCGACCGCATGGCGTATTCAAATTCGACGGTGAAGGGGAAGTCCTTGTAATGGAAGTCGTACACCTTCACGCGGTTGTCGTCCATGAGGCTGATGTCGCCGACGTTGCTGTAATCGCGGATGTCTTTTTGCCTGAGGGTTTTGAGCTGCCTGCCTGCGGCGTCATACAATGCTCCGTCGATGTCCTGTACTTTGCGCAGCTTGTCGTAAAACACCACGAGCTGTGCGTACCGCAGTCCTTCCTCGTCGAGGATTGTGTAGGCGGTCTTTATTTTCATCAGGGTTTCGTGCGGGGAGATGATCTCGAAGCGGGTATCGTCCACACGCTTCACGACATGCGCATTGGGAAGGAGGGTGGCGGGAATGGCCGATACGGGGTAGGCGATATCGCCGGCCTGCGCGGCCAGCGCTGCGCAGACAAAGCAGAGCAGGGTTGTGATCCGGCGCATGTTATTTTTTCTTTTTAAAAACGATCTGTTCTTTTTGCTTGCTGACGATCATGTTGAAGAATTCGCGCAGGATCTCGTATTCATCAGGCTGGAAATTTGCGCGTGTGAACTTCACCTGGGTGCGCAGCGAGATAACGTCATTCGATTGGGAGATCATGTATTCGAACATGCCTTCCCCAGCGTCGTTGAATTTGACGCGCATCGACTTCGGCAATTCATCGACAACGTATCCTTCCGGAACATACATCGTTACGTTGAAGCTTTCATCGATGGCATAGGGCATCTCCACGGGGTAGGAGCGCTCGGCTGACTTGAACGGATTCTCGGTCGTGGCCTCGCCGAACAGCGGGCTCACGTACATAATGTCCTCTTTCGGCGCCTCAACCTTGAAGTCGTAGTAAACTGCCACCGGGTGGTCGTACTGTGTCAGGGAGTCGATGCGCTGGTTGGTCATGGAGATATCGAGCCCGAAGCCTTTTTTGAGGTCTTTGAAATACTGCTCCTTGCCTTTGTCCTTGATGGTTGCGCGGATGTCCTCGGACTCGTAGTAGCCGGCGACCTGCTGCATCGTTCCGACCCATGAGCCTTTGTCGTCGTTGATCAGCAGGATGGAGGTCATCTTGCGTTCCTTGAGGGAGTCCGTTGTGAAGTTCAGCGGCGTTGCGGTCTCGTTGATCACGCGCGCCATGCCGTTATAGCATTCTGTGGGCAGGTGGCCAAAGCCCATGTGCGGCTGGCTGGCGTCGAGGTAATACCGCTGGCCGTCGATGGTTGCGCTGGTGACGATGTAGTTGAAACGCGACAGCATGGGGAACAGTGTATAGACAAAGCCGTTGGAGCGCGTGCTCAGCATGATCGGCTCGGCGGGAATATCTGCGTACTTCAGCATAGAGGCCAGCAGGAGGTTGATCTCCGACACCGAGCCCGCTTTGGTGCGCAGGATGTTCCGGAGTGGTTGCGACAGGTAGAGGCCTTCGGGGCTCGTGCACGTAAAGTTGTCACGGACATAGGCGTAAATGCGGCGGGCCTTGTCCTGGTTGGTTCCGCTGGCGATGAGCGGCTTCACGACGTCGCTGAGCCAGTTATTGTTCTTATCGAGCTTCTTGCCGAAGTCTTCATCGTTCATCAGGTTCTGCGTCATTTCCGGCCAGCTGCCGATGTAGTTATGGTACTGGAGCGGGTCGCGCTGGGCTGCGAGCTGGAACTCGATATGGGACGAGTAGTTGCTGCTGGATGAAAGATAGCTTTCCGGCTTGAAGGCGGGGACGTCTTTCGCCACCCAGCGGTAGTCAGTGACATTGGCAGTGAAGGACACGCGGTCGGATGCTTCCGCGCCCTGTGTTTGAACAATGTTGAACTGGTCCATGCGGTTGGAGCGGTCGCTGATGTAGAAGGGGATGGAGCCACGGCTGATGAAGGAGTATTCGAAGAATTGCGGCACTGAGAGGGTGTACTCGCTCCACAGGCGGGGGGCTGCTCCCTGGAAATTCCAGGGCTGCAGGGTATTGAGGTAATCCGACACGATGCGGTACTCGATATCGATGATGCAGCCTTCCTTGACGTTGGGGAGGGTGAATTTTTTGAGGAACTGGTATTTGGCGGCTTTCTCGGTGAAAACGTTGTCCTTGTCCATCTTGGTTTCAACGACCTGGCCGTTCTCGAGGTTATACGTCGTTGCCTTGAGGGCTTCGAGCTTTTCCTGTGCGCCACTGGTCACGTAGAGCATGATGGCTTTTTGGGCTTCATCGTAGCCTGCCTTCTTCAGGATATGGGTGCGCACATGGCGGCGGAATGTGAAGGAGAACCATCCTTTTGTGTTGCCGATGATCTCCGTGCTGCCGACGTCGCCGAGAACGACGGCCGACGCGTTACTGTCAACTGGGTAGATTTTACGCTGAAGGACTTCGGGGGTGATCTTCTCAAATTTGAAGACTTCTTTTTTCTGGGCATCGGCATTGCTGCAAAGTGTAACGAGCAGGCAGGCGGCAACGAGTTTTCTCAAAGCAGGTAGTTTTAACAAATATAATTTTTTATATTTATAAGTTTGCAGCTGGGGGCGCTTTTTTTTCACCGATCCCTTTTTACGGTTCTCCAGCGTGTTAGATGCGCCCGCAAACCCCGCTTTATGTCCATCCAGCAACAAACCGATCTCGTCAAGACACTGGCACGCGCTGCCGGGTTCGACCAGTGCGGCATTGCCAAAGCGGTGCGGCTGGATGACGATGCGCGTCGGCTGGAGCGCTGGCTGGGGCAGGGTATGCATGGGACGATGGGCTATATGGAAAATCATTTCGACCTCCGCGTCGATCCGACGCGGCTTGTTCCCGGGGCGCGCTCGGTGATCACGTTGCTGAAAAATTATTACCCGGAAAGCCAGGCGACGTCAACAGAACTGAAGATCTCGAAATATGCATGGGGGCAGGATTATCACACGGTCATTCGCGGACAGCTCAATGGGCTTGTGGCGGAGCTGCAGGCGCGCATCGGGCAGTTCGACGGGCGCGGCTTTGTTGATTCGGCGCCCGTCCTGGAGCGTGCGTGGGCCCAGCGGAGCGGTCTCGGCTGGATCGGCAAGAACGGAAACCTGATCAACAAAGGCAGCGGCTCCTTTTTTTTCATCGCCACCCTGATCGTCGACATCGAGCTGGAAGCGGACGACCCCTTTGCGCGCGATTTCTGCGGTAGCTGCACGCGCTGCATCGATGCCTGTCCCACCGATGCCATCCTCCCCGACAAGACCGTCAACGGCAGCCAGTGCATATCCTATTTTACGATCGAGCTGAAGGAGGAGATCATTCCCGAAACCATGAAGGGGCGCTTCCAGAACTGGATGTTCGGCTGCGACGTTTGCCAGGATGTCTGTCCCTGGAACCGGTTCAGCAAGCCGCACAGCGAGCCGGCTTTTGCCCCGCTTCCGGAGTTGCTCGACCTGTCGCGCAACCAGTGGGAGGAGCTGAGCGAAGAGGCGTTCCGTCGCATTTTCAAGGGCTCGCCGCTGAGCCGCGCGAAATACAAGGGGATCCGGCGGAATTTGAAGTTCGTGGAGTGAGGAAGCAGGCACAGACAATTTGAACCACGAAGCCACGAAGCGCGCGAAGGAGCACAAAGGAGGATTCTTTGCGGGTCCTTTGCTTCTCGGCGCCCTTTGCGTTTACGGCCGTTTTCCTGTCCATGAAATGGGCGGCTCCTTTGATGACAGAGCCTACCACAGGGTTGTCATGCTGACGCATGTCAGCACCTTTCTCAATCCGGTAGAGGTGCGACTGGCGGAATGCTGTCAGGCATCAGCATAAAAAGTGACCGGTAGAAATGAACCGGGCCTCGGATGCAGGTTGCCCTAATGAGGGAAAGGTGCTGACATGCGTCAGCATGACAGTCTTAAAGCGCGACATGATCGTCTTATAAACGACCCCATTCACGATTCACGATTCACTATTCACCACTCACCACTCACCATTCCCCCCTTCGTGCTCCTTCGCGCTCTTCGTGACTTCGTGGTTCAAAGCGCCCTTCGTGGTTCAACGGCTGTTCACCGCGACAGGCGGTTGCGCAGGTTGGCGAGACCGGCCTCCATCACCGTGCCATAGGAGCTTTCATAAAACAGGCTGCCGAATTTTTCCCAGGGGTACCACCGCGGGTGGAAGTCCATATACCATTGCAGCGTGATCGAGTCGGTGGATGCGTAGCGGTGCACCTGCCAGGTATTGAGGAGTGTTTTCTTCGTGGCCTGTGACATCTCGACGCTGCTGACGGAATCGTTTTGGGCGGTCCAGTTGACGCCGATCTGGCTCACCAGCCCAGGCGATTGCATGAACCAGGGGTGCCATTCTTTCCAGTGGGCGGTGTCGCGGATCAGGCGCCAGGCGCTGTCTGCGGGGACGGCGAGGTTGGTCGCTTTCGAGATACGGATATGGGAGGGGATGAACAGCGAGATGCCGGTCACAACCAGGAACAGGAAGAGGAAGGAGAGAAGGGCGAGTTTGATGAAATGCACGGGGGGATTTTTTGATTTGAACCAGGCAGCCGCGAAGATCGCGCAGGCATGTCAGATTTAGGATTTAGGATTTTAGATTTTTGGAGAGCCTGCGGAGATTGTTCCAGGGGAAGGGGCGAAGGAGGGATTTTGGATTGCGGGTTGCGGATTTTTGGAGAGCCTGTTTAGGATTGTTTCGGGGGAAGGGGCGAAGGGGAATTGCAGATTGCAGATTGCGGATTTTTGGAGAGCTTGATTAGGCGGTCATCTGGGCGGAGCTAAGGAACGGAGGTTTGTTATGGGAGCGATATGGGTTGG
>JAQBNP010000055.1 GCA_028288515.1 Flaviaestuariibacter sp. | reverse complement strand
TCCAGCTGGCCGGCAAGAGTAACTGGAGTCCCGCAATGCCACCCCAAGCGGACTTCAGGTTGCCTGAGCCGATCTCCTTCAGCGCGGGTGGTGCCGGCGAGTGGTCGCTCGCAACAAAGTCCAGGATTCCATCACGAAGCGCTTCCTTTAACATACGATTATTCGATGCGGCGCGGATCGGCGGTGCGCACTTGTAAATGGTCTGTCCATCAGGAATGTCTTCGGCACGAAAGAGAAGATAGTGAGGACATGTTTCGGCGGTAAGTGGAAGGCCTTCAGCGCGGGCTGCGGCGATCGATGCCAGTGCTTCGGCAGATGAAACATGAACAATATGAACCTTCGTGCGATAAGTTCGGCACAACCGGATCATGAGGTCCACAGCATGGTTCTCCCATTCCGCCGGGCGGCTGTGCAGGTAGGCAGGATAGCTCGTCGGATGCCTGATCAGATCATCGCCATAGCCCGGCGTTGCGATCTCGCAGTGGGCAAGGAGCGGAATACCCCAATGGGCCAGTAGCGGCATTGCATCGGCGAGTTCGGCCTCGCCGACATCCGGAAACTCGTCGATACCTGAGTGGGTCAAAAATGCTTTGATGCCAAGCACGCCCCCATTCAGCAGGCCTTCAAGATGTGCCTGGTTGCCCGGTACGAGACCGCCATAGAAGCCACAGTTAACGTGCATCTTTCCGGTCGTTGCATCCAGCTTTTGACGCAGGGCATCGGGCGTCGTCGTCACGGGACTCGCGTTCAGCGGCATATCGACGATGGTGGTAATGCCGCCGGCTGCAGCTGCTGCCGTGGCGGTGTCAAATCCTTCCCACTCGGTGCGGCCAGGCTCGTTCACGTGCACATGGGCATCGATCACACCCGGCATGACGACCAGGTCCCCGGCGTCTTCGATTGACGGATCGGGGATGAATGTGCCTGTTTGAATGGACGCAATGAGGCCTTCCTCGAAGAAGATGGTCGCTTCGATAAGCCGCCCTTCGATCCAGCAACGCCTGCTATGAATGCCACGTTTCATCATGGTTTCCGTGAGTGGAGGGCCATCAAAACTTTTTCTGGCGTGATCGGCGCCGAGTACGGCACCGACGCTGCGGGGTTGAACGCACGGATCGCATTCCGGATCGCGAAGAAGGAACCGATGCCATACATGAGGGGCGGCTCGCCGACGGCCTTTGATCCTTTGATGGCAAGTTCGTGGCCGTCCGTTTCGAGAAACCGGACATCAACAATGCGTGGCACGGAATAAATATCGGGAATTTTGTATGTCGATAGCGCGTTTGAGAGAAGGCGCCCTGCGTCGTTATAAACCACCTCTTCCATCGTCATCCACCCGATCCCCTGGACAAGGCCGCCTTCGATCTGGCCGAGATCGATCGCCTTGTTGATGGTTGTGCCGAAGTCATGAACAATACGCACCGCATCGAGCATGTAGGTGCCGCGGATGCAATCGACGGTGGCCGTGGTGACAGATGTTCCATAAACATGGTAGGCGAACGGATGACCTTTTTCAATCGTTTTGTCAAAGTTGATATCGGGCGTCGCATAATGACCTTTGGCGCTGAGGCTGACGCGCTGGAAGAACGCCTGCTTGACAAGGGCTGACCAGGTCAGGTCTGTTTGCATGCCGCCAACGGTGACCTGCTCGTTGCTGATCACGACGGGTCCGGTGCTGTTTGCATGGGCCCGTGCAACGGCATCGAGGCGGTCCCGGATCTCTTTGCATGCGATCTCCAGGGCTTTACCATTGAGGTCTGCTGTGGCGCTGGCTGCGGACGGAGACGTGTTAGCAACCCGCGTCGTATTCGTCGTTTCTACTTTGACACGGGAGGGATGCACTCCAAACACTGCGGCAGCGACCTGGAGCATCTTCGTGTTCACACCCTGGCCCATCTCCACGGCGCCCGTGCTGACGCTGATGCTGCCATCCCAATAAACATGGACCAGCGCGCGTGCCTGGTTCATCATCGTATTTGTAAAGGAAATGCCGAAGCAGACCGGCATAACGGCGACTGCTTTTTTGAGGAACCTGTTTGCCTGGTTAAAAGCTGCGCATTCTGCGCGAAGGTGTTCGATATCAAAAGCGTCAAAGGCCTGTTCCCAGCATTCTCGTGCGCGGCTGCCGGCAACGACCTGACCGTATGCGAATTCCGATCCGTCGCGCAGGAGGTTTGCTTCCTGGACAACAGCCGCCTCGATTCCAAGCACCGTCGCGGCGTGATCGATAGCTGCTTCGATCACGAACATTCCCTGTGGACCTCCGAAGCCGCGAAAGGCTGTATTAGGGGGGAGATTGGTCTTGCAGGAATGAGCTGTGAGGAGCACATGACGGATGTCGTATGTGTTGGTGCCATGGAAGAGGGTCCGCTCGAGGATCGCCGGTGAAAGGTCTGCCGACGCACCCCCGTTTTGGAAATACGTAGCCTCGAAAGCCTGGATCTTCAGGTTGGCATCAAGCCCGATGCGGTAGTCGCTCTGATATGGATTTCGCTTGCCCGTCATGCGCATGTCCTCCATGCGGTGGGGGATGCATTTTACGGGTCGACGCAGCGTCCAGGCAGCCAGTCCAGCCATCGAGGCCCACATCGCCGCCTGGTC
This sequence comes from Flaviaestuariibacter sp., assembly GCA_028288515.1. GTDB lineage: Bacteria > Bacteroidota > Bacteroidia > Chitinophagales > Chitinophagaceae > Flavisolibacter. The sequence goes on along the minus strand of JAQBNP010000055.1, from coordinate 1,414 downwards.
CTCTTTTCCACCAAAGCCGCCACCAAGGCGGGTTACGTCTACCTCTACCTGGTGCATGCCGACACCGAGAACATGTGCCACCGTTTCCTGCACATGACGAAGTCCCTGCGTCGACGAATAGATACGGAGACCCTGGCCTTCCGTCGGGTATGCGTACGCACCCTGGGTTTCGAGGTACAAATGTTCTTGTCCACCGGTCTCCGCACGTCCTTCAAACACATGGGAGCAGCGCGCGAAAGCCGAGGACGCATCGCCTTTTTGAAAGACACGCGACTTGCATAAAAGGAGGCCTTGCGCGAAGGCGTCACGGGGATCGGTTACTACGGGGAGCGGATCGATAGTGACGCGGATGAGAGCCAGTGCTTCCGCAGCGATTTCCTCTGTCTCTGCGACGACGAGGGCAATGGGCTGGCCCTGGAACTGCACGAGTTTGTCAGCGAAAAGGGGCTCATCGGCAATGATGCCGCCGATCTCATTTTGGCCCGGGATATCAGCTGCCGTATAAATACGGACGACACCGTCGACGGCTCTTGCACCCTGCAGATCAAGCTCTCGGATCGTTCCATGGGCTACCGTCGAGTCGAGCACCTTTGCGAAAAGAGTGCCTTCCATAACCGGCAGATCGTCGAGGTAAAGGGAGCGGCCGGTAACATGGCCTGCGGCGTCGATATTGGCGACCGTTACGCCCGCGTTGGAATGTATGGCCGCGATCATGGCAGAAGAAGTTTGACGACCGGTTCGGTAGGGCCGGCCAGTTTCAGGAAATGAGCCAACAGCAGCTGACGCAGGAGAAGCCTTTTGTATGCTGTGGTGCCACGCGCGTCCGATATCGGCGCGATCTCGCGATCCGCTGTCGCCAATGCCTGTTCCAGCACGTCTTCGGAGAGCTGACGACCGGTCAGGTAGATCGTGGTCTCGCCCAGGTATTTCGGCGTCGGCGCTACGCCCCCCGCTGACAAATGGATCCATTGGATGGAGTTGTCTTGTCCTACGAGTGCCTGGCAGGCAGAGTTGACGCTGGCGATATCGAGATTGGTGCGCTTGGAAACTTTTTCGAAGCTGAAGACGGATCCGCTGGGCGGAACCGGGAACGAAAGGGATTGCACGAGCTCGCCGTCTGCGCGGTCGGTTTGCTTGTATGACCGGTAAAAGTTTCGCAGGGGAAGCTGCCGCAGCGCTCTGTCTTTTTTCAGGGTCAGCGTCGCGTTGAGGGCCAGGAAAAAAGCTGTCAGGTCACCGATCGGCGACGCGTTCACCAGGTTGCCAGCCAACGTGGCCATATTGCGGATCGGCGTGGAGGAGACGAGCTTCATATGTGTGGCGAATTCCGGGAAATGCATTTTCATCACGGGCGATTCGAGGAGCTGTGTTACCGTGACACTGCCGCCAATGGTAATGGCGCCTGCTTCTTCGC
>JAQBNP010000050.1 GCA_028288515.1 Flaviaestuariibacter sp. | reverse complement strand
GAGTATGCTCAACTAAGTGTGTCAATTTAATAATGATTAAATTGATATACGATGGAAAAGAAACCATTTGATTTTGATGCCTTTGTAAAGGAAGCCGGAGAGCAGCTTCGTTCGGGCAGGCCTTTGGTAGGTGCTGAGGGTGTGTTTACGCCGCTTTTAAAGCGTGTCATTGAAGCTTCGCTGGAGGGAGAGCTGGACGCGCATCTGAGGGCGGGTAAAAAGGCTGGCGGCAACCGCCGCAACGGCCACACACAAAAAAATATACAAAGCTCGTTGGGCGGCTTTGATATTTTTTCGCCCCGGGACCGCGACGCCTCCTTTGAGCCCCAAACGGTGGCCAAGCGCCAGCGGGTGATTTCCGAGGACATGGATCAGAAGATCCTGAGCCTCTATGGCATGGGGCTTTCCTACTCCGATATCCAAAAACACCTCAAGGATATCTACGATTTTGACATCTCCGACGGAACCCTGACGGCCATCACCGACCGGATCATCCCGGCCATCAAGCAGTGGCAGAACCGGGTGCTGGACAGCGTCTACCCCGTAGTGTGGCTGGATGCGATCCACTTTAAGGTGCGGCAGGACGGCGTTGTCACGACTCGTGCGATCTATTCCATACTGGCCGTTTCCACGGAAGGGCAAAAGGAAGTGATCGGTATTTATTTTGGTGAAAATGAAGGGGCTGCCTTTTGGCGCTCTGTGCTCTCCGACCTGCGGCACCGGGGCGTAGAGGACATCTGCATTGCCTGCATTGACAACCTCAAGGGCTTTGCCGAAGCCATAGAGGACCTATTCCCCCAAACCGAAGTGCAGCTGTGCCTGGTGCACCAGATGCGCAATTCCATGAAGTATATGAACTACAAAGACCTCAAGCCCTGTGTCCGCGACCTGAAGCAGATCTACAAAGCGGTCAATGCCGCTATGGGCCTTCATTACCTGGAGCAGGCAGAGCAGAAGTGGGGTAGCAAATACAGTATTGTCTTTAAAAGCTGGAGAGCCAACTGGGAGCGCTTAAGTGCCTTCTTTGCTTATTCTGAGGCAATCAGACGGATCATCTATACCACCAACCCCATTGAGAGCTATCATCGGATGGTGCGCAAGGTCACCAAGACAAAAGGTGCGTTCTGTTCGGAAGACGCCATTGTCAAGCAAATCTATCTGGCCACCATTAACGCGAACACCAAATGGCAAGGACCTATGTTCGGATGGACAACGGTCAGAACCGAGCTAACTCTAATGTTCGGTGAACGCCTTGATAATAAATGACACACTTAACTGAGCACTACCCAGAGCTGCACAAAGGAGACCTTCTTTGCGCCTCCTTTGCCTCTCTGCGCTCTTTGCGTTTAACGGCTGCTCAACCTCCCCATCGTAAACGGCCTACTCACCACTGACCACTCACCACTCACCATTCGTATCTCAGTCGTATTTCAGTCGTATTTTACTCATAGATAACTCATACCAGACACATAGCACACACATACCTGCTTCGGACAGGCTTCGGTCATGCTTCGGTGATCCTTCGGTGATCCTTCGGTGATCCTTCGGTCATCCTTCGGTGTAAGGACACCCGGAGACCGACCAAAAATGTTTGAAAGACCAGGCAACCCATCCCCCACCCTACTGCGCTTGGGGACAAGACCCTTGGATTCGAAAATGAGCTGCCAAAAACGCAAAGACCGCAAAGCGCGCAAAGGGAAACGCAAACAAGATCCTCCTTCGTGTTCCTTTGCGCCCTTCGCGGCTTTGTGGTTCAATTCCCGCTCCATCCGCACCCACGATCGACTATTCAGGATTCACTTTCTCCAGCCTGATCCGCAGCTCTGCCAGCTGCTTGTCATCGATGGTGGACGGTGCGTCCAGCATCATGTCGCGGCCGCTGTTGTTCTTGGGAAATGCGATGAAGTCCCGGATCGTCTCGCTGCCGCCGAGAATCGCGCAGAGCCTGTCGAAGCCGAAGGCGATGCCACCGTGCGGGGGGGCGCCATACTCGAAAGCGCCGAGGAGGAAACCGAACTTATGAAGCGCTTCTTCTTCGGTCATGCCGAGGGCGGCAAACATCTTCTCCTGCAGCTCGCGCTGGTAGATGCGGATTGAGCCGCCGCCGATCTCGTTGCCGTTCAGGACGAGGTCGTATGCATTCGCCTTGATGTTGGCGTACGGATGCCTCAGGTAGTCGGCCGCGCTCATGATGAACGGGTCATTATTGATCATCGTTTCGATGTGATCGGGCTTTGGCGAGGTGAACGGGTGATGACGCGCTACCCAGCGGTTCTCGTCCTCCGCATATTCGAAGAGGGGGAAGTCGAGCACCCACAGCAAGCGGTACTCATCTTTCTTCCGCATCCCCAGGCGCTCACCGAGCTCGAGGCGGAGATCGCTGATGGCCTTCCGCGTGCGCTCTTCGGCCCCCGCCAGGATCAGCACGATGTCGCCAGGCTTTGCCCGGGCCGCCGCGGCGATACCGCGGAGCCGGTCCTCTGCATAGAATTTATCGATCGTGCTCTTCAGCGTTCCGTCGGCATTGTACTTGATGAACGCCAGTCCTTTCATGCCGACCTGCGGTCGCTTCACCCACTCTGTCAGTTCGTCCGTCTGCTTGCGGCTCCACTCCGCACCGCCCGGCACGGCGATCGCAAGCACGGTTTCCGCTTCATCAAAAACTTTAAAATCAGCGCCATTCACGAGCTCGCCTGTTGCCTGGATACGGCCACCGAGATTGAAGGCCGACTTGAGGTTGGCGATCGCCATGCCGAAGCGAATGTCCGGCTTGTCGTTCCCGTAGTTCCACATGGCGTCTTCCCAGGTCATGCGCTGCACGGTGTCTGCATACGCAACGCCTTTCACCGCCTGGAACACATATTTGACGAGCCCTTCGAACATCGCCAGGATGTCCTCCTGCTCCACGAAGGCCATCTCGCAATCGATCTGCGTGAACTCCGGCTGGCGGTCGGCCCGCAGGTCCTCGTCACGAAAACATTTCACGATCTGGTAGTAACGGTCGTAGCCGCTGACCATCAGCAGCTGCTTAAAGGTCTGAGGTGATTGCGGCAGCGCATAGAACTGTCCCGCGTTCATCCGCGATGGCACCACGAAATCGCGGGCGCCCTCGGGCGTCGACTTGATCAGGAACGGCGTTTCGATATCCATGAATCCCTGGCTGTGCAGGTAGTCGCGCGTGGCGCGGTTGACGGCATAGCGCAGCTCGATGTTCTTCTTCACCGCGTTGCGGCGCAGGTCGAGGTAGCGGTATTTCATGCGAAGGTCGTCGCCGCCGTCGGTGTCGTCCTGGATGGTGAAGGGCGGTACGGCCGACTTGTTCAGGATCTTGAATGAGCTGATCGTGATCTCGATCATGCCGGTTGGAATGTTCGCGTTCTTGCTCGTGCGCTCCGTGACGGTGCCCGTCGCCTGGAGAACGAACTCCCGGCCGAGAGGCTCGGCATCGAGCTGCGGGTTGAGGTCCTCGTTGAAATACAGCTGCGTGATGCCGTAGCGATCGCGGAGGTCAACAAAGGTGATGGCGCCAAACTTGCGCACGGTCTGCACCCAGCCGGCGAGGGTCACTTGTGTGCCGGCATGTTCGATACGTAATTCTCCGCAGGTATGTGAACGAAACATGGTAATGTCAAATATTAAAAGAGTGTGTCGGGCAGTGGCGGCAAAGATAAGTGTCTGGAGGAAAGGGGACGATGCGGATCAGTCGAGCCGGATGCCGATCTTCTTCATCAGCAATGATGCGTTGAGACTCTGGCAAACACCGGGCTTCAGCCGGTAATCGAAATAGAGCTCTTCGCCCGCCACCTGGACATCGAAGTGGTAGTTCTCGATCGCATCCGGGAAAGACGACTGCAGGCCGGCGAGGGCCACATCGTGCGTGGCAAGAACGGCCACAGCGTCTTCGCGGACCAGCTGCCGGATCAGCGCGGCCGACCCCGTGTGGCGGTCCAGCGAATTTGTACCGCGCAGGATCTCGTCAAGCAAGATGAAAACGTTCTCATGCCTGTTGACCGCGTCGATGATCGTCTTGAGCTTCTTCAGCTCGGCATAAAACGTCGATGTATTCTCCGCAAGGTTATCAGCGACACGCATGCTGCTCATCAGCGCAACCGGTGAGAACCGAAAGGTATTGGCGCATACCGGCGCTCCCAATTGCGCCAGCACCAGGTTGACGCCGAGGCTGCGGAGGATCGTGCTTTTGCCGGCCATATTCGAGCCGGTGATGAGCCCGATCTTTGGCGTCCCCGCAAGGGAAAAATCATTCGTCACGCGCTGCCCTGCCGGAAGCAGCGGATGGCCAATGCCGGAGCCTTCGAGCAGGAACGGACCCGGCGCGATCTCAGGGAAGGACCAGCCGGGATTATTGACATGAAGGGTACACAGGCTGTTGATGACCTCGGCTTCAGCGATGCACGTGAACCAGCGCGGCGCGCGGTCACGGTTGTGGACGCGCCACCGGTTCAGCGCGCGCACCTGCCTCACATCCCATAGCAAAAAGCTATTGATCACAAGGAAGGCAAATACGTTGAGACGAAGGTCGAAGCGGTCCAGCAACGCTTTCAGCCCTTTCATATTGGTGCCGGCAATAACGGCCTCGCTCTGCAGGTTGCGGAGAAGGTCTGACGAGAAGCGCGGCCCCTGCAGGCAGGCGGCCAGGCTCTGCAAGGTGCCGATCTCTTTGACAATCCCGGACAGCAATTGTGCCGGTCGTGTGGCTTTCCGGCTGAACTGCAGCGAGACGATATAGTAAAACGTGAACAGGGCAAAGAAGACAGGTGGAGGGAGGTAGCCGAGAAGGGTTGCGGCGAGAGAGCCGATCGTGACGGCGGAATAGACAGGAATAAAAAGGCTCCAGGCGGGACTCGCATACGCCGCTTCAGGGTCGGCAAGCCAGGCTTCGACATGTCGACGCGTGGCAAGTGTCACAGGGTTCACTTCGGCAAGAGCGCTGAAGCGCTGCCGCCACTCAAGCGCGGGCGCCCACTCGCGCACAGCTGCTTGCCGTTCCCGTACTTGCACGGGATCGAGCGGCTCGAGAAGACCGGATGCCAGCCGCTGGCGGCCCTCTTCGGTGCGGCACCTGTTGATGTATTGATAGAGCGATGCGCTGCCGAACAGGTCGAGATCGGTGGCGTAGGCATGTGCCTGCGGCTCGAAAAGACGGCCCTCGTCGAAAACGGCGAAGTCGTGGCGGAGAACAGCGCGCTCCTCCGCGTTGATGCGGATCAGCCGGCGCGTATGTGCGATATCATCGTTGTTCGACGCATCTTGAAAGACAAGCGCCAGCAGCGCTGAAAGTCCCACCACAGCCGGAAGAAGGCCCGTCCATCCCGCCCGTTCAACTACGACGGAGGTCACCACTGCGGTGAGCACAAAGACCCCGAGCCGTGCCCAGCCGAGCCGGCGGCGTCGGCGTTGAAGCAAGGCCAGCGCCGCCTCGTTTTTTTGCTGGAGGGCAGCATATCGTTCACCCGGAAAGAGATCGCTCATAGAGGCCCGGAAGATAGCATGAAAGAGGGAAGCCGGCGGGCGCTACTTGCTGAGGATCCGGCTGAAGCGGTGTACGCTGACCTCGTCGGCAACCGGGAAGCCATGAACGATATGGGATGCCAGCTGGTGCGCGAAAAAGGGTGCGAGCGACGCTCCCTTCGTTCCCATGCCATTCAAAATTCCGATCCGTGGAAATTGGGGGTGGAAGCCAACGAATGGACGCCGCTCGAGGGTGGCGGGCCGGATGGCAGCCATGTGGTCGACCACCCTGAACGGCTTCTTTAGCCAGGCTTGCAGGTGTGCTGTCGTACGATTGTAAAATGCCTCTGATGGCTGATCGTTCGCAAACTCCCATTCATAGCTCGAGCCAACCCAGTAGGTGCCTGGCTCCGGCAGGGGCGCCAGCGTGAGGCCGCGCTTGAAGATATGGCCGCCGGGAAGATCTTCGCAGTGGATGATCAGCGCTTCGCCTTTATTGGCGGCAAAAGGCAGGAGGCTGAACCACGGGTTGTTGATGCCGGCGGCTCCGTCGCAAAAGACAAGTCGCCCGGCGGTGATGTCTCCGTAGCGGATGTGATCGAGACCGAGCTCGAGGTCGGCCAGGCTGAATGTGTCTGCAACGAGCTGTCCTTTATCGGAAAGCCGCGTGCGGAACAAGGGCAGCAAAGTAGCGAAGTGAATCATGTAGGCGGGCCTGATCTCGCCGCACCCGAACTCGTAGTGAAAATACGGGTTGAAGCCGTTATGGTCGGGGTAGGGATGCAGGTAGGTATCATCTTCCTTGACGCGCTCGACGAAGGCATTGCGCATCTGGGGCGAGGGGAAAAAATCGATCACGCTCTTCTGCTGCAACAGGCGCGCGTCCAACGCCTCGCCCATGGATTCATAGGTCCGGCGGGCAAATGGCATTACGTCCTCGATGCGCCACGTGGTTACATAACGGCGACCCGTAACCGGGTTCATGATACCCGCCGCGACCTTCGACGAAGCGCCCGGGGCATTGTCGTCAACCACCGCGATCGACACCCCTTCCTTCTGCAAAAACCACGACAGCATGGTGCCGCAAATCCCCTGGCCCACGATGAGTACATCCACTTGCATCGTCCAAAGGTAAATCCGGGCGCTGTCTCCCCAAGCGGTGCCGGCGCTCTACTCGACCGTCAGCTTCAGACCGGAGCTGTGTGCCGCAAACTCGGGCGCATAAAAGCTTTGCAGCGTTGCGAGTCCGTTGGTGAACGTGCCGATATGCGTAACAAACACCTGGTAGTCGAGCACGAAGGAGCCACGCCTCAGGTGATCAAAAAAGAAATTGGTGCTCACATCGCCGGTGGTTTGGTAGAAGCCGAGGCCGCCCTTCCAGCGATAGCCACTCAGGACAGACACGGGCTCCATGGGCGATGACCGCACGTCTTTCAGGTGTACATAGTCCATGTCACGGTCGGTGCGGATCTCAAGCCGTATCGTCAGCTTGTCTCCCACGTGGAGCGCTGCGCCTTCCGTCACCGGAACGAGCAATGGACCTTTGTCGGTGTTCGTGGTCAGGAAAATACGACGGTTGACGGACAGCGGCGAGGTGGCGGCGGTTACCTTGTCGAGGTCCTCAAAATATTGCCAGTACACGGCCCCGTATGACGGCGCGCTCACCTGGTTGTTTTCTGTCTTTGCCGGTGCCACCGAAACCGTCACGCGTCCCATGTCGGGCTGAATCGCTTCGGCCGAAATCGTTTTTTTGAAGTAACCCGTTCCGGCCTCGGCCCCCGTGTTCCGAAAGCTTTGCGCGCCGAGCTGTACCGTCACCTGCGGGTCGGTCGCAAGCCAGTTGTTCCCTTGCAGGAGAAGCGCGTAGCAGGCGTCGGCAGTCGCTTTCGAGGTGGGCCAGGAGCGCGCCTGCTTGTTTTTCAGCAGCCAGGTTTTCAGCTCGTTCACGGTGCGGGTATCGCCAGCGATCTCGCTGAACGCTTCAATGAGAAGGGCCTGCGATTCCACGGGCGCAGCATGCCAGAGCCAGCTGCGGCCGGCCGCGTTTGCTTTCCAGTACATCCCCTGCTCTTTGTCGATCACAGCCGTTTCTTTCAACGAGCGAAGGATGTCGGCGGCCGTGCGTGAATCGCCGCTTCGGTGCAGCAGGAGGGCCGTCATTCCCTGGATCATCGGGGTTTGCCGCAGCCAGTCATGCGCCGCACGCTCACGATAGTAGGCATAGGCGGGCCTGGTTGCCGCGGGAACCGCATCGGTAAAGAAGCTGCGCGCATAGAGGTACTGGATCTGCGACGCATCGGCGACCTGGATCTTCAGGTTTGCCTTGCTTGTCAGCAGCCTGCTGTAGTCGTCGACAACCACGCGGTCGAGAAAGGCCAGGGCCTTTGAAAGGAGGGGACGAATGGCCTCTTGTGTTTCTGCCGGCAAGGCCCCGAGGCGCTTCAGGTGACCGATGCCGGACACAATGTATTGCGTTATGAACCGGTCTTCGGGTCCGCCCGGGAACCACGGGAACGCCCCATTCGAAAGCTGCAGGGAAGCAAGCTTTGCGATGCTGCCCGGCAACTCGCGCGAGAGGCGCGCGGCATCGATCAGGAGGGCAAGATTTTTCTTCTGCGCCGTCTCTGAGCCCGCTTCGAGCACCCATGGCGTTTCTTCGAGAAGCGCGGAACGGAGCTCGGAATTCTTTTGCAGGGATGAAAGGAGAGCAGCCGTATCGGTAGACCGCCACGCATCGATCACGGCACGGATCTTCGGGCTCGACGCGAGGATGCGGGTCGCAACCGATTGTGCATAGAAGCGGTTCCAAAGCTGCTCTGCGTTTTCATTCTTCACCTCAAGAAGGGACGGCAGGGCCTGCACCGCCAGCCAGGCTGGGTTGGCCGTGTACTCCACCGTGAGTGATTTGTTCTGTCTTGTTTCGGACCCGGCAGACTGCAGCAGCTTTTCAAAGGTGAAGCTGCGTGTGCCGCTGCCCGGCAGGGAAAGAGGAAGTGTTTCCGTAACAAGGACCTGGCTGCTCAGTACGGGCAGGACGGACTCCTCGCCATCGCTGAAGGAAGCCGCACGGGCCACCAGGCGCCATTTGAGAGCGCTGCTGAATTGGAACGGCACTTCCATCGGGAACTTGACAAGCTCGCTCTGGCCGGCCGCAACCGTAAAGTATTGATTGGGAAAGATGTTCTGGAACCAGCCATCGACCGACTGGTTGGTCGCGGCGTCGATGAGCTCGAGCTGTACCTGGCCGGTCATTTCCCTGTCGGAGAGGTTGACGATCTTGGTCGTGAACTCGAGGTGATCACCTTGCCGGAGGAACCGTGGCGCATTCGGCTGGATCATCAATTCTTTTCGGGTGACCATTTCCCTTGCATCGAGCCCGAAGGAAAGGTCCCTGGTATGCGCAAGCGTTTGCAGCTTCCAGCGCGTCAGCGCCTCGGGTGCCGTGAACGAGAACTGAACGCTGCCCGCGCTGTCGGTTCGGAGGTCGGGATAGAAAAAGGCCAGCTCGGAGAGGTTTGTCCGAACCTTGACCGGGTCAGCGCTTTTATGGCTGCCGCTTTTCGTGGTAATGACGATGACGCCATTGGCGGCCTGCGCTCCGTAGAGGGCGGTGGCCTGGTCTCCCTTCAGAACATCCATGCTGGCAATATCGCCCGGGTCAACAGGAGTGCTGGACAGAACGCCGTCAATGACGTAAAGCGGACGGTTTGACCCTGATATTGTACTGTTTCCGCGGATTGATACCGCTGAGGCAGAGACGGTAACGCCCGATACTTTACCCTGCAGCCCTTCCTCCAGCATCACAGGCGCAGGAGCCGCTCCCGGTGCACCTTTGCGCCGCACCTGCGATTGAAGGGAGCTGAACAGGATCGACGGCTTCATCAGCTGGTCATAGCGTTTGTCGTAGCCCAGGTAAGAAGTCTCATCGACAAGCCGGCGCTGCGCCTGCACCTGGGAAAAATTCTGGTAAGCCAACCAATCCTCACCTGTACTGAATACAGGCCAGGGCCGCGGCTGCAACCACTGGTGGAGCTGGAACTGGTCGAGCGATGCGTCATACATGCTGGCGAGAACTTCGGCGCCGGCACGGTCGGCTTTTGCGCCCTTGACGTTGACGGTCCAGGTTTCCCTGCTGCCAGGGTCTGTCTTGTCGCGGAATGTCGCATAGCTAACCTGCAGCTCCTTATTTGACCAGGGGACGTTGACGACCTCACTGACGGTGTAAAACCGGTTGTCCTTCACAAAAAAGAAGGAAATGCCGAAGCCGCCGCGGTCTGTCTCGGTGACGTGGTAGGCGACTGTTTTTTTCTCCCGGTTGAGGGTCCCGTACGTAAAGCTTTCTTTGTGCTCGTTGCCCGTAGTGACCCTGTCGGTCAGCTGGACAAGGAACACATTGTCGGCTGCAGAACCGATCTGGACCTGTGCATCCTGCCCGGGCTGCACGGCGATTTGCTTTGGCGCGTACCACAGGTAGGGGGCGCCGGTAAAGCCGCTGGCCGTATCATAAACTTCCACCTGGCGGGTATCCGTTACCGTTTCACCATTCGCGGCGGTTGCCGTCACGTTGACCTCGTACCAGCCCGGCGCAAGGGCGCTCCGCAAAACGAATGACCCCGTTGCGCTGGCGGTATCGGCCTGCACGAGCCGGCCGCCGCGCGTCCATTGCGTCGGATCGGTTTCGTTATCATATTCGTCGTGAGGGAAAATGGATTTGTAGGTGGCGGCATCCATAACGAACTGGTCGGGGCGCTGCCAGTACCGCCTGCGGATGAGGCGATTCTCGCGCATCAGCTGGGTAACGGTCGTGGACAGCCGTGCGGGAAGAAAGGTACCTGCGTTATTTTGTGTCAGCACCTGCAGGCTGCGCAGGCTGTCGCCAACCGGCACCCGGCGCGGTTCGGAGAGGGACAGGAGGAGCGACTTATAGCCGGCCCTGACCACCTCATCCGCCGATCTTGTCTCACCGTTGATATCGGTGATGTCAACGTGGACACTGTACTCGAAGATGGGATCGGCGAGCCTGTTGACCGACGAGTCGGGGCTTGCTTTGAATGTGATGGTGTAGCGGCCGGTCCTGTCCGTCTTCACCTCCCCATGGGCGATCTCGGCCGGGGCGGGTGTCGGCCACCAGCCGAAGCGACCGTAGACATACGGGAAGCGCGCGCTGCGGGTGACACGGTATGAAACGGCTGCCCCGTCAACCGCGTTGCCGGCATAGGCTTTGGCCATTCCGGCGAGCCGGATGCTGTCGCCAACCCTGTAGCTCGTCGTTAGTTGATCGAAGGAAATCGAGAACCGGGGACGCTTGTATTCCTCCACGGAGAATCCGATCGAATTTTCGTCGTCTTCATCGTACAAGCGGTAGGACCCAGCCAGGCCACCCTGCGGCAGGGTGAATCGGCCGTTGAACGAACCGTAGTCGTTTGTCGTGAGCTTTAGTGAGTCAATGGCCTCGCTGTTTGCGTTTTCAAGAAAGATGGTGGTTTTGAAACCGGCAGCGATGGTGCGGCTCTTTTTCTTCAGGACAATCCCTTTGAAAAATACGGTTTGGCCTGGGCGGTAGATCGCACGATCCGTAAAGAAGAACATGTGCGCTTCCTCCTCCTCTTCTTCATCTTCATCACTATTCGTCCGGTAGATATAAGTTTCATCGTTCAGCGCCAGCCTGTCATCATCGTACCTGATGTCGAAGAGGAGTGCGTTGTCGTTTTCTTTTTTGCCCGGGAGGGCGATATGCCCGTTTGCATCTGTGCGGTACGAGCCGATGGATTTCACCTGGTTGGCACTGCGGGTTGAATAATCGCGCTTCAGGACGTCCACCGCTGCGTTGGAAAGGGGCTTGCCGGTGGAGCGGTCGAGCACGAACAGGTTCCGGCCGCGCGTGGCATAGCTGATCCGCGACACGGTGAACACCTGGGCCGCGAACTGGTTTCCTTCCGCAGAGAAGTCGCCGTTCCGCGATGCATACAGGATATACGCGCCCGCGGGCAGCGCATCGATCTTGATCTCGACTGAATGCTCCTGCAGATCGTTTGTTGGCGGTAGAGCCTGGCTCCATTGCCGCACCGGTGCCAGCGCCGACAGCTTCTTCCAATACGGATCATAACCGGAAAGTTGCCGCTTCGCTTCCTCGCTTGCTTTCAGAATTCGGAAATGAATGGCTGGTGTTTCCTTGTATGTGACAAGGGCGCGGAATGGCTCCGCGGGGACGTTGACCTTTTCGATGGAGAAAGAAAAAGAGGGGAGCTCGACCTGCTTCAGGAGGTTGATGCTGTTGGTCCAGCCCTCGTTCTTCAAGGTGCTGTCGGCAACGATCCGCCGCAGAAGGTCGCGGGCGCGGATGCGGAGGAAGCGCGTGCTTGTGTCGCCAAAAGGTCGGTAGGTCGACGCCGCCTGATCGTCGGCAGCGGCGATTCGGAAAGCTGCTTGCGAGGCGAGCCTGTCACCGTAATGGTCGAGCAGCTGCTGCAGCGCATCGCGATAGCGCTTGACTTTGTCTTCACCGCTCCAGTGCGCGTGTACATAAACCAGGCGTTCAATGTCCAGGTCGATGAGTGCTTCCGGTTGTGGATCGGCAAGGTGAAATGCGATGAGGTCCTGGAGAAGGAGCAGGGTAGCCGTGGTGGGTGCCAGGGTGTCGGCGCGAGGAAAGCGCGCTTTCGCAAATGTCGGCGCCGGGGCAAATGCCGCGGGGTCATCGATTCGAACGACGCGTTCAGCCTGCCTGAGCTCGTACTCTCCGTTGCGGAAATATTGAATGGCTTCAAAGGCGAGGAGGTCGTACAGGGTCGGGCGGAGCGCGCGCTTGTTGCCTTTCAGCAGGATGGGCTCGTAGCGGCCCAGCGGCGTAGCTTTCAGCAAGGCCGCGGGCTTCAGGGATGCCAGGTAAAGCGATGTGATCTTTTGGTGAAGATCGGCAAGGCTCCAGGTGGTCATGTCCGTGGAAGCCACCTCTCTTGTTGCGGTTCGGTTATAGAGTTCCCACCTGTGTTGTTGCAGGTATTGCCAGTAGAGGCTCGCCGTGATGCTTTGCAGGAGGGAGGCCGCCGGCTGGGGTGCGGTTGCCGTCTCTTTTTCCAGCGAAGCGATGGAAAGCTGCAGGTTATCCTCCCGCGTTTGGGCGGGCAGCGCGGCCCGGTATACGAGCGCGCGCACCACCTCGGCCTGGTTGCCTTCGCGCTTCGCGGCAGCGTAGATCCTGTCAACGATGGCAAGCGCCGAGCGCGGCAGACCCTTCTGGACAGTGAGGCTGTCGACAGCGGCCCATTCCTTTTCGTAGGGGAAGCGGGTCTGCGCCATGGATGGCAGCGCGAAAAGCAGCGCGATGAAATGAAGCAGGAGCGTGACAGGTCTCATATTGTTCCGATTAGCATACTGATGCACGAACATACTCATTTACATACGCTTGGCATGGCCGTCCGTCACAGCCTTTAACGTTTGCTTAGTCAAGCTCTGCTAAACTTTTTTTTCGCACGGGCATCTCAGGGATAAGGAGACTATTTATATGAAAACAATCTTTACCCTTTTACTCGCCACATCCTTCGCTTCATCTGCCTTTGCCTATGACGAAGGAAAGCTGTCCGTCACCTTTGCCTCGAACAGTAACGTGCAGGTTATGATCGACAACCGTATGTATTCCCAGGAAGATAATTCGGTTGTCTTGAACAATGTCCAGCCGGGCCAGCACACCATCCAGGTCTACCGCTCCGGCCGCCGCGGCAACGGTCGCAACAACAACGGCAACCGGGCCGACCTGCTGTATAGCTCTACGGTTTATGTGCGGCCTTCCTATGACGTGGACGTCATGATCAACCGATTTGGTAAAGCCTTTGTCGACGAGCAGCCGATCAATGCCCGCGGACGCTGGGACGACCGCAACGGCAACAATGGCAATGGCGGCTACGGCAACAACGGTTCAAGCAATGGGGGCTATGGCTCGAATGGTGGCTACGGCACCGGTTCTTACGGCAGCCAGGCAATTTCGGCATCCGAATTTGACGCCCTCGAGCGCCGCATCAAAGCGCAGGTATTCAGCTCCGGCAGGTTGAGTATCGCCAAGGATGCTGCGACCCGGTCGATGTTCAGCTCTGCCCAGGTGCGCGCGCTTCTCATCCTGCTCAACAGCGACAGCGACAAGCTCGAGCTTGCCAAGTCGGTCTACCGAAACACGGTCGACCAGCGAAGCTTCTACCAGGTGTATGACGTGTTCCAGTTCCAGAGCAGCAGGGACGAGCTTGACCGCTTTGTCCGCGAGTTCCGCTACTAAAAACAGCCATGGAAGATACAGCCCTATGAAACGGAAGCCCCTCAAATGAGGGGCTTTTTATGGTGGGCCGGGCCGTAAAAAAATGGGAAAGTGCAAAGGCCACCGGGCTATTGTGGTATGGGCTTTGTTCGCTGAAGGAGCCGGCGGGCCCGTTTTTGCGGGCTGCCGAATTAAATCATGAAATGAATTGAGGAGGTAGATTATGAAACGAATCATGACAGTCGTGGCCGCCGCCCTGTGCGCCGCCACCGCATTCAGCCAGCAAGTGACAGTGATCGTAAATGGGAACAAGAACAGCCAGGTGGTCATCGATGGACAGGCGTATTCGTCATCAGCGGCAACACGAGGCAATAAGAACCAGATCGTGATCCCGAACCTGCCCAG
>JAQBNP010000208.1 GCA_028288515.1 Flaviaestuariibacter sp. | reverse complement strand
ACTGTTTCGTGTCGTCGCTGATCGACTGGAGGCTTGCGAGCTCAAGGACGCCTTCCACAATGCCGTTCTGAACGAGCGGCAGGATCAATCCTTCGCGCGGCGAGGCGTTGCCGGCTCCCGAACCGATCTTCCAGTAGTCTTCCGGCATATCTTTCAAAGACAGGGCCTGCCTTTGCTGCGCGGCCTGGCCGATGAGGCGGGTGCCGAACGATATATGCCGCGGCACCAGTTGCGGATCGGTAACGGCATGGGTGGCCAGGAGCATGAGAAACTTGTCCCGCGCTTCGTACAGCAGGCCGGCGTGGCAGCCGGTATAAGAAACGATGGCATTCAGGATGTCGTTGCCCAGTACATCCACGGTCTTTTCTCCAAGCAGCGCTTCATTGACACGGGTGCGCCCGGTCTGCATCCACAGGGTGCGCTTGTTGGCCGTCGTGAACGCCTGGAGGTCGGTCTTCATCTGTGCGATGGCGTTGCCAAGGGTGTCTTCGCTGCTCCGTGGATCTACGGACACGTCGAATTCTCCCTTGCCAATGCGTGCCGCCGCTGCTGCCAGCTTTTGATTATTGACATCGATGGCCAGGACGGAACGCGTCAGCGCGCCAACGACATCGTTTGCCTGGATCCGAAGGTGCAGTCCCGATCGGCCCAGGGCGATGGAATCAGCGGCGGTGCGGAGATCGCTCAGCGTGCGGGTGACCTCGCGGATCACGTAGGAGATGAAAAAAACCACGAGCGCCAACATGGCGATGACGAGAGCGGCAGTGAGGTTTCGGCTGCGCACTTCTTGGTCCGCGATCTCCTCGACGCCGGATTTAAGCCGCGCCAGCATGGTTCGCTGCAGGGAGCGGATCCGATCGACGCCACTGGCCGAGCGCGTCCACCACAGGTCCGAAGTGAGGGTCGTATCGAGCGAGCCGGTGTTCCGGATCTTTTCGATATAATAAAGAGTGTAGCGCAGGTCCGGATCATTCTGAATGTCCATGTATGCCCTGAAAGACGGAAAGGACCTGGCCTGCAGCTCTCTCACATAGCTGTTGAAGATCTCGCTGATCTGCCGGACGCCGGCCATTCCCTCGGGTGTCACCTGCTTCGTATCGAGCATGAGGTAGATGGACGCGCGGTTCATACCGAGGTAGGTGACCATTTCAGAAAGGAGCTTTTGCCCGGTCAGATCCTCAGCGACGGGCTGCAGGTAAACCACGTTACCGGCTCCTATGTTGTTGATCGTATTGAGACGAAAAATGAGGTTGGTGTAAAACGTCATCACGTCGGTGGCGAAGACGCGGTTGTTGTCGATCCGCGTGCGCATCTCGGCGAGCTGGTTGAGGAAGCTGTACGACTTAACGTCTTTCAGGGTTTCGCTGTTTTCCTGCTCGATGCGGGCAATGGCATCGTTGACACGGCTTCTTTCCTGGACCATTTCCGCCTGGTTGACGCGCTTGTATGTATAGGCAAAGCTGTAGCGGCGTTCCGTCTGCACCTGGTCGATCAGGTTCGAAAGGTTGGCCGCCTGCCCGACCCGCACGTGGTAGCTCCGGATCACCTCGAGCTTCTCGGTCTTGCTTCGCAGCAGCTGGATGGCCACGATGAGGAGGAGCACAAAAGGCACCAGTCCGATCAGCGTCAGCTTTACAGGCAGGGGAAGTTTTCGAAACAATGTATTCATGACGTTGAAATATGGTCTGTTTGATTGGCTTCGGTGACGGCCTGCCGTACCGGAACGACGATGATGAAGCAGGAGCCCTCACCTTCGCGGCTGGTGGCCGTTATCGTTCCCTGGTGTTTCTGCACGATCTTTTTGGTGATGGCCAGGCCGATGCCCGTGCCTTCATACTTATCGCGTGTATGCAGCCGTTGAAAGATGCTGAAGATCTTTGCGAGGTACCGCACGTCGAAGCCAATGCCGTTGTCCGCAATGCTGATGCGGCAGAAAGGACCATCCGGCGTGGCAGCCGCATGAGCGTCCAGTGCTTCTACGGTCTCGCCCGTGATGCGGATCTCCGGCGGTACGCCGGGGCGGGAAAATTTGAGCGCGTTGGAAATGATGTTCTGGAATGCCTGGCGCATGAGACCGGCGTTTGCATCGATCATTGGGAGCGGTGTCCTGTCGATGCGGGCCCCGGTGTCCCGGATCAGCAGCTCGAGGTCGACGACCAGCTCGTCGAGCACGGCGTTGAGGTCGGTGGGCGCAAAGAGATTTGCCTGGGACAGCTTCGAAAAATTGAGGACGTCGTCAATGAGGCGGCTCATGCGGTTGGACGACTGGTTGATCTTTTGGAGGTACTGCACCACATCGTCCGCACGGTCCCCAAGGGTTTCGATCACGCGGCTGCCGAAGAACTGGATCTTGCGCAGCGGCTCTTTCAGGTCGTGCGACGCGATGGCCGTAAACTGCTGCAGGTCGTTGTTCGTTTCTTCCAGCTCGCGATTTGCAGCGATGAGGGCTCGCGTCCGCTCTTCGACCTTGTTCTCAAGCAGCTCGCTCAGCATTTTTTGCTCGTGGATGTCCGTGAACGTGCCAACCCATTTGACCGGCGCGCCATCGCGCAGAACAGGAGACGCCCGGAGCAGGTGGTAGCGATACAATCCCGTGGCGCGCTGCTGGATGCGCAGCTCGAGCTCGAGGCCACGGCCAGATGCGATCGCGGCACGCCACTCGCGATCGAGGTCCTTGTCGTCCTCATGCGCCTGGGGGAAGCGGGCGGCGGTGGCGGAATAGTCGAACCAGCACTGGTTGACGAACTCGAGACTGCCATCAGGTCTCGCCGTGAAAGCGATCTGGGGGATGGACTCGAGTGTGGTGTGCAGCTCGGCCACCGTGCTGCTCAAGGCCTGCTCGGCTTCTTTCCGCACCTCAACTTCGGCCTGGAGGGCGCGTTGGGACTCGTTCAGGGCGGCCGTCTGCTCGAAGAGGCGCTGCAATGTCTTTACGCGAAGAATGAGCAGGTCGGGATCGACCGGCTTGACGATATAGTCGATGGCGCCGGACTCAAATCCTTTGGCAATGAATTTCTTGTGGGTGCTGACCGCGGACAGGAAGATGATCGGGGTGTGCTTGCTGCGGCTGTAGCTGCTGATCGCTTCGGCGACCTCAAAGCCGTCCATGCCCGGCATCTGTACATCGAGAATGATGAGAACATAGGTCTGCTTCAGGATCTTTTTCAGAGCTTCCTCGCCGGACAAAGCAGTGTCCACCTCGAACTTGTTCAGCTCGAGAATGCTCCGTAAGGAGAGAATATTTTCGGGCTTGTCATCAACAATCAGGATCATCGCCAAGGGTAACAGCTAAGATAAGGGGGTTTCAGCTACAGAGCCGGGAAGATGGTGAACGCGGGGCCGGGGCGGTTCGTGCAGCCTACCCATTTCTGGGTAAATCGAAACCTGGATTGCGAAAACGGGCCCAAAATTTCACTTTCTGATTTTGAAGACATACATTAGCGGTCTCGTCCAATATCCTCCCGGAATCCCAACCCTTCCAATCCTCTGATCGCCTCCAATTTTCCTTGAAGGACTCGTACCCCTAAAACGACCCTCAATGAAACAAATTCTTTCGATCCTGGCGATCATGGTCTGTGCCACCGGCTTACAAGCCCAGCAAACGACCTCCATGGGATTCCTGACCTTCAATGCCAAAGTTTCCTATCCGCAAGTCAATATCACGTGGGAAACGCTGCAGGAGCTCACCGTCGATCATTTTGACGTGGAGCGCAGCGCAGACGGCGTAACATACACCACCGTCGCGACGTTCCAGGCAAAAGGCGATACCAGCAGCGCCCACTGGAATAAATACAGCTTTACCGACCGCAATGCAGCGACCGTCAGCGCGCGTATTTTCTATCGCCTGCGGTCTCTCGACATCCATGGCAATCCCTATTATTCCAAGGTGGTTTCGATCCAGTTCCGTGACAAGAAGCTCATGGTGCTGGCCTCCAATAACGTGCGGTCCAACCTCTGGCTCACGATCAGCTCATCGCGTGCCGAGCAGACGATGTTCCTGATCACTGATCAAAAAGGGATCGTTGTCAGCCGCCAGAAGATCTACTGCGAAAAAGGCATCGAGCGCAAGAGCATCGACGTGTCCAATCTCCCGCTCGGTCTCTACACCGTTTCTGTTGCCGGCGGCGGCATGGACATGGTGGACCGGTTTGTAAAGAACTAGGTCACGCATCAAATAAGATCGGACCCCTGCGCACAGCAGGGTTTTTTTGTGCGCCTTGCTCGCAGCCCATCCGTTCAACGCTCCCATTCCAGCAGTAGCTTTACGGCTTAAACCCCGTATAACCACATGAGCCAAACAAAAGCATACGCGGCATTCGATGCCAGCTCTCCCCTGCGCGATTATGACCTGGAGCGACGCGAGCCGGGTCCCCATGATGTCCAGATCGACATTCTTTATTGCGGCGTCTGCCACTCCGATATTCACCAGGTGCGGAACGAGTGGGGCGGATCCATGTA
>JAQBNP010000022.1 GCA_028288515.1 Flaviaestuariibacter sp. | reverse complement strand
ATGAAGTACGAATGAAGTATGAATAAACCAGTGTGTTTTTCCTGGTTTTTTGGCTTTTTGGACCGGACTTGCGGCTTTGGAGGAGCTTTCGAGGTGTAGGAGATTGCTTCGTTCCTCGCAATGACGGACAGCATGCTCCCCAAACGACCCATTGACCACTCACCACTCACCATTCACCAAACGACCCCATTCACTATTGACTATTGACTATTCACCCCTCCTCATCCCGCCCACCCATCCCTGTCGAGGCTCCTGTACTGGATCGCCTCAGCCAGGTGCTCCACCAGGATGTTGTCTGTGGCGGCCAGGTCGGCGATCGTGCGGGAAACTTTCAAGATGCGATCGTATGCGCGCGCAGACAGGTTCAACCGCTCCATGGCCACGCGGATCAGGTTGTGCCCCGCCTCCGGCAAGACGCAGATCTGTTTCAGCTGGCGACTGCTCATCTGCGCGTTGCAGTAGGTGCCCGGCATTTCCTGGTAGCGCCCGGCCTGCCGCTCACGGGCGGCGATCACGCGCTCGCGGATCGCTGCCGACCCTTCCTGCACCGTGATCGACGAGAGCTCGCTGAACGCCACGGGCGTCACCTCCACATGAAGGTCGATCCTGTCGAGCAGCGGGCCCGAGATCCGGTTGAGGTATTTCTGCACGGCGCCGGGCGGACAGGTGCAGGTTCGCTCGGGATGGTTGTAATAGCCGCAGGGGCAAGGGTTCATAGAGGCCAGCAGCATGAAGGATGCAGGGAAGTCAACGGCCACCCGCGCCCGCGAGATCGTAACGCGGCGCTCCTCCATTGGCTGGCGCATCACTTCGAGAACGGTTCGCTTGAACTCGGGCAGCTCGTCGAGAAACAGCACACCGTTATGGGCCAGCGAAATCTCGCCGGGCTGCGGCATACCGCCACCGCCGACGAGCGCAACATCGGAGATGGTGTGGTGCGGGCTTCGGAACGGGCGCCGCGCCACAAGTGTTGCGTTCTCTGGGAGCTTGCCCGCCACGGAATGGATCTTGGTTGTCTCAAGCGCCTCATGTAGCGTCAGTGGGGGAAGGATCGTCGGCAGGCGCCGGGCGAGCATGGTCTTGCCGGCGCCGGGCGGACCGATCAGGATCGCGTTATGCCCGCCGGCTGCTGCGATCTCGAGCGCGCGCTTGATGTTCTCCTGGCCCTTGACCTCGGCGAAGTCCAGGTCGAAATCGCGCTGCGATTGAACGAAGGCCTCACGGGTATCAATAACCGTGGGCTGCAGGCTGGTGCCGCCCGATTCGAAGAACCGGATAACGTCGTTGATATGCTCCACGCCAAACACCGAAAGCTTGTTCACGAGCCCGGCCTCACGGGCATTGGCAGCCGGAACGATCAGCCCGGTGAATCCTTCCTTGCGTGCCTGGATGGCGATGGGAAGGGCTCCTTTGATCGAACGGATGGCGCCATCGAGACTGAGCTCACCCATGATCACGTAGGTGTCGATGACGTCGCTGTTGCGGAACTGGCCGGTGGCGGCCAGGATGCCGATGGCAATGGGCAGGTCAAAGGCAGTGCCGCTCTTGCGGATGTCGGCAGGCGCCATGTTGACCACCACACGCGTGCGGGGCATGGACCTGCCGATGGCTTTGATGGTGCTTTCCACCCGCTGCAGGCTTTCCTTCACCGCATTGTCGGGAAGGCCTACGATGAGGTAGTTCAGGCCGGTCTCAAACCAGTTGACCTCGATGGTAATGGTGATGGCGTCGACGCCGTAAACGGCGCTTCCGAATGTCTTGACCAGCATCGGCGGAAGATAGTCGCACGCGCGGAGCGGGGCAGGGGAATAAGCGCAGGAGAAAAAGGGAGAAAAGCCGGGGTTGTTTCGGACAAACTGCGCATGACAGTCACAGCTCCAGCAGAGCGCGGTTGCCCCACACGGTACATCCCGCTGCCCCGCACGCCGCCTGCCAGTCGCTCGGTGACAGGTGCGTCAATCCGGCAACGGGGTATTCGGTCGTGAAGTATTCCATCACATCGTCCGACAGGATCAGGCCATACAAAGGCTGCCCTGACGGCGGGATCACGAAGCAGAACTGCTCCGGCGGCACGTGCGCGATGAAGCCGATCAACGCCGCCTTGCGGGTATCGGCAGCGAAACGGTAGGCGGTCAGAAACGGCATGCCGCAAAGCTAGGGGGTGGAGACGCTTTACGCAGCGAAGGAATGGACAGCAGGAGGTGAGGCTTTGCCTGGACAGGAGAATAATCAATGCTCGATTTTCAATGGTCAATGAGCAGCCGCAGAGCATTCGACAGCGATGGGTCGACATTCGAACATGCAGATTGTCCCGGAACAGCGGATCCTACCCAAATCTAAAATCGTAAATCTAAAATCTCAAATGCCCTCACGCTGTCACCAGGTTCTTGTTGGCCAGCTGACCGCATGCCGCATCGATGTCCTTGCCGCGGCTCTTGCGCAGGTGAACGTTCACTTTGTTGCGGCTCAGGTACCCCATGAACTCGTCGACACGCTGCTCGGATGGCTTCTCG
>JAQBNP010000006.1 GCA_028288515.1 Flaviaestuariibacter sp. | reverse complement strand
TAGGCAACTCTCTGCGTAAAGTTAACCAGCAAAATGCTTGCTCAGGTGCTTCCGATGCAGGCATTTCGATAAACTGACTACAAACCGACAACATGAGAAAAATCTGTTTCTCCCTGTTCCTCATCCTTATGGGCGTGATGGGCGCGCATGCTCAGTCAAGTCTCACCGGCATTGTCCGTGACACTGCCCAGAAGCGCACACTGACCAACGCGGTCATCTCCGTACTGAACAAAAAAGACAGCTCACTGGCCGGCTTCGCCAGGAGCGGCCCGGATGGCCGCTTCCGGGTCTCGCTGCTTCAGCCCGGATCGTACATGATCCTGGTCACCTACCCAAAATTCGCCGACTATACGGATGACGTGGAGCTCAAGGCCGACGGCAGCGACATCAGCCAGGTGGCGCTGACGCCAAAAAGCCTGCTGCTCAATGAGGTGATCGTCCGCAGCGCCGCCGCCATCCGCATCAAGGGGGACACAACGGAATTCACTGCCGACAGCTTCGTCGTGAAAGAAGGCGCGACTGTGGAAGACCTGCTGAAAAAGCTCCCGGGGTTCCAGGTCAACGCGAAAGGCGAGATCACGGCGCAAGGGAAAAAAGTAGAAAAGGTCCTCGTTGATGGGGAGGAGTTCTTTGGCGATGACCCGACTATGGCAACACAAAACCTGTCCGCCAAAGTGGTGGACAAAGTACAAGTGTTCGACAACAAGAGCGAGCAGCAAAACCTCACAGGCATCAGCTCGGGCAACGAGGGGAAAACGATCAACATCAAGCTGAAGGAAGACAAGAAAAAAGGCGGCTTCGGCAAGCTGATGGCCGGCTCTGATTTCGATCGCTTCATTGACGCGAAGGGCCTCTACAACCGCTTTGTCGGTAAAAAGAAGATGTCGCTCTATGCCACCAAGAGCGACGTCAGTACCGGCAGCCTGAACTGGGAAGACCGCCAGAAGCTGGGCATGGAGAACGATATGGAATACGACGAGATCGGCGGCTTCTATTACAGCTACGGCAATGACGATGGCTTCAGCGACTGGAGCCTCCGTGGCCTTCCGCACTCGTATACAGCAGGCGGCCTGTACAGCAACAAGTGGAACGCCGACAAGCAAAACGCAAACATCTCCTATCGCTTCAATCGCCTCGGCACCGTGAACATCGGATCAACATTCTCACAGCTGATCCTGAATGATTCCACGACAAACTACCGCACAATCTATTCGCACTCGGACGGCCTCAACCAGCAGCACGCCGCGAATGGCAAATACGAGTGGAAGATCGACTCACTCGCGTCACTGAAGCTGACCACCTCCGTGCTGCGCAAAACAACAGACCAGTACTCGGGTTCAACGACAGATTATCTCGATAATAAACGTGATACTGTCTACACCATCAACCAGGACCAGGAAGCTCACAACATCAAGCAGCAGATGGACAATGTTCTGACCTATAAGCAGCTGTTCATGAAAAAGAACCGCCAACTGATCGCCACCTTCCGGTATGGCATCGTCGACGACGATAATTTCTCCCTCATCAATTCGGCACAGCGTTTCGTACGTCCACTATCGCCCGACTCTATGAAGATCGTCGACCAGTACAAGAACTTCAATGGCAACTCGAGGACCATTGGCGGCAAGGTCACGTACAACGAGCCGATCACGATGAAGTGGAACCTCGTACTTGATTATGCCCACAACCAGAACCGCTCCTACTCCTATCGCAATACGTTCAACAAATCGCTGAACGGCAAATATGAAACCTACGACCCTGGCTTCAGCAATAGTTTCGACCTAGATGCATTTGCAAACAGTGGGAATGCGATTCTTCGCTATGTCGATAAAAAACTGCGGTTTGCGCTCGGTTCCGGCCTGTCTGCCATTAAGCTCAACTCCAAAAACCTGAATGAGAATCGCGATACGACCTATCATTTCCTGAACCTCACGCCGCAGGCGCAGGTGGGCTATACCTTCAAGCCGCAAACGTCAATTTCCTTCAACTACCGTGGCACGACGCGCCAGCCAACGATCTCCCAGCTACAGCCGATTCGTGACAACAACAATGACGGACTGAATGAGTTCATCGGCAACCCGGCCCTGAAAGTGGGATTCAATCACAGCTTCAGCACGTTCTTCAACCAGTACAAAGTACTGGCGCAGCGCGGCATCTGGGTCAGCGTGAGCTACAATATCACGAAGAACGCCATCGTCAACGCCGTCGAGATCGACCAGGTCACCCGCAAGCAGACCTATCGCCCGGTGAATGCGGATGGAGTTCACAACTGGTATTTCTGGGGTAACTGGAACAAAGGCGGCGGGGCGAAAAAGCTTGGTTACGGGGTCCAGTTCAATGGCAATGGCGGACGCAATATCAACTTCGTGAACAAGAACCGCAACCTGAGCACCTATGCGAACGCCGAGCTGTCGGTTTCTCTCAACTATGACCATCCCGATAAATGGAGCATCGAGATGCGACCGAAGATCGGCCGCAGCACGTCGAGCTCTTCGCTGAACAAATCGATCAACAATAATTATTACAGCTATGGCGGCTATGCCAGCGGGTTCATTATGCTTCCCGGCAAGATCGAGCTTCGCTCCGACTGGACTTTCGATCTGCGCAGCCGCATCAACGCGTTCACCACAAATACGAACATCGTTCAGTGGAACGGCAGCATTGGGCGCAAGGTGTTCAAAGACAAATCAGGCAACATCATGCTCGTTGGAAACGATATCCTGAACCAAAACAAGGGCTTCAGCCGAACCATCAACAGCTATAATATCGTTGAAGACCGCTACTCACGTATTGCCCGCTATTTCCTCCTCAAATTCGAATGGTCATTCTCTAAAATGCCAGGCACAAACTGATCCCCATGAAAAAAATCCTTATTGCCATCAGCGTCGCGATTGCCGCCAGCACGGCTTCGGCGCAGGACGCCCGCTTCTTCAGCCAGGTCCACATCGAGTTCGAGAAGACACTCAACGTGCCCGCCTATTACAAGGAGCTTGACCCGGAGTGGTTCGACCAGATCAAGGACCGCCTTCCCAAAAGCGTCGTTACCTACCACGAATTCACTGGCGACAGCACGCGCTCAGTATACAAGCCCGGGAAGGAATCGACGATTGACCCCAAATTCTGGTTTCGCCCTGTTGCCGACAAGAACGTCGTCTATTCCGACTACCGCACCGGTCGCAGCATTTCACAGAAGCCGGTTTATGAGGAGACCTTTCTGGTGGAAGACAGCTTTTCTCATATCAAATGGAAGCTCACACCTGACACGCGCACGATCGCGGGCTACGAGTGCCGCAAGGCTGTCGGCATTCTGGACGATACCATTGCCGTGTTTGCATTCTATACCGACGAGATCCTCATTAATGGCGGTCCTGAGGGCATCCGCGGCCTCCCCGGGATGATCCTGGGTGTGGGCGTTCCGCGGCTCCATACCACCTGGTTCGCGACCAAGGTAGACGTGTTTGACATCAACATGAAAGCCGTTGTCCCGGCAACAAAAGGAAAAAAGGTCAGTCGGGAAGCAATGATGAAATCCCTCGACAAGGTGCTTCGCGAATGGGGAAGCTATGGAAGCAAGCTGATCGTCAATTATGCGATCTGACCGTACTGTTTACAAAAAAGCCCCCGCATCACGGGGGCTTTTTTGTAAACAGGTAACCATGCCTATTTTTTCAGGTCGAGGATCCAGATCGTTTTGCCGGGGATCGTCCACTTCGCGCCAAGGTCACTGCTCGTTCCCGTGACAATGTTTTGCCCTCTCCGGAACCCTTTCGTGCTTTCCAGGAACCGTGCAGGATTGACGGTTCTCTCGTCGGGGCTCGTGTTCATCACCACCATAACGGTACCGGACCTGTCGTGCCGGAAATAAGTATAGACCCAGTCTTCCGGTACGTACTGCGTCAGTTTACCGGTCTTGATGGCCGAAGAGCGAAGCCTGAAATTGGCAATGCTCCGCGTCCAGTTGAAGACCTCGTTTTCTTTTTCCGTGCGCCCCGACACGAGGAACTTGTTTTGGCTGTCTGCCTTCCATCCACCCGGAAAGTCGCTACGAACGAGTCCGTCAGGGTTCGAAACGCCTTTGAGAAGCACTTCTGTGCCGTAGTAAAACTGGGGGATGCCTCGTGTTGTGAGCAGCCAGCCGATCCCCATCTTGAGCTTGTCGACATCATCGCCAACCTGCGACAGGAAGCGGCTCATGTCGTGGTTGTCGAGAAAGTTGACATTGTTCATCGGGTCCTGGTAAACGAAGTCGTTGCTCAGCGTCTGGTACAGCCTATTGACGCCCTCCGTCCATCCAAAATTTTGCGTGAGGGCCGGGTTGATCCCGTACATATTCGTTTGGAAGTCGGTCACCCCGATCAGGTTGCTTTTGAATGGAACCTGGAATGTATTGCGCGCGAAATAGGCCTGGCTTGCCACGCCGTGAACCCAGGTCTCGCCGAACATCGTGATCCGCGGGTATTCCGCCAGCAGCGCGGCGTTGCAGCGATTCATGAACGGAAGGTCATTGTAGATATACGTGTCGATCCGCCATCCGTCAACACCGAATTCCTCAACGCTCCAGATCGCGTTCTGGATCAGGAACGTAGCAACGAACGGGTTGCCCTGGTTCAGGTCAGGCATCTGCCGCGTGAACCATCCGTCGCTTGTGACCGCCCGGTCGGTTGCAGAGCCATGAGGGTCAAACAGTGGCTGGTCTTTATAGCTGGTCTGCGTGAAGGAGGGCCACTGGTGCAGCCAGTCTTTCATGGGCGGGTCCTGGACAAAGAAATGATAGAGCCCACAGTGGT
>JAQBNP010000226.1 GCA_028288515.1 Flaviaestuariibacter sp. | reverse complement strand
AGAACTCGATGGTGTCCGCGTACGTTGCTGCCTGGGTAGCGAGATCGCAGGTGTTATAGGCATGAAAGAACAGGCTGTCCTGTCGCGCGATCGCCCGGTAAACTGTGTCCTGGGAGAAGGCCGGGCGCGGGGCAAAAAGAAAGGCGAGGAAGAGCATGGTTGTGACTCTCATGGCAGTTTGGTTTGGCACTGTAAAGTTAGACGGCCAGCCGATAATATCTCACGTGGTGCAAAGCGTTCTGCTCTGCCGAAGCAAACGAGAATATGCAAAGAAGACTCGTCCTGCTCATTGCCAGGCAAAAAACCCCGGCCATTTCGGCCGGGGCTTGCGATAACATGTGCTCGTTTATTTCTTCAGGCCGATCTCGCGA
This sequence comes from Flaviaestuariibacter sp., assembly GCA_028288515.1. Lineage (GTDB taxonomy): Bacteria > Bacteroidota > Bacteroidia > Chitinophagales > Chitinophagaceae > Flavisolibacter. The sequence continues at coordinate 18,252 of JAQBNP010000226.1, read as the reverse complement.
AGCCGCTCGTCCAGGTATTCACCGGCCGTTGCATCTTCGTAGGCTTTCGGTGTTTCTTCTGACACGCAGCCTTCGAGGCAGGCCAGGCTCATGCTTCCCTTGGGATGAAGGAAGAACGGGATCGAGTAGCGCGAGGTGCCCCACAGCTCACGCGGTGGGTTCACAACGCGGTGTGTGGTGGAGCGCAGGCGGTTATTCGTGAGGCGCTGCAGCATGTCTCCTACATTCACCACGATCTGCTCCGGGAGCGAGGTGACGCCCACCCATTCGTTCTGCTTGGTGAGAATCTGGAGACCGTCGGCGGACGCGCCGACCAGGAGCGTGATCAGGTTGATATCCTCATGCTGCTCGGCGCGGATCGCGCTCTTTGGCTCGTTGGAGATCGGCGGGTAATGAATGGCGCGCAGGATCGAGTTGCCGTTGTGCACGTAGTTGTCAAAATAGTTCTCGTCAAGACCGAGGAACAAGGCAATCGCCTGGAGCAATGCCTTGCCGCTCTTCTCAAAATTGCGGTATGCCTTGTACAGCGTTGGCGACAGCTCGGGCACCTCGTCAACGGTGACATTCTCCGGGTAGTCGTCGGTGACCTGCTCTCCGTCCTCGACGGTCTGTCCATACTGGAAAAATTCTTTCAGGTCGGGTGCGTCAAAGCCTTTTGCGTGCTCGCGCCCGAACGATGTGTAGCCGCGTTGCCCGGCCAACTCTTTCTTTTCGTAGTTCAGCTTGGTTTCTGTCGGCAGCGCAAAAAATTGCTGGACGTATTTATACAGGTCTGCGATCAGCTCGTCGGGCACGCCATGGTTTCTCACGGCAACGAAGCCCACTTCCTCGTAGGCCTTGCCCAGCTCGGCGACAAATTTTTGCTTACGGCTTTCATCGCCGCTCAGAAAGTCGGCGAGATCTACTCCGGGAATATTCATACGTAAATAGTTAAGTAAGAATAAAAGTACGACTGTCGCAGAATTATTCACACAACGGCCTCAGGAATGTGGAAAAAGAAAACGGCGTTCTTGCTCGTCGGGGTCTACGATGGCGTACTTCTTCACGCCGTTGATCAGCATTTCATCAAGCGCGTTGACGAGGTTGTCGTAGCGTGATTCATCACCGGGCTTGATCAGCACCACGAGTGAGGAGCGGTCGATCCCCGCAGCATCCATTTCCATTTGCTTTGCACGGATGATGCGGCCGATCCCGGCATTCACATCGTAGGTCGTCTCCCGGATCGCGCCGCCCGCCTGCGCTTTGGACCATTCACCGGCATATGCGAAAGCACGATCGTTTGCACCAAGAAGGATGGTCAGCGATCCGCTGCTCTTTACAGACATGGGCGGGCCGCTCTTCGGCATGGCGAGCTTTGTGGCGAGAGGCTCACTGATCGATGTGGTGAAGATGAAGAACGTGATCAGGAGAAAGGCCAGATCGACCAGGGGTGTCATGTCGATCCGGATGCGTGATGCGGCGCGTGTACGGCCGCCTGCAGGTAAGGCGATGATGTCTGCCATGGCGTTGGTTTCTAAGGAGACGCGTGGCAACGGAATTTCCATACAGGAGGCGAATGATTTACCTTGGTGCCCAAACACGCTGTCATGCCCGTTCTTCTTGTTCCGACCGACTTCTCGGCCCCCGCCGCCAACGCCATTCATTTCGCCGCGTACGTTGCGGGCCGGGCGGGCGCTGCCATTCACTTGCTCCACATCTTCCAGGTGCCGCAGGATTACAGTGCGCCCACGACCGGCATCGATGTGGGTTTCCTTCCGGCAACCGGCACCACGATACCGATCGAGACCATGAAAGCTGCCGCGGACGAGGACATGAAGCTTCATGCACAGTCCTTCATCGATGCGTACCCCGGCATTTCGTTTACCGTAGCAACACGGTTGGGCGGAAGCTTCACGGACGCGATCAACGAATACGCTGCCGACATTGCGCCCATCGGGATCGTCATGGGGGCCCACCCCCTTGAGGGGCTGGACAGCCTCGTGGGCAGCACAACCATCAGCATCACCAGGCACCTGCGCTGCCCTGTGATTGCCGTTCCCGAGCAGTACACTGCCGGGGAAGCAAGCGGGATCCTGCTGGCGATCGACCATGAGCCCGTACCAAACGCATCTGCTGACATGCTCTCCCAGCTGGCGCGCCTGCTGCGCGCGAAGGTGTCGGTGATTCATGTAAAGACGGGCAATGAGGACGCCCCGCCTGTGCCATCGTCGCTGGATGGACCGCTGCTCTATACGGTTGTGGACGACAGTGATGTTACGTCCGGACTGCTCTCATACCTGCAGCATAACCCCGTGGCATTCCTTGCCGTGCTGCCGCATCATCACAACTTATGGTCGCGGCTTTTTGGGAAGCAGCACACACGCGAGCTCGTGCTGCAGCTTGCCGTTCCCGTGCTTTGCTTGCCTGGCTGACGCTTGAAAAGCAGCAGGATCAAAAATCAGCACAGGCTCCTGTGACGTTGCACCCGGAATTGGCTATCGGATTTTGGTGCGGCCTAAAACTCAGCGTTCTTCGGGGTGCGTGGAAATGCGATCACGTCGCGAATATTTCCCATGCCTGTAACGAATTGCACCATGCGCTCAAAGCCGAGCCCGAAGCCGGCGTGCGGCACGGTTCCGAAGCGACGCGTATCAAGGTACCACCATAATTCTTCAGTGGGTATGCCCATCTCGCCCATGCGTGTCTCGAGGCGGTCCAGCCGCTCTTCGCGCTGTGAGCCGCCGACGATTTCGCCGATGCCTGGCGCGAGGATATCCATGGCTGCCACCGTTTTGCCGTCTTCATTCTGGCGCATGTAAAAAGCCTTGATCTCTTTCGGGTAACCGGTGACGATCACGGGCTTTTTGAAATGCCTTTCGACGAGGTAGCGCTCGTGTTCGCTTTGCATATCGATTCCCCACTTGACGTCGTACTGGAACTTCTTCTTCTTATAGTGCGAGGACTGCAGGAGAATGTCGATCGCTTCGGTGTATGTGATGCGCTCGAACTTGTTGTCGACGACAAATTGAAGCTTTTGCACGAGGTCGAGGTCGCTGCGTTCGGCTTGTGGCTTCATCTTCTCTTCATCGAGGAGGCGTGTGCGGAGAAACTCGAGGTCGTCGGCATTGTTCTCCATCACGAAGCGGATCAGGTATTGGATGAATTCTTCCGCCAGGTTGGCGTTGTCCTCGAGGTCGCAGAAGGCCATCTCCGGCTCGATCATCCAGAACTCGGCGAGGTGGCGCGCGGTGTTGGAGTTCTCCGCGCGGAACGTCGGTCCGAACGTATAGATCTCACCGAAGGCGGTTGCGCCGAGCTCCCCTTCGAGCTGGCCGCTCACCGTGAGGTTGGTGGCGCGGCCAAAGAAGTCTTCCGCATAGTTGATGCTGCCGTCCTCGTTGCGCGGTGGGTTGCCGGCTGGAAGCGTGCTTACATGAAATGTTTCTCCCGCACCCTCTGCATCGGATGCCGTGATGATGGGCGTGTGGAGGTACAAAAATCCTTTGTTGTGAAAGAACTGGTGTACGGCAAAGGCCAGTGAATGGCGGATGCGAAACACCGAGCCGAATGTATTTGTGCGGAAGCGGAGGTGTGCCTTTTCGCGGAGGAATTCGAGGCTGTGTTTCTTTGGCTGCAGTGGGTATTTTTCGGGATCGCTTTCGCCCAGGATGTCGACCGTTACGGCTTTCAGCTCTACCTGTTGTCCCTTGCCGAGCGAGGGCACGAGCGTGCCGGAAACCTTCAGCGAAGCGCTTGTGGTGATCCGGCGCAGGAGGTCGTCGGGGAATTCACCGAGCGTGAGCACCACTTGCAGGTTCTGGTTGGTGGAGCCGTCATTGAGCGCAACGAACTGGTTGTTACGGAAGGTTCGCACCCAGCCCATAACGGTTACCTGCTGCTCTGCGGGCTCGGTGGCCAGCACGTCCTTGATCTTGATTCGGGTATTGAACATGGTCGTTGAAATTGCGCAGGCCGGCGGCGCTGCAAATGCGGCAAAGATAACCGCTGCGCGCATTCGGCGGGGGCTCAGTGAGCGGTGTTTTGAGGGACCTGACACCGGTCGCCGCGATTGTCGCAAACCGGCCGCAACCCGCTGCAACAGCGGGGTTTCCGAAACGTTAATCGTGCTTCGCAGGGGGACAAAAATTTTTGGGATAGGGCATTTCGCCGTATACTTGCAGCGGAAACAGCGGAGAACCCAATCCTAATTCGTCCCGCAACACCGGTTTTTTTCCATCATTTCCATTCAAAAAAGCTCAGACCGCGACAAAACCCTCGGTTTTCATCACTCGTGTTTTACAAAAAAACAACCTCATAGTATGTATGATATTTCGCAGTTGAACGACATGCTTGTTCCTGAATTGCTTGACATTGCAGAAGGCCTGCAGATCGAAGGCGCCAAGAAGCTGGGCAAACAAGACCTGATCTTTAAGATCATCGACAAGCAGGCAATTGCCGGTGGCGGCGCACCACGCGCCGAGTCTGGTGACAACAAGCCGCGTCGCAAGCGGATTGTGAAGGCAACAACGCCACATACAACTGAGGAAGCCATTGTTGAGGATACACGGCCCACACCGCCGCCCGCTCCCGTTGCGCCTGCAGCGCCCGTTGCCGCAGCACCCGTCGCGGCAGCTCCACCAGCACCTGCCGAAGAAGAAAAGCGCCCGGCAAAAAAAGCAGCCGCACCCCGCAAGGAAGCCGCTCCCAAGCGCGGCCGCCGCAAGTCGGACGACAGCGATCAGCAGCCGCAGCTCCCCCTCAATACGAACGAGAACGACGAAGACAATAACGACGTGAACAGCACCCGTCACAAGCCCGCCGAAGTGAAAGCGCCGGCCCCCGTGGCACCCGCTGCAACATCGACGGAAGAAGCACCGCAGGCCGGGGAAGCACCGCAGCCGGGCGAGAAGTCCAGCCCCGTGCCGAACGTCAACAAATATTTCCAGCGCATCGAGCGGCAAAACTTCAATGTCGAGTTTGACGGCGTCATCATCGGCGAAGGCGTTCTCGAAATGATGCCTGACGGATACGGCTTCCTTCGCTCCTCTGATTACAACTATCTCTCGTCTCCGGACGATGTTTATGTATCGCCTTCGCAGATCAAGCTTTTCGGCCTGAAGACAGGCGACACCGTGTATGGATCCGTCCGACCGCCTAAAGAAGGCGAAAAATATTTTGCCCTTCTGAAGGTTGACTCCATCAACGGCAAGACCCCCGAGGAGGTGCGCGACCGCGTTCCGTTCGACTACCTCACGCCTCTCTTCCCCTACCAGAAGCTCAACCTGTTCCAGGGTCCGGACCGCTACAGCACGCGGATCATGGACCTGTTTACCCCGATCGGCAAGGGCCAGCGTGGTCTCATCGTGGCACAGCCGAAGGTGGGCAAGACAGTCCTCCTGAAAGAAGTCGCGAATGCGATTGCCGCCAACCATCCCGAAGTGTATCTGATGGTGGTTCTGATCGATGAGCGCCCGGAAGAAGTTACCGATATGGAGCGCAGCGTTCGCGCCGAAGTCATCGCCTCCACGTTCGATGAGCCGGCCGAGAAGCACGTGAAAGTATCCGCCGTCGCGCTTCAGAAAGCGAAGCGCCTGGTCGAATGCGGGCACGATGTTGTCATCCTCCTTGATTCGATCACGCGGCTTGCGCGCGCGCACAATACCGTTGCGCCTTCATCCGGAAAGGTCCTGTCCGGCGGTGTCGAAGCGAACGCGATGCAAAAGCCGAAACAGTTCTTCGGTGCTGCCCGTAAGATCGAGAACGGCGGCTCGCTGACCATCCTTGCAACCGCTCTCATCGACACCGGGTCTAAAATGGATGAGGTGATCTTCGAGGAGTTCAAGGGCACTGGTAACATGGAGCTTGTGCTTGACCGCCGCCTGGCCAACCGCCGCATCTTCCCGGCTATCGACCTTGTAGCTTCCTCCACCCGCCGCGACGATCTTCTCCTGGAGAAGGATGTTCTGCAGCGCATGAACCTGCTTCGTGTTTACCTGACCGATATGAAGTCCGAGGAATCCATGAATGACCTGCTGAAGCGCATGCGCGGAACGCGGAATAATGAGGAATTCCTTGCCTCCATGAATGGATAAGGCAGAGATGGCCCCTCATTGAAGAGGCCTAACCTATTGACTTTCAGAACGGGACCGGTAACGGTCCCGTTTTTGCATAAAGTTGGGCTGAAACCAAAAATGTAAATCATGAAAGTCAAACTTCTCAGCCTCTGCGCCCTGGCCATCGGCTTCGCCGCCTGCAATAATAATGGCGACGGCACAGCTTCAAACGATTCAACGACCACAACGACAACGACGACAGCTGACCAAACGGCAGGCACTGCCACCAACACAGCAAACTACGCTGCAATGGCCGACAGCTTCCGTGTCAACAGTGAGGCAGGCAACTACCTGAACCCACGCACCGGCAAGCCGATGCGCATCAAATATGACGTGACCACACACCGCGCTGTTGATGAAACATCCGGCCAGCCTGTTTGGCGCTATGTTGACAAGCGCAACTGGTGGGTATATGGCACAGACGACAACGATATGTGGAACCAGGTTGGCACCGCGCGCATGCAGGGCAACACGATCCAGTACCAGGGCGACAACGATGCCTGGGTTGATTATGACGCCCGCTGGAAAGCAGATGACGACCGCATGACGAACGACAACGGTAATTCCTCTACTTCCACTTCTTCCGACAACGTTAAAGTGAGCGATAACGGCAACAAGGTGAAAGATGAGAACCTGAAGGTGAAAACCAGCAAGGATGGCGACGTGAAAGTAAAAGACCAAAAAACCGGCGAGAAAGTGAAGAACGACGGTGTTGACAATAAAGTAAAACAAAAGGACTAAGAACATCCGTTTTCCCGAAAGTGCCCGCCTCCGGGCACTTTTTTATTTGCCCCTTTCCCTGCCTACTTTTGAATGGTGAGTACCCGACGCCTGCCCCTTACGGAATTCCTGTCGCGCCTGCCTGGCGCGCTCCTGGTCGACGTCCGCTCGCCCGGCGAATTCGTGCAGGGACACCTTCCGGGCGCCGTCTCAATCCCGCTCTTTACCGACGAGGAGCGAAAGGTGGTGGGAACAGCCTACAAGCGCGAGAGCCGCGAGGCTGCCATCAAGATCGGGCTCGACTATTTCGGTCCCAAAATGAGACCCATCGTTGAAGACGTTGAACAGCGTTTGAATGCGTTGACTCCTTCTGGCGGCAGCCGTCCTCCTGTCCTTCTCTATTGCTGGCGCGGCGGCATGCGCAGTGGCGCCATCGCGTGGCTCCTGCAACTCTACGGCTTTGATGTCACCGTTTTGGCCGGCGGCTACAAGGCATTTCGAACGTATGTGGTTCAAACCTTTGCACTGCCCTTTCAGTTTCACGTGCTTGGCGGCTATACAGGTTCCGGTAAAACCGAGCTGCTTCAGCGCTTGCGCGAAGGCGGGCAAACCGTGATCGACCTGGAGGCCATCGCCGGCCACAAAGGATCGGCCTTCGGCAATATCGGCCTGCCGCCCCAGCCCAACCAGGAAGCTTTCGAGAACGACCTCGCGCTTGCCCTTCGAGCCGTGCACGACAAAGACCCGGTCTGGATCGAAGATGAAAGCCAGCGCATCGGGCGCCTCAACCTGCCACACACACTCTGGAATACCATCCGCCGCTCACCTGTGTTTTTCCTCGACATACCTTTTGACCAGCGCCTCCAGCATATCACCGAAGAGTATGGCGCGCTTGACCGCACCTCTCTCGGCGAAGCCACCGTGCGCATCACGAAACGCCTCGGTGGCCTCCAGACAAAAGAAGCGCTTCGCCATCTCGACGAAGGAAACCTGCATGCCTGCTTCTCCATTCTGCTCGCTTATTACGACAAGCATTACGGCAAGGCCCTCGAAAACCGCGAAGGCTGGGAAGCACTGGTCACGCGCATTGCGTCCGATCGTGTCAGTCGCGACAACATCACCCTTTTAACCCCCCTCCTCCAATGAAAGCACTCTTCCTCGCCGGCAGCCTGTGTGCCGCCGCCATCGCCCAGGCACAGGACGTTTCGGGCCTCTACACCGGTACTCTCTTCAACGACACGACGCGCATCTACCAGAACTACGAGCTGGCGCTGAGCGAATACCGCGGCAAGATCACCGGCTACTCCTATACGACCTTCGTGCTGAATGATAAATATTACTACGGCATCAGGCGCATCAAAGCATCCAAGCGTGACGGCAAGCTCCTCATCGAAGACGACAAGATGATCGCCAATAATTTCCCGCAGCCTCCCGATAAAGGCGTGAAGCGCCTGACCGTTATTCCCCTGAACGGTGTGGATACGGTAACAACGCTGGCCGGCAAATGGCAGACAAACCGCACGCGCCAATTCTATGCGATCAGCGGCAGCATCGAGTTGCAGCGTGACAACGACAGCGCGCATTCCGCCCTCCTCGCACACCTGCAGGAGCTACACCTGGGACCATCCTCCGACGCCACGACTGTCAAAGTAAAAACGGAGCCGGGTGACGTGAAGGTGAAGAGCGATCCGAAGAAAGGAACTGCTTCTACGAAGCCGCTGCCGCCCCCAACGATCCCCTTCGACCAGCGCGCCAACCGCCGCGTACAGGCGATCACTGTGGATGCGGACAGCATCTCGTTATCCCTTTACGACAATGGCGTCGTCGATGGCGATATCGTATCGGTGTACGTCAACGGATCCGTGGTGATGAGCCAAACCAAGCTGGCCGCGCAGGCGGCCCGGATCACCATTGCGCTGCCACACCGCGGCGCCGATTACGAGCTGAAGCTGGTTGCCGAAAACCTGGGACTCCTCCCGCCAAATACAGGCCTTCTCATCATCGACGAGAATGGTGTTCGCCACACCGTTCATTTCAGCGCCGACCTCCAGACCAACGCATCGATCACGATCCACAGAAAAAATTAATGGAACAGGAAACAACCCGCCTCACCCAGTTTTCCAAAGGCGGCGGCTGCGGCTGCAAGATCGCGCCGGCCGTGCTGCAACAGATCCTCGGCAATGGCACTCACCCTGTCTTCTCCAACCTCCTGGTCGGCAATGACAGCAACGACGATGCCGCCGTGTACCGGCTCAATGAGACAACGGCCGTGATCTCCACAACCGACTTCTTTGTGCCCATCGTTGACGACCCGTTTGACTTTGGTCGCATCGCTTCTGCCAATGCCATCTCCGATGTATATGCCATGGGCGGAACGCCGGTGATGGCCATTGCGATCCTTGGCTGGCCGATTGAAAAGCTGCCCGTCGAGCAGGCGCAGGCTGTGCTGGACGGCGCGCGGGCGATCTGTGCAGAAGCAGGTATCCCGCTGGCAGGCGGCCATACGATCGACTCTGCCGACCCGATCTTCGGGCTCGCGGTAACCGGCACGGTTTCGCTGCCGCACCTGAAGCGCAACGACCGCGCAGAGGTCGGCGACATCCTGTTCCTGACCAAGCCCGTGGGTGTCGGCGTCCTGTCGACAGCCCTGAAGCGGGGCCTGCTGGCAAGTGACCATTACGACGTTCTGCTGCGGCAAATGACGGCGCTCAACAAAGTCGGAGAAGCGCTCGGCGCGATCGAGGGCGTCCACGCCATGACAGACGTCACCGGGTTCGGCCTGCTGGGCCATGCCATTGAAATGGCAACGGGAAGCGGCGTGGGGATCGAGCTGCAATACGCCGCAGTGAAGCAGGTTGCCGGTCTGGGCGAGTACCTCAGGCAACGCACGATCCCGGACGCCACGTTCCGCAACTGGAATGCCTACAGCGCGCAGACGGGCTTTGAAAAAGGAGTCAACGTCATGGAGGCCTTCAACGTTCTTCCAGACCCGCAAACCAATGGTGGCCTGCTCATCGCGGTAAGCCCTGGCAGCCAGCAAGAAGTAGCAAACGCCTTGCATGGCGCTGGTCTCGGCGACTTCGCCGAGCCGATCGGGCGCTGTGTTGAAGCGGGCGAGAAAACGATCCGTGTGACCCTTTAACGAAGGTCACCGGTCAGCTTTGCGGCCCGACGAGCGCGTCGATGACGCGCGACAGTTCACGATCTTTTTCGGTGACGGTGTTGCCCGCGTCATGAGTGTTCAGCCAGACCTCGACACTGTTGTAGACGTTGGTCCACCGCGGGTGATGGTCACGCTTCTCGGCTGCGAGTGCCACACGCGTCATGAACGCAAAGGCTTCAGAGAAATCAGCAAAGGTGAATTTGCGATACAGAGCGTTGTTCTGTTCCTGCCACATGGGTTGACGATTTTAGATTCCAATGAGCACATTCCAGATTTCAGATGCAGATTTCGATCGGTCGATTTCGATAGACAACTTTTGATTTCCCCTTACAGCCTAGCCAGTCTTTCAACGGCGGCGTCGAGGGTTTCTTCTTTCTTGGCGAAGCAAAACCGCAGCACGCCATGGTTTGTTTCATGCCGATAGAATGCCGACACCGGTATCGTGGCGACACCAGCTTCTTTGGTAAGGCGAACAGCAAAGGCCTTTTCCGCTTCGTCGCTGATCTCCGCATATGAATACGATTGGAAATAGGACCCGTGACTCGGTAGCGGCTTGAAGCGCGTGTCTCCCATCAGGTTCTGGAAGTAATCGCGCTTTTCCTGCAGGAAAGATCCAAGCTCTGTATAGTTCTCCCGCTTTTCCAGGAAGGTGGCCAGCGCCACTTGCTTCGGCGTATCACAGGTAAACGCGTTGAACTGGTGGATCTTCCTGAATTCGGTCATCAGCGCGGCCGGCGCGATGCAGTAACCAAGCTTCCAGCCGGTGCAGTGGTAGACCTTACCGAAGGAGAAGCAGACAAAGCTTCTTTGCAGCAGCTCGGGGTATTTCAAAACGCTCTCGTGGGGCAGGCCGTCGAAGATGAGGTGCTCATAGACCTCGTCGCTGATGATGGCGATCTGTGTATCCCTGACGATCGCGGCGAGCTCGGTCATATCCTCTTTGGTCAGCACGGCGCCGGTTGGGTTATGAGGCGAGTTGATGACGATCCCCCGGGTGCGTGGCGTGATGGCCGCGCGCACGGCGGCCCAGTTGATCCGGTACTCCGGGAAAACGAGCTCGATCGTGACCACCTTTGCGCCTGCCAGCCCGACCTGCGGTATATAGCAATCGTAGGCCGGCTCGAAGACGATCACCTCGTCGCCGGGTTGAAGTAGTGCGGCAAAAGCGGTGTACAGCGCGTAGGTCCCACCCGGTGTGACCGTGATCTCGGTGTCGGGGTTGATGGTGGTGCCGTACAGGTAGCTCACTTTTTCGGCGAGTGCTTCGCGAAGCGGGATCGCACCGTCCATGTGTGTATACTGGTTATGCCCTTCGCGCATGGCCTTGTCGACGAGAGACGTGAGCTCCTGGCTCATCGGGAAATCGGGGAAGCCCTGGCCCAGGTTGATGGCTTTGTGCGCGGCTGCCAGCGAGCTCATGACGGTGAATATGGTGGTGCCGACGTTTGGGAGCTTCGATGTGATGTTGAGAGGGGACATGGAGAATGGGGAGTGGTGAATAGTCAATAGTGAATGGTGAATAGCGCCGTTTCCGTTGGAGGAAGGCCCTCCTACGAATCCAGGACTGCGGTTGCTTCGATCTCCACAAGGTAGGCGGGGTCGATGAGCGCGCGTACCTCGACCATCGTCGTGCAGGGACGGATGGATCTGAAGACGGCTCCGTGCGCCCGCCCGATCGCGTCGGCCTGTGAGATGTCCGTTACATACACGCGGGTCCGCACTACGGCAGCAAGGGTGCCGCCTGCGCGTTCCAGGACAGCAGCGATCTTCTTCAGAATAAAAGCGGTTTGCGCGCCTGCATCACCCGCGCCGACAACGGCGCCCGCGTCGTCAACCGCAACGGTCCCGCTCACTTCGATCGTGTTGCCGATGCGGACGGCGCGGCTGTACCCGTAGCGCTCTTCCCAGGATGCCCCGGAAGAATGGTTAACCCGGCTGGACATATTTGATGGCGATGTTTTCGGTTTTAACTAATGGCTCGCAATGAAAGCGCAGGAGCACCTGCGTGAGCGTGATGACATCCTTCTGGCAGTATTCAACGATGCGGTCCAGGTTCTTTTGTTTCCAGTAGACCGTATACACCTGGCTGCCGTCGATATCGTCCTTGGGCGACGGAACGCCGAGGGCTGCAGCCAGCAGGTTGAGCGATGTGTAGCTTTTGAAGTCGCCGAATTTCCAGAGCTCCATCGTATCGAGGTGGCGCACTTCCCACGGCTTGCGGCCGGCGATCTTGAGGGCTTCCGGAATGGCGATGCCGTTGATGATCATGCGGCGGCAGATATACGGATAGTCGAACTCCTTACCGTTGTGGGCGCACAGGAATTTGTCGGCGTCGCCGCTCCACTTCTGCAGCATGACGGCGAAATCGTTGAGCAGGGCGCGCTCGTCATCGCCGCTGAACGACTTGATGACCAGCTTGCGGTCGGCGCCGGCACCCTGCAAGCAGCCGCAGGAGATGCAGACGATCTTCCCAAACTCGGCGTAGATGGCGGCACGGTCGTAAATGCTGTCGGGCGTATCGCCTTCGTTATTGCGAAGGATGACGCGGGCCTTGAGGTCCCAGAGCGCTTTCCAGTGCTCGGGCAGCTCTTCGTACGTCTCGTACTGCGACACGGTTTCGATATCGAGGAAGAGAATGTTGTTGTAATTCATGTGGTCAGTGGTGAGTGGTGAGTGGTGAGTAGGCTCACGACTGGCTAATGAGGCCGCTCAGGATTTTAAACGTTTTTATGATAGTTTTTCCGAGTTCGGTCAGTGCCTCGGGTGTACAGTAACCCAAAGCTAATGCAATGTCGAATGCGGTGTCAACTTCCACCACGGATCCGCGTGAGATTTCAAAGAAGCGGCGCCGTTCTGGTCCTGATCTTCGGGAACAGCCCTCGGAAAGATTGAAATGAACGGAAAGGGCGGCGCGCCGGGCCTGGGGAACGAGGCAAAAGCGCTCCTCCGGCGGAAATAAACGCGTCACTTGGTAACACTGAAGAACCAGAGACCGGCTGACTGGAAAAATATCCAGCCGCGTGTGTGCCAGGAGCAGGAACATAGTTCTTGATTTCTTCAAAAGAACAGTTCCTTCTCCATCTAACAAAGAGAAGACAGCCAACTTCTGACGTGAAAACGACCAACTCACCTCTCACCACTCACCACTCACCACTCACAAGTACGCGTCCCCGATGTTCCGCTTTACCTCTGCTACATAGTCCTTGATCTCCTGCTCTTTTTCTTTCTTGCAAATGAGGAGGACGTCCTTGGTGTCAACGACGATGAAGTCGTCGAGGCCCTGGAGGATGACAAGCTTGTCGGGCTGCGTATGGACCACGCACTTCGTGGCATCGATCACCATGACGGTCTCGCCGGCGCAGGCGTTCTCGAGGTAGTCTTTCTCCATGTTCTCCCAGGCATTGTTCCAGGTGCCGAGGTCGCTCCAGCCGAAAGCGGCCGGGATGACATACACGTTGTCGGCCTTTTCCATCACGCTGAAGTCGATGGAGATATTGGTGCACTGGGGGTAGATCGTTTCGATCATCTCCGCTTCGTCCGGCGTATTGTATTTCTCCTGCTCGCTGGCAAAGAGCTCGTACATCTCGGGCAGGTATTTCCGGAAGGCATCGATGATGCAGCTGGTCCGCCACACGAAGATGCCCGAGTTCCAGAGGAAGTCACCGCTATCCAGGAAGGCCTGGGCCAGCTCGCGATTGGGCTTTTCCGTGAACGTCTTCACCTTGTATACCGAATCGGTCACCGCATCGGTATCGCGCTGGATATACCCGTAGCCGGTGTTTGGGTAGGTGGGCCTGATGCCGATCGTCACAAGGGCATCTTCGTTGTTCACGAATGTGAGGGCATTGCCGCAGACCTCAAGGAACCGCTCTTCTTCCAGGATCAGGTGGTCCGCCGGCGCCACGATGAGCGAGCTGCCCGGATCTTTTTGCATCAGCTTGAAGGAGATGTACGCGATGCAGGGAGCCGTGTTCTTGCGGAACGGCTCGCCGATGATATTGTCGACGGGCAGGTCGGGAAGCTGCTCTTTGACGAGGTCGATATAATCGTTGGACGTGACGACAAAGATGTTCTCGGCAGGCACGATGGCGCGGAACCGCTTCATCGTCTGCTGGATCAGCGTGCTGCCGGTGCCGAGGATGTCGAGGAATTGCTTGGGAAAGTTCGTGCGACTAACCGGCCAGAAGCGCGAGCCGATGCCGCCCGCCATGATGGCCACGTATGTATGCTGATTGAGCTCGCTTTGGTCTGTAGTGTTCATAGTCAGATCAGTCCTTCTTTGATGAGGTCGTGGAGGTGGATAACGCCGACGTATTCCTTGTCGTCGGCGACGATGAGCTGCGTGATATTATTGGTGCGCATGAGGTCGAGCGCATTGACGGCAAGCTCGCCCGAGGCAATCGTCTTTGGATTTTCCGTCATGATGTGCCCCGCCTGGATGCCGTCGAGGCTGTTGGATCTCTCCAGCATCCGCCGGAGGTCGCCGTCGGTGATGACGCCTGTGAGCTCGCCGGCATTGTTCACGACGGCGGTCATGCCGAGGCGCTTGGCAGTGATCTCGAGGATCACTTCTTTCAGTCCCTGCCCGACGCTGACGACGGGTTTTTCATGAGCGGCGCAAAGGTCCGCCACGCGGAGGTATAGCTTCTTGCCCAACGCTCCGCCGGGGTGAAGCTTGGCAAAATCGGCCATCTCGAAGCCGCGGTGCTCCATCAGACAGACGGCCAGGGCATCGCCCATGACGAGCTGCGCGGTGGTGCTCGTGGTGGGAGCAAGGTTATTGGGGCAGGCCTCTTGTGTCACGGACGTGTTGAGGATGGCATCGGCATGCTGGGCGAGAAAGGATCCGGTGTGGCCCACCATCCCGATGAGGCAGTTGCCGAAATTCTTAATGAGGGGTACGAGCACTTTGATCTCAGGGCTTTCACCGCTTTTCGAGATGATGATCACGACGTCTCCCTGCTGGACCATGCCAAGGTCCCCGTGGATCGCGTCCGCGGCGTGCAGGAAAAGCGAGGGGGTGCCGGTGGAATTGAGGGTGGCGACGATCTTTTGGGCGATGATGGCGCTCTTGCCGATCCCGCTGATGACGATGCGGCCGGTACAGGCCGCGAGCAGGCCGATGACGTGCTCAAACCCGTCGAGCTGGGCGGTCAGCTGCTGCACGGATTCCGCTTCCATCCGGATGGTACGCATGGCCGCCTCGAGAATATTGGTTTCCTTTTTCAAGCGGACAAATTTAGTCCTTTAGCCGGTACTACGTCAGAAACCTTAGTTGTGCTATTTTTAACGGTTTGCGCTCCGCCATTCGGGCATCCCTGCCCTAAATTCGCAATCCTTTGAAACGCCGGCACACCAACAGCTTTCCGAATTAATCCCTACCTTTTGAAAGGATTCGAAACGCAAGACCGGCTCTGATTCAGAAATACAATTAGAACACCTGCTGAAGAAGCATTAATGAGGCTCCATGAAGACTGCAAATAAGACGACCACCAGAAAACCGCCGGCCAAAAAAGCACCCTCCGCTTCCGGCTATACCTCCAACGACCTATACACCGCTCTCCGCTCCCATTTCGGCTTCGACATCTTCAAAGGAAGCCAGGAAGACATCATCCAGTCCGTTCTCGCCGGCAAAGACACCTTTGTGATCATGCCGACCGGCGGCGGTAAAAGCCTTTGTTACCAGCTCCCGGCCGTCATGCTGCCGGGCGTCGCCATCGTTGTGAGCCCCCTGATCGCCCTGATGAAAAACCAGGTCGACCTTGTGCGGAGCTACAGCAGCAAGGACGATGTCGCGCATTTTCTGAATTCGACCCTCACCAAAAAAGAGATCAAGGCCGTTCATGAAGACCTCCGCGCCGGCCATACCAAGCTCCTCTACGTGGCCCCGGAAACACTGACGAAGCAGGACAACCTCGACTTCTTCCGCGGCATCAACGTTTCCTTCTTTGCCGTTGACGAGGCCCACTGTATCTCGGAATGGGGGCATGATTTCCGACCCGAATACCGTCGCCTGCGCGACATGATGGACGAGATCAACCCCGAGGTGCCCGTCATTGCGCTCACAGCCACGGCAACGCCCAAGGTGCAGAGCGATATCGTCAAGAACCTCGGTCTTCGCACACCCCAGGTCTTCATGTCCTCCTTCAACCGCGCCAATCTCTATTACGAGATCCAGCCCAAGGTCCGCAAAGAAGACACCCTCAAAAGCATCGTCCGCTTTATTTCCGCCAATAAGGGAAAGAGCGGCATCATTTATACCACCAACCGGAAGACCACCGAGGAGCTCGCCGAGCTGCTGGTGCAGAACGGCATCAAGGCCGTGGCGTACCATGCCGGCATCGACAGCAAGATCCGCGCAGACCGCCAGGACCAGTTCCTGAACGAGGACATGCAGGTGATCGTGGCCACCATCGCTTTCGGGATGGGCATCGACAAGCCCGATATCCGGTTCGTCATCCACTACAACATTCCGAAATCGATCGAGAATTATTACCAGGAGACCGGCCGCGCCGGCCGCGACGGCCTGGAGGGCAAATGCATCCTGTATTATTCCCACAAAGACGTCAGCAAGCTTGAGCACCTTATGCGCGACAAGCCCCTGAGCGAGCGCGAGGTTGGCTCACAGCTCATCTCCGAGACCGTTGCCTTTGCCGAGACCGGCGTCTGCCGCCGCAAACTGCTGATGAGCTATTTTGGGGAAGACTATGGCAATAAAGGCTGCGGCAACTGCGACAACTGCAAGCACCCCAAGGAAATGGTGGAAGCGAAAGACGACGTGGTGAAGATGCTCCAGGTGATCAAGGCCCTCGACGAGCGGTTCGCTACCGACTACAGCGTCAAGATCGTGCGTGGTGAGCTGATCCAGCAGATCAAGATGTTTCGCCACGAAGGCCTCGAGGTCTTCGGCATCGGCAAGGACAAGCCGGAGCATTTCTGGAACTCGCTTGTTCGCCAGATGCTCCTGGAAGGCCTGGTCAAGAAGGACATTGAAGAATACGGTGTACTTAAGATCACGAAAGCCGGCAACGATTTTCACAAGAAGCCCCGCACGTTCAAAGTGGTGCTGAGCAACCTTTTCGAGGAAGCCCAGGGCGACGATGACGAAGGCGGCAACGATACGGGCCCGGTGCTCGCGACCGACGAGAAACTGTTCGAGATGCTGAAAGAGCAGCGCCAGAAAGAAGCCAAAAAGAAGAACCTGCCGCCATTCGTGATCTTCCTCGAGTCGTCCTTGCAGGACATGGCCACCATGTACCCGACGACGACGGCCGAGCTGGAAAAATGCCAGGGCGTGAGCAAGGGCAAGGCGATGCGCTACGGCAAGCCCTTCCTCGACATCATCGCCGAATATGTAGAGGAGAACGGCATCGAGCGGCCCGACGATTTCGTGATGAAAAGCGTGATCGGCAAAGGCAGCCACAAGGTGCATATCATCCAGCAGGTGGATAAGAAGATCCCGCTGGAGATGATCGCGAAGAACAAGGACCTGCGCCTCGATACCTTGCTGGAGGAGATGGAAACGATTGCCGCTTCCGGTACCAAGCTCAACCTCGATTACGCGATCTCCGACATGCTTGATGAATACGAGCAGGAAGAGATCCTCGAATATTTCAAGGGCTGCGAAACATCCTCACTCGAGGTCGCGCAGCAGGAGCTGTCGGACAGCAACTACAATTGGGAGCAACTGAAGATCATGCGGATCAAGTTCCTGAGCGTGTACGGAAACTAAGAGATGTGAAGAATGGCGAGGAAAGGGGCAGGGCTTCTTTCCTCATTTTTTTGCAAGTTGGCAGCATGAATGGCGGGTGATTTTTTTAAAACTCTTTGGCTCCTTTTCTCTTTTATTCTCGCAGTTTCCTTATTTTTGCCCCCCGCTTTTAGCGGATATGGTGCGGTAGCTCAGTTGGTAGAGCAATGGACTGAAAATCCATGTGTCGCCGGTTCGATCCCGGCCCACACCACGGAAAAACCCCTTGAGCTTGGCTCGAGGGGTTTTTGGTTTTAGGAGCACGGAGGGATTTACGATTTTAGATTGGGGAAGAGCGTGCGTACGGCAGGCACCGGAAAGGCACGCTTTGAACCACGAAGACACGAAGAGCGCGAAGGGGCACGAAGGGTGAGTGGTGAATCGTGAATAGTGAATGGGGTCGTTTATAAGACAGTCATGTCGCGCTCTAAGACTGTCATGCTGACGCATGTCAGCACCTTTCCCTCAAAAAGTGCAACCATACATCCGACGCCCGGTTCATATCTACCGCTCACTTCCGTTTTATT
>JAQBNP010000178.1 GCA_028288515.1 Flaviaestuariibacter sp. | reverse complement strand
CCCCGAGGCGTCGCGTGTTGCCTTCTTTGCTTCGGGCGGGCGGCGCGGCCTGGCACAGTCGATCTTCCAGCTGGGCGGCAATGCCGGCAGCGCGGTGGGTCCGCTCCTCGTGGCCCTGGTCGTCATGCCTTATGGCCAGTCGCATATCGCGTGGTTCCTGCTGGCGGCCCTTCTCGGCATCGCCGTACTGATGCGGCTTGGCGCCTGGTACCGCGACCACCTGGTCCTGCGCGCAAGCGGCCGCGTTACGGTGGCGGAGCCAGATCATGGCCTGCCACGACGCAAGGTGATCCTTTCCCTGGCGGTCCTTCTCCTGCTCATCTTCTCCAAGTATATCTACCTCACGAGCATCACCTCCTATTTCACATTTTATCTCATCGACCAGTTCGGCCTTTCCATCCGCGAGGCGCAGCTCCACCTGTTCTTCTTCCTTGCTTCGGTGGCGATCGGAACCGTCATTGGCGGGCCGCTCGGCGACAGGTTCGGACGCAAATACATCATCTGGATCTCGATCCTCGGCGTTGCACCCTTCACTTTGCTCATGCCCTATGCAAACCTGTTCTGGACAACGATCCTGTCCGTGTGTATCGGCCTCATTCTCTCCTCAGCTTTCTCGGCGATCCTGGTATACGCGCAGGAGCTTGTACCCGGCAAGGTGGGCATGATCTCCGGCCTGTTCTTTGGCTTTGCTTTCGGGATGGCCGGCATCGGGTCGGCGCTGCTGGGATGGCTGGCCGACGCCACAAGCATCGCCCATGTTTATCGCCTGTGCGCCTTCCTCCCGCTGCTTGGTATCTTCACGGCATTTCTCCCGAATATCCGGACCCGCAAAAAGACAACGGCCTGACCAGGGAGAACCCTTTTTGAAACGACCCTTTTGTAAAGAAACCAATATGAAAAAACTGATCCTTTTCACGATCCTGATCGCTTTTGCCGGCCCCCTCACCGCGCAGCCGAAACCCGCGCTGGCCCTGATCCCGGAGCCGGTTTCGGTAACCCGGAAGACCGGTGTGTTTTCTCTGCCATCATCGATCGTCATTGAGACAACCGACGAGCGCCCGCTTGCCGCGAGCATCAATTTCCTGAAGCAGCGCTTCACGCAGGCAACGGGACGCTCCGTTCGCATTTCGCGCACTGTGCCCGCAGGCCCGCATATCCAGCTTGTCCTGAACCGCACCCCCGATGCAAAGCTTGGAAAGGAAGGATACCGGCTGGTGGTCACCGGCAACCTCGTGACGATCCGCGCCAATGCGCCTGCAGGCATCTTCTATGGCACGCAGACGCTTGTACAGCTCTTCCCAAAAGAGATCGAGAGCGCCGTGCCCGTTGCCGGCGTGCGCTGGGAAGCCCCGGCAGTAGACATCACGGATTACCCGCGGTTTGGCTGGCGCGGGCTGATGTTCGACGTCGTCCGGCATTACTTTACAAAGGACGAGGTAAAGCATTTCATTGATGATATGGTCCGCTACAAGTACAATCTTCTCCACCTCCATCTCACCGACGATGAAGGATGGCGGATCGAGATCAAGGGGCTGCCGCGCCTCACCGAAGTGGGTGCCTGGCGGGTGGAAAAGATCGGCTCATTCGGAGCCTTCACGCCGCCAACGCCCGACGAGCCGCGGACCTACGGTGGGTTTTATACACAGGATGATATCCGCGAGATCGTGCGCTATGCAAAGGACCGGTTCGTCGACATCCTTCCCGAGATCGACGTGCCGGGCCACAGCCTGGCTGCTGTTGCTTCGTACCCCGAGCTCTCCTGCACGCCGGAAGCAAAAAATTATCTTGTCCGGTCAGGCGAGCGGATCATGGACTGGTCGCACGGCGCGCCACCGATCGCCCTTGTTGACAATACGCTCTGCCCGGCTAATGAAAAGGTATATGCCTTTCTTGATACCGTGATGTCCCAGCTGGCGCAGCTTTTCCCGTTCGACTATATCCATGTGGGCGGCGACGAGACACCGAAGAATTTCTGGAAGCAGACCCCGGAGATCACCGCGCTGATGCAGCGCGAAGGACTGAAGACATACGAGGAAGTTCAAAGCTATTTTGAAAAAAGGCTCGAAAAGATTGTCGAATCGAAAGGTAAAAAATTCATGGGCTGGGATGAGATCCTGGAAGGCGGCCTCGCGCCCAGCGCAGCTGTCATGAGCTGGCGCGGAATGAAAGGAGGCATGGAAGCCGCGCGGCTGAAGCATGAGGTCGTGATGAGTCCGAGCACCTATGCCTACCTTGATTACATGCAGAGCGACGCCGTGATGGAGCCGCGCGTCTATGCCTCGCTGCGCCTGCGAAAAACCTATGAGTTTGAGCCCGCGCCCGACAGCATCGATGCCCGGTACGTGAAGGGCGGTCAGGCCAACCTGTGGACGGAGCAGATCTACAATTTCAGGCAGGTGCAGTATATGCTCTGGCCCCGCGCGTTTGCCATCGCGGAGAGCGTATGGTCGCCCGCATCGAAAAAAAGCTGGTCAGCCTTCTTCCCAAAAGTGGAGGCCCACTTCAACCGCTTCAATGTCTCCGAAACAAAATATTCGCCGGCGGTCTATGACCCCGCCTTCAGTGTGAAACGCGCCCCGGACGGCACCCTCCGCGTGGAGCTTGCCACGGAAGTCGAGGGCCTTGATATCCATTATACATTTGACAACAGCTTCCCCGACCGTTTCTACCCGACTTACACCACGCCGCTGACGCCGCCCAAGGACGCCACGACGCTGCGCGTGATCACGTACCGAGGCAAGACACAGGTTGGGCGGCTCATCACGATGCCTGTCGAGGAGCTTGAGAAGCGCGCGCCGAAAAAGAAATAAAGGTATGAAGCACGAGGTCCTGCAGCTGATCGACATTTTGGGAACCATCTCGTTCGCGTTGTCTGGCGTGTTCGCCGCCATGCAACGCCGGCTCGATATCTTCGGCATTCTTATCATCGCCTTCATTACGGCCGTTGGCGGCGGCACTCTTCGCGACCTTCTCATTGGCAACCTGCCCGTCACCTGGATGCGGGGAACGGACTACAGCCTGATCATCCTCGTCACCGCCGTTGCAGGTATCGCTTTCCACAAAACCATCCGTCATTACCGCCGGACATTGGTTGTGTTCGACTCGCTCGGCCTGGGCTTCGTTACGATCCTGGGGCTCCAAAAAGGCATCGCCTTCGGGCTCCACCCGGGCATCTGCATCGCGCTGGGCACCATCACCGGATGCTTCGGCGGCGTCATTCGCGATATCTCTCTCAACACGATCCCGCTCATCTTTCAAAAAGAGATCTATGCCACCGCATGCATCATCGGTGGCTGCGTCTATTTCGGGCTGCAAATGACCGGCCTGGGCCGCGACTGGCTCGACGTGGCCAGCATCGCCGCTATCTTTCTCGTGCGCCTCGCGGTGATCTATTACAAGCTGGCCCTGCCGGATATTTACCCAAAGAACGACGGCGTGACGGTTTGACGCGCTGCCAACAGAAAATCATGAAAGCACTGAGCCTGCTCCAGCCCTGGGCCACCCTGGTGGTCATGGGTCTCAAGACCATCGAGACCAGGTCCTGGACGACAGGCTACCGCGGACCACTTCTCATTCACGCCAGCACGGGCCGCGCGGGCGCTTTGCTGGCCGCGGAACCGCCCTTTACAAGACATATTCATTCCTTCGCGGCGCTGCCATTCGGAGCGCTATTAGGAATCGTCAATTTAGATGAGATCGTACCTGTCGAAAGCCTGGCGGGTACGGGCATCAGCCTGCGGCGGCTGACACTGGAAGAGAAGGCATTTGGAGATGACACGGCGGGCCGCTGGGGCTGGATTCTCTCCGGCGCGCGTGCGTTCGACAAACCGATCCCGATGCGCGGTTCGCTGGGACTGTGGACCTACAGCGGGCCGCTCCCGGACATTGACTGATGTGAAGAGGGGCTCAATGGCGCTGATCACGCGACGTTCCGTATCCATAGATCGGAAGCTGGAGGCGGGTACGAATTTCTTTGATCTGCTGCCACAAAGCAGCGAGGACCTTGGGGTCCATGTCGTCCATGAGCAGGTCGGCATAAGAATCCTCCAATTGCCGGAGCTGTTCCTCCAGAGGCAGGTCTTGGGGTTGTTCTTGGGGACTCATAAAGTTGTTCGGTGACGCAAGCTAACATGTCGCTCCGAGCCGGCTGCAGCAAATCGGGCGATGCTCTCTTTCACCCGGTGAGAACGGCGGGAAGCCCGCCCGGAATAAAACGGTCCGGGCACGACCGTCGGCCTGCTTTGCAGCGGCGCCGGTTTTCACAAAATGACGGGAAATGGGTTGACGTGCTTTGTGTACATTCGCACTCGAAGGAAAAAAACCGGATGCCGAAAACTACCTTGCAATTTGATTCTCTCGAAGCCATGGCCACCTTCAGTAAGGTCCTGAATACCGGCTTCGTCATGAATACCATCAAGTACTGCCTCATTGGGCCGTTTACGGAATTCGAAGTGGGCCTTGCGCTGGAGCAGTATGGCGCGCGGGTGATTGAAACCGACGAGAAGGTTTACGGTTATTTCTGAGTCTCTCCTACTCTTCATTCTCCTCGATCGCTTTGACCAGATCCGATTCACAACGCCGGACAACGTCCGGAAGAAACGAAGCGATCAGCTTCCAGCGACTGTCACGGAGCTGCATCCGGAACACGTAACGGTGCCGGAACTCATCATCAAAATGGATATGATAGGTCAGGGGATAGCCGGGGACGTACATGCGTTTCAGAAGGAAGGTTTCGTCGCCAACAGTCAGGTTAAATTCATCTTGCATAGATCATCCCTTCGTGGGTTTCGCAAAGCTAACCCGGCCGCCCTGAAAGATCGACCGTATAACTACTGCGAACAAATACGCTTTTTTGGAAACCTCACCTTCCGTGAATCGGCATCGATCCTCAACAGGTAACACCCTGCTCCCCAAGATGCCCGCTGATCCCATTCTCATGGTTGGCCGCTAACAGCTTAGTTCTGTGGCAGGATGATGTGGAACGAAGCGCCCTCGCCCAGCGCGGATTCCGCGTAGATCACGCCTCCGTGGGACTGCACGATCTTCTTGACCAGGCCGAGTCCGATGCCCGTACCCTCGTACTCCGTCTTCGCATGGAGGCGCTTGAACAACCCAAAGATCTGGCTCGCATACTCCTGCT
>JAQBNP010000174.1 GCA_028288515.1 Flaviaestuariibacter sp. | reverse complement strand
CCATCTGCCGGTAAACTTCGTAATTGTCGGCGCCGAGCTGGCTTTTCAGTGCTGCCTCCGGTGTTTTCGTGGAGCGGTTGAAAAGGTCGTCGAGCCAGGAGCCGCTTTCGGGGTACTCACGGAGGCGGAAGCTTTCGAGCTTTGCCATCCGGGCGGCGCAGGCGATCGCATCGCGCAGGGTGCCCATGCGGTCCACCAGGCCGATGCGCAGCGCGTCGGTACCGCTCCACACGCGCCCTTGCGCGATGCTGTCGATAGTGGCGATGTCTTTTTTCCGTCCCTGGGCCACGCGCTGCTTGAACTGCAAATAGATGCGATCGACACCCTGCTGGGCAAATGTTTTTTCCGTTTCCGTCATGGGCCTCGTGATGGTCGGTCCATCGGCGAGGTCGGCCGTGCTCACAGCGTCAAAGGTGACACCAAGCTTCTCGCTGAAGAAGCCGGACATGTTGGGGATGATGCCGAAGACACCAATGGAGCCGGTAATGGTATTGGGCAGCGCGAAGATGGTATCGGCAGCGGTTGCGATGTAGTAGCCGCCGGATGCAGCGACATCTCCGAAGCTGACCACGAGTGGCTTGTCGGCTTTCGCAAGAGAGAGCTCGCGCCAGATATTTTCGCTGGCAAGCGCGCTGCCGCCGCCGGAGTTAATGCGCAGCACGATGGCCTTCACCGACTTGTCCAGGCGCGCTTTGCGGATGGTGCGGATATAGTCTTCGCTTGCGATGCTCTGCCTGTCGGAGCCATCGACGATGGAGCCTTCCGCAAAGATCACCGCGATGCGGCCAGAGCCTGTTTCGCGGAAGTGGCCAGCCTTTGCATAGTCGTCGAGGGTGGCGAGGGGGAGCTTGTCATACTTGCCGAGGCTGAGGCGCTTCTTCATTTCGTCGCGTACCTCGTCGTCGTATTTCACGGCGTCGAGGAGGCGGTGCTGAACGGCGTCGGGCGCCTGCTGGATGGCGCCGGTATTGGCGAGGGCGTGCAATGTTGCAGTGTCGATGCCGCGTGCCGCGCTGATGGTCTGCAGGTACTCGCTGTAGATGGAACCCAGGAGGGCCGCAGTCTGCAGGCGGTTCTCCGGCGTCATGCGGTCCGCGCGGAACGGCTCGGTGGCGCTTTTGAATTTGCCGGCATAGAAGATCTGCGGCTGGATCTTAAGGCGGTCGAGCGTGCCCTTGAAGAAAGCCAGCTCAACGGCGAGGCCTTTCCATTCGAGCGTGCCGGTTGGACTTGCATAGATCTTATCCGCTGCGCTGGCCACATAGTAGGCGCTTTGCGAAACAACGTCGCCGTGTGCGATGATGAATTTGTTGGAGGTCTTGAAGTCAACGAGCGCGCGCCTGATCTCTTCGCTCGATGCCAGGCCATTGGCGTTGCTGTTGGCGACCAGGTAGATACCGGCGATGTCCTTGTCTGTCTTCGCGTGGCGAATGAGGCGCACGAGATCGTAGAGGCCGGGTGCGTTTTCACCGCCGGCGATCGAGCGCAGCGGCGCGTTCTGCTCCTGCTCGGCATAGTGACGCGACAGATCGATGGTGAGAACGCTGTGGGCTGCTATGTCGGCTTTGTCGTCCTTGGCCAGGGAGGCGAGGGAGGAGACCAGCGCAATGAAAAGAAAAAAGCCGATCACCATAAAGACAATAAGCGCCAGGAAGGAGGCGAAGAACATTTTGAAAAAGCTTCTCATAAGCAGTTGATATTCCTTCAAAAATAAAAGATATTTGACGCCACCATGGTGATTTCGTATTTATTGCTCGGGGGCAACCTCGGCGACCGTCCGGCCAACCTGGCCGCCGCACGCACGGCGATCGGCGCGGTATGCGGACCGATCACCGCGGTCTCCTCTCTTTACGAAACCGAGGCCTGGGGCGTAAGTGGGCAGCCTTCATACCTGAACCAGGCGCTGGCGGTTCGCACGGAATTGGCGCCAGGCGACCTTCTTGATGCGATCCTCTCCATTGAGCAGACGCTCGGCCGGGAACGGGTCGAAACGTATGGACCAAGGACCATCGACATCGATATCCTCCTGTACGGCGACCGTGTGATCGATAGCCCGGGCCTTGCCGTCCCACACCCGCAGATGCCGCGCCGGCGCTTCGCGCTGACCTGCCTGAACGAGATCGCGCCCCACCTGATTCACCCCCTTTCCGGTAAAAGCATAGCGCAGCTTTTGGACGAATGTGACGACGGGCTGGACGTGCATAAATTCTGAGGAAGGGGCAGATTTATTTCCCTTATTTTGCCCCCGGCCCGAAAGCAGGGTCGTGCGGAACCGGGGCCTGCCGACAGCAACCAAACAGGAATGGCCGCACGCGGCAGTGAAAATCGGAGCGGCCCGGGTGGCCCAGGACTATGAGATACAATTTTATCACGATCGAAGGAAATATCGGCGCGGGCAAAACGACCCTTGCCAACCTGCTATCACAGCGCTTCAACGCGCGCCTGATCCTCGAGCAGTTCGCCGACAATCCATTCCTTCCCAAATTCTACGAGAACCCTGGCCAGTATGCCTTCCCGCTCGAGCTTTTCTTTATGGCGGAGCGCTTCAAGCAGCTCAAGGAATTGATCCAGCAGAAGGATATGTTCCAGACCATCACCATCACGGATTATCTCTTTACGAAATGCCTGCTGTTTGCAAAGGTCAACCTGCCCGATGACGAGTTTCGCCTGTACCAGCGCCTGTTCGACATCATTCTTCAGCAGCTCGTGCAGCCCGAGATCCTGATCTATCTCCATGCGCCCGTGAGCAAGCTCCAGTCGAATATCAAGAAGCGAAACCGATCGTACGAGCTCAACATTCCGGACGATTACCTCTTCAATATCCAGGAGACGTATACGCAGTATATCCGCCAGCACAATATCAAGACATTATTTGTTGACGCGTCCAACGCGGACTTCATCAATAACGAGAAGCATATGCAGGTGATCATGGATGCACTTGACCGCGAGTATCCCGACGGGCAGCATTATTTGAGCCTGCCCTAACCTGTTCCCGTTCTATTTTTGCCGCGCTGCGGGCCTTCGGCAGGCCGCATGAAATCCCAGAGCCCATGACCGACAGACCAGCCCGGACCGGTAGCCTCGCACCGTTGTACGAACGCGAGTACCGTTTCTTCGTCATTGCCCGCTTCTGCTACACCATGGCCCTGCGCATGGTGACGACGGTGGTCGCCTACCAGCTTTTCCAGCTGACGAAGAACAGCTTTTCCATCGGGCTTCTCGGTCTCTCCGAGTTCGTTCCTGTTTTCTTTCTTGCCCTGTACGCCGGCCATGTCATCGACCGGTCGGACAAGCGAACGCTGCTGGTGCGTGGCATTGCCCTGTACGCAGTGTGTGTGGCGGGCCTCCTGCTGCTGACGGCGCCGTCTGTTGAAAAGCAGTTGTCGGTCAGCGGGCGCGAGCTTGGGTTTTACGGGATCATTTTCGCCACTGGTGTCATCCGTGCGTTCGCGGGTCCGACCACGTCAGCGATCATTGCGCAGCTGGTGCCGCGTCCCATTCTCCAGTTTGCGGCTAATATCAACTCCACGACCTACCTGTCCGCTTCGATCCTCGGCCACGCCACGGGCGGTTTCTGCATCGCCTGGTTCGGCGTACACAATACGTTCTTCATCATCCTGGCGCTGGTGATCGCCGGCGTGGCGATGATGTCACGGATCGGGCGGAAGCCGGTGATGCACCAGGGGGCCAACATCAAGACCTGGGAGAGTGTCATGGCGGGACTGAAATACGTGTTCCGCCACAAGATCCTGCTTGGCGCGTTGTCGCTGGATCTTTTCGCGGTGCTGTTCGGTGGCGCCACCGCGCTCATCCCGGAGTTTTCCGAGAAGGTGCTCGCTGTCGGACCGATCGGCTTCGGCTGGCTCAACGCGGCCATCGATCTTGGCGCGATCCTGATGATCATCACGCTGACCTTCGT
>JAQBNP010000110.1 GCA_028288515.1 Flaviaestuariibacter sp. | reverse complement strand
TTTTCAACAAGAAGGAATACGATGTCATTTGCTTTTTCACGCCCAGCGGCGTGAAGGCTCTTTTTGATAACGTGCCCAAGTTCAAGCAGAACGGAACGGCCATCGGCGCATTCGGCAGCAACACCTCGAAAGCCGTTGAGGAATCGGGCCTTTCGCTGAACATCAAGGCCCCCCAGCCGCAGACGCCGTCGATGGTGGCCGCGCTCGACCAGTTCCTGGCTGCCGAGCTCAAGAAAAAGGCGTAGGAGCCCCCGGACCCGGCCTGCCAGACTGTCCACGCGGGTCTTTTTCCCTCTTGTTTTCCCTTCGTTTTTCTCCCGGAAACCCCTCGATTTTGCCCGTAGATTTACGGCATTGCCGCGCGGAGAACTACGCGTGGCGGCCTCTTTCCCCTTTAGTCCATTTTATTTGCCGTGCATACAATATTCACGAAAAGGCCCCGTTAAATGGGGTGTGCCAAAAGGGCTTGCAAATGAAAAAATTAAATAGTAACCTTGTACCGTCAATTGTTCCAAAATCTTATATTTGCCCAATACCCTCGTGTATGACAATGAAAAACCAAAAATTAGCTCTTATTGCCCTTGCGGCGTTATCGCTCGCGAGCTGCGGTATCGTTGGGAAAAAGGACAAGGGCGGCGCCCTTCCCAATGACGGCCAACTTCACGGTGTCTCCACCGGTGGCCGCTATTCCTTACCGAAACCTCCCGGCATGGTCTTTATCCCGCAAGGAACCTTTCACATGGGTCCGAGCGATGAAGATCCTTCCTACGCCTTCTCTTCCCGTAATCGTGCGATCTCCATTTCAGGCTTCTGGATGGATGCCACGGAGATCACCAACAACGAGTATCGCCAGTTCACGAACTGGGTGCGCGACTCCATCACGGCCAAGAAGCTTGGCTACGTGAAAGCCAGCGCCGACGGTACCGAAATGGTGGACTGGAAGAAAGTGCAAACCATGAAATGGAGCGATCCCAAGGTGATCGAGCAGCTCGGCCAGACCGACCTGATCCTCGCCCCGGACGACCGCATTTTTGGTAAAAAGGAGATCGATGCATCCAAGATCATCTACCATTCCGAAACATTCGACTATCTCGAAGCAGCCAAGCGCGAGAATGCCAGCAAGCCCCGCTCCACCTTCATCGTGAAGAAGGACGTGCGCATCTACCCTGACACGCTCGCCTGGATCCGTGACTTCTCCTACTCCTATAACGAGCCGATGGCCAAGCGCTACTATTCGCACCCGGCATTCGGTAACTATCCCGTTGTTGGCGTGAACTGGAAGCAGGCATCCGCTTTCTGCGAATGGAGAACACACTACCTCAATTCCTACCTCGATTCCAAGAAGCGTTCCCAGGAGTCCGACTTCCGCCTGCCAACCGAAGCGCAGTGGGAGTACGCGGCCCGTGGCGGACGTTCCCAGTCCATGTTCCCTTGGGGCAACTACTACCTGCGCAATAAGAAGGGTTGCCTGCTGGCGAACTTCAAGCCGGGTCGTGGTAACTACCCCGAGGACGGTGGCTTCTACACGGTTCGTGCGGATGCCTACTGGCCGAACGACTGGGGCCTGTACAATATGGCCGGTAACGTTGCCGAGTGGACCTCTTCGATCTATTACGAAGGCGGCTACACATTCCAGCATGATATGAACCCGGATGTCCGTTGGAACGCCAAGGACACCGATCCTCCGAAAATGAAGCGCAAGGTGATCCGTGGCGGCAGCTGGAAAGACGTCGGCTATTACCTGCAAACCGGTACCCGCACCTATGAGTACCAGGATTCAACCAAATCGTATATCGGCTTCCGCTCCGTGATCGACCTGCCTGCGCCAAGTACAAAAGGACGCCGTTAACCGAACTCCATTCAGACCACTTTATAAAAACAGGGGACCTCTTTTCGTAAAAGAAAGGGATCCTCTGTTTCTACCTAAACTTTTTTTAACCATCCTCTTTAAATTCACTATTTTATGGCAGCTGCTATTCCCTCAAAAGTTAGTAAATACGTTGACGTAGCCGTTTCATTTGGTGCCTCTCTCGTTATCTGGGGTGCCCTTCGCAAGATCACCCACGCCAGCGACGCTGACTTCTGGCTCTTCTTCGGCCTGACCACTGAGGCCGTCATCTTTGCCCTTTATGGTGTTCTCTACCTGGTCTATCCTGCCGTAAAGGACAATTTCCATAACGAAGAGCAAATGGTCAGCACATCATCGCAAGGCAAAGTGCTCGGCTCAATGGACAAGGCGCTGATGGAAGCCGATATCACACCAACAAACCTCAACAAGCTGGGTGAGAACTTCAAGAAGCTCAATACAACGATCTCCAACATGAACAATATTGCCGACGTGGTGTCCACAACCGGCGATTATACAACAAAGACGAAAGAAGTCACCGCAGCCCTCGCCCAGGTGAAGGATGCCTACATCGGCGCCGCCAATTCCGTTGGCGCATTCAACCAGGCTTCCGAAGGCGCGAAGATCTTCAACGACCAGATGCAGGTGATGACAAAGAACCTGTCTTCCCTCAACGCCATGTACGAAATGGAGCTCAAAGAAGGCAGCAACCACGTGAAAGCCCTGAACACGGCGTTCGGCAAGCTCTCCGAAACATCAACAACAATGGCCGCTACCGCCGACGACGCGAAGCGCATGCAGGAGCAGGTTGCCGGTCTCGCCAACAACCTCGCCCGCCTCAACAGCGTCTACGGCAATATGCTGAGCGCTATGCAGGCTCGCCCCTAAGGCTGGAACGCGACCAAAACCTCATTTACAAAGAACCGATTAAACTTTTAACCCGATATGGCACTACCTAAAGAGCCGCGGCAGAAGATGATCAACATTATGTATCTGGTGCTGACAGCCCTGTTAGCCCTGAACGTATCTGCTGAGATTCTGAATGCCTTCACCACCGTCGACAACAGCTTGCGGGCCACGAACACGACCGTTAATCACTCCACGGAAACCATCCTCGCTTCTCTCCAGGAAAAAACAACCGAAGGAGCAACGCAGGAAAAGGCACGCATCTGGTACCCGAAAGCGCAGCAAGCCCAGGCTCTGACCAAAAGCGTTTATGACTACATCGACGCTTTGCGGACCCGCATTCATAGAGAAGCCGGCTTCGACCCCGCCAAGAACGGCGACTCCTCATTCAAGGCAGACAACCTCGACATCGCCACCCGCATCATGGTGGAAGGCGGCGAAGGAGAAAAGCTCCAGGCTCGCCTGAAGCAATACAAGGCCGACCTCGCCAAGATCGACCCCGAGTTCGCCAACCTCGCGCAGATCAACCTCGATATGCCGAAGACGCAGAACAAGAGCAACAAGACCTGGCAGTCCGCTTACTTCCACATGGTACCGACAGTGGCAGCCATGACCATCCTCAGCAAGTTCCAGAACGACGTTCGCACCACCGAGAACCGCGTGATCGCTTATGCGCACGAGCAGGTCGGTAAAGTGACCGTCCGTTTCGATACCTATACCGCGATCGTTGGCCAAAGCTCCAACTACATCATGCCCGGGCAGGAGATCGAAGTGATGGCCGGCGTCGGCGCCTTCAGCAAGGCCGCCCAGCCCCAGATCACAATAAACGGGTCGGGTGCAGCGTTAGGTGAGGACGGAGCAGCACACGCCAAGATCAACGGCGGCGCGCTCGGAAAGCACAGCATCCCGGTTTCCATCCGTTATGTCGACCAGGAAGGCAAGCCGCAGGTGATCAACAAGACGATCGATTACACGGTTGGACAAGCCAACGCTTCGATCGCCCTTGATAAGATGAACGTTCTTTACATCGGTATCGCCAACCCGATCACCGTTGCTGCAAGCGGCGGCGGTGACGACCGGATCGGCGTATCCATCGGCGGTGCAGGCGGTCGTCTTGACAAGACCGGTGCCGGCAAGTACAATGCCTTCGTAACAGGCGGCGACAAAGCAACGATCACCGTGACCGTTGACGGTAAAGTAGCCGGGGCCTCCGAGTTCCGGATCCGCAACATCCCGGCGCCAACAGGTACCGTCGGTGGCTATGCATCCGGAGACAATGTCAACGCAGGAGCCTTCCGCGCTCAATCGGGTGTTGGTGCCTATATCAAGGACTTCCCGTTTGACCTGAAGTATACGGTGACGAACTTTACGATCAGCACCGATAGCGACGACGGTGACATCATCGACGCGACAGTAAGCGGCAATACCTGGACCAGCAATAGCCAGGCGCAGGCAGTGCTTCGCCAGGTGAAGTCAGGCAAAACAGTCTATATCGACAATATCCGGGCAACCGGTGAGAACGGACGAAGCTACAAGCTTCCGACACTCGTGTACTATATCAAATAAACCATTTGACGATGAAAAACCAGATTCTGAAAGGTGGCCTCTTCCTGCTCTTCATGAGTGCTCTCATGACGGCAGACGCGCAGCGTACCTCCAAGAAGCGCCAGCAGGCGGCCGCCAACGGAACAACACCCGCGGGCAGCACGCAGCAGGAGCAAAACAATAACACCAAAGCGCCGGTCAACTACAACCCGTATGGCAATATCCCCATCCGTGTCGACAGCTCCGGCATTGCAGGAGACGAAGGCGGCGGCAAATCCATGCGCCCCGATGGTGCCTTCGGATTCCGAAGCGACTCCGTCCTCAACAAGCGCACGCCGCTTCCCTATGAGGACCTCCGCTGGGATGACGCCCTTTTCGCCGAAAAGGTCTGGCGCGAGCTCGACCTCCGCGAGAAAATGAACCAGTCGTTCCGCTACTCCGCACAGGAAGACAACGGCAACCAGATGTTCATCAATATCCTCCTCGATGCAGTGAACAAAGGCGAGGTGACCGCGTTCGGCGACGATCGCTTCACAACGCCAATGACCGTTGCGTCGATCCAGGAACAAACACAGGGCAGCGCCGATACCTCCGAGGTAAAGGATGTAAACGATCCGAACAAAGTGGTTGAATACGTGGTGACCCGCGCCAGCTTCGACGCCAAATCGGTCCTCAAGCTGCGCATCAAGGAAGAATGGGTATTCGACCGCGAAGCAAGCCGCATGTTCGTCCGCATCATCGGCATCGCCCCCATCCAGACCGTGATGAACTCCAACGGCACCGAGCGCGGCAGCAAGGCGATGTTCTGGGTTTACTACCCCGACCTTCGCGCAACACTGGCCAAGTACGAGGTCTATAACCCCAAGAATATGGGGATGGGCCGCATGACCTGGGAAGAGCTTTTCGAATCCCGCATGTTCTCCAGCTATATCGTGAAATCAACCCTCGACAACCCCGGCAACAAGAACGTTCGCCAGATGATCAAGGACCCGATCCTCGCGCTGCTGGAAGGCGACAATATCAAGGAGCGCATCTTCAACTACGAGCAGGACCTCTGGTCGTATTAAGAGCAACGCACCAAATGAATGGATCCCGCTTCGGCGGGATTTTTTTATGAACGTACTTTTACGGATTCTTACGCGATTTTAAAAATACCGCGCTCTGGCGCTATGAAATCTGGCTGAATGATTGTATTTTTACCTCGGTTTTTCATAGGATATTGGATTT
>JAQBNP010000063.1 GCA_028288515.1 Flaviaestuariibacter sp. | reverse complement strand
GCTCCTGTTCATAGCCATAAAAATAGTGCATGCGCGGCGAGGCGCTGACTAAACGCCCGGCTGCGAAGCGGTGCCGCGCCATTGGAACTATCTTTGCTGGAATTTTCTTCATCTCAAATACAGATTTCATGTGCGCAGAGCGGGCCGATGTAAAGCCAAACCTGATCCTGAGTGTTCTCCAGAACAAATGCCCCCGGTGCCGGCGCGGATCGCTTTACAAAAACCGCAACACGTATAACCTGAAGAATTTCATGGTCATGAACGAGCGGTGCCCCACGTGCGGCCAGCCCCTCGACATGGAGCCGGGCTTTTATTACGGGACCAATATGGTCAGCTATGCGCTGGCTGTTCTCATCAGCGCCTTCACCTTTTTTGGCTGGTGGGCGACCATCGGTTTCTCCCTGCAGGACAAGCGCTTCTTTACCTGGATCGCCGTAAACGCCGTGCTGCTGGTGGTTTTGCAGCCGCCCCTGATGCGGATCTCGCGCACCATCTGGCTTGCCTTCTTCGTTCATTACAGTCCCGGTTGGTCAAAGGGAGACATCATCGAGCCGGAGCGCGTCAACCGCGACCAGGCCGCAAACTGGTGAGGTCACCGGATCGTCCGCTCGATATTGCGATCCGGTATCAGCCACAACGTCGCCACACCAATAAAGATGGCTCCGCTGATGGCGGGATGCACGAACGCCAGCGGAATGGCAGCGAGGTAGGCGATCATGGACACGGTGCCGCGGCGCGACTGTTTTTTCAATGGAATGTCGAGCGCTTCATTATGCGGATGGCATTTTCGGATATTGTACAGCAGGATATAATAGGCGATGCCGCAAAGTGCCAGGAGACCCGCATAGACGGCAACCGTAAAGCTGCTGAAGCCGCTCTCGCCCATCCACGCCGTTCCGAACGGAATCAGCGAGAGCCAGAAAAGAAGGTGGTGATTGGCCCAGATCATGCCGCTGTCAACTTCTTTGACCGTTTGGAGGAGGTGATGGTGATTGCCCCAGTAAATGCCCAGCATCACGAAGCTGAGGAGGTAGCTGATGAATACGGGCACGAGCGGCCTGATGGCCTGCCAGTCGGTGCCATGCGGAGTTTTCAGCTCCAGCACCATGATGGTAATGATGATCGCGATCACACCATCGCTGAAGGCTTCGAGTCTGGTCTTTGTCATCCGTTGGAAAGGTCTTGTGCCGCTCAAGATACTGTCTTTGGGCCGGACGATCCTGGCCTGCGACTGCTGCCTGCTTGGTGCGCAGTTCCGCCCTCTTTTTCAAACCTCCTACCTTTACCGCCATGTCTACCTTTTCCTATTCTCTCGAGACGATCCTCGGTAACCTCAAGATCGACGCGCTCAACGAAATGCAGCAGGCCGCCCTGGAAGCGGCTTCCCAGCATGACAAGATCATGATCCTGTCAGCTACCGGCTCGGGTAAAACCCTCGCTTTCCTGCTGCCCGTGCTCGACCGTCTTGAAAAGGAAAACAGGAAGACACAGGCACTGATCATCGCCCCGTCCCGCGAGCTTGCCTTGCAGATCGAGCAGGTCTTCAAGTGGATGGGAACGGGCTTTAAAGTCACCTGCTGCTACGGCGGGCACAAGCGCGAGATCGAAGAAAATAATTTGGTGCAGCCGCCCGCCCTGATCGTCGGCACGCCCGGGCGGCTGGCCGATCATATTCGCCGCGGCAGCATCACCACAGACACGATCAAAACAGTTGTCCTCGACGAGTTCGACAAGTCGCTCGAGCTCGGCTTCCAGGAAGAAGTGGCCTTTGTGATCGGCTCATTGCCACAACTCGATCGCCGCATTCTTACCTCCGCCACTGACATGCGCGAGTTGCCGGCCTTCATCGGCGCCGATGACGCCGTGCGTCTCGACTACCTGCCGGAAGGCGATACGCCGTCGGAAGTCCTGGCCCTCCAAGCCGTTGCCGCGCCCGACAAGGACAAGGTAGACACATTGTTCCGGCTCCTTTGCTTCCATGGCAACCGCTCGTCGATCATCTTCTGCAACCACCGCGAATCCGTTGAGCGCACAAGCCAGCTCCTTGCCGATAAAGGCATCGTCAATACCTATTACCACGGCGCCATGGAACAGCGCGACAGGGAAGTGGCCCTGGCAAAATTCCGGAATGGCAGCGTGAATTTCCTTGTCACGACAGACCTTGCCGCGCGAGGGCTGGACATCCCCCATATCCGCTACATCATTCACTATCACTTACCCGCAACCGAAGACACATTCACACACCGCAATGGCCGGACGGCCCGGATGGACGCCACCGGCACCGCGGTCCTGATCATCGGTCCCGACGAAAAGATGCCTGCCTTCATCAAGGCTCCCGTAGAAGCACTGGACCTGCCGGATACCGTAGAGGTTCCCGACAAGCCGAAGTGGACCACGCTCTTCATCGGCGCCGGTAAAAAGGATAAGGTCAATAAAGTGGACATCGTCGGATTTCTCTCAAACCGGGGCCAGCTGAAGCAGGAGGACATCGGCCTGATCG
This sequence comes from Flaviaestuariibacter sp., assembly GCA_028288515.1. Lineage (GTDB taxonomy): Bacteria > Bacteroidota > Bacteroidia > Chitinophagales > Chitinophagaceae > Flavisolibacter. Next base: position 14,210 of record JAQBNP010000063.1, on the reverse strand, counting down.
AGGTGAAGGACTTCTTTTCTTTCGTGGCGGTGCGCAAGTCAAAGGCAAGCCACACCCTGCAGCTCATCAAAGAGCAAAAGATCAAGAATAAAAAAGTAAAGATCGACGTCGCCAAGTAGCTAATCGGGCAGGGCATCCTTTCCCTGTCTGCGCGCGGACTGCGGGCTTTCCAGAAGATGGTGCTCGATCCGGTGCACGAGGTAATCGTAGTGAAGGGGCTTCGCAATGAGCTCGTCGGCGCCGAACAGGGCCGCGCGGCCGGCACTGTAGTCATACCCGGACAACATGATGATGCGGGGCGCGTGGGGGCTGTTCGTGTGCTTGATCTTGAAGGAAAGCTGTCGTCCGTCAGCGCCGTTGAGGTTGATGTCCAGGAGAAGGATATGGGGCCAGAAGGAATCGATGATCTCCTCGGCCTCGGGCAGGGTCACGGCTGTTTCCACCTCGAAACCTTGCTTGATCAGCTTCCGCTCCAGCAACATCAAAAAGTCTACGTCGTCATCTACGATCAGGATCCGGTGTGGGTCCTTGTGGTACGCTGCACACATGTTCGTTCATTGATAGGTTAGACAAAAGTCAGCAACGGTCTTGGCTACACAGGGCTTTTCTAAAGGATGGATTGGTGCTTTCGGAACATCGGATCGACAGGAAATAAAAAAAAGAAGTTGACTGATATTGGATTGGTTTTTTGGATAGGACTGGATTCAGGCGGTTTGTTTCTCAGGATGTTGGGGATTGATATGGTATCAATCAACTTCTGCTACAAAACTACAGGTCCACACCTCCGCAGACAAGAGCAGTTCTGCCCGATTTTACCCGTGTGGTTTTTACTGACGGCTCCGGAGATGCCCGGGAAGATTACGTGGCGCGCTATCGTAGTTTAGCATGTCACCACCCTCCGCAACCGGAAATCAATGTCAAAAAGTTCTCAAAGCTCGACACGGAATGATCTCCACTTTTCTTCCGGCCACTCCGGACCGCACCAACGGCGCAACCTGCCTGCTTTGGGCACACTATTCGCTTTTATGAAGATGAACCGCGCCCTAATTCCCGACGTCCGTTCCCCCGTGAAGCGTGAGAACCGGTGCCGTGCGCTTTAAACATCGACTTATGCAAACCGTTTTTAAGCTCCTCCGCCACAACCAGGAGCTGGGTCCTTTCACAATTGGTGAATTGTTGCAACAACAATTAACTCCTGACGACCTTGTTTGGGTAGATGGGGAAAGCACCGCCTGGGCGCATCCCCAGGAAATGGAAAACCTGAAGTACGCTCTTCCCGAAGAACTTGTTAAAAAGACAAAGGCTGCCACTCCAGCGCCGGTAGCGCCAAAGGTCGATGAGCAGCCGCCCGTTCAGCCGAAGCAAAAGCCTGTCACCTACCGGCAGTCGGACGAGATCGAACGCAAGGCCGAAGAGCTGCGCCAACGTACCCTCGCTTATAAAAAGACGCCTGGCTATTACCAGCCGGCGGCCTGGGCCGAAGCGACCCGCCCCGGGATACTTCCGGGCGCTCAGAGCGATGTCGACTTTCATTACCACAGCAAGCCCGGCCTCCCCGTTGGTGAAACCCTGATGGGCGCCATGGTCGTCGGCCTGCTGGCCCTCGGCTGGTACGGTGGAGGAAAAGACCTGTTCAAAGCACCACGTGAAGTGGCGAGCGCCGTGGCAGTGAAGATGACCGCAACCGAAGAGAATGCGGCAATCGGCGCACCGGCCAGGGCCACCGATACTACTGTCGTTGCCATCAACCGCACCGATAGCCTCCCCTCCACGGGAACAGAGCTCGTCGCTGCCCCCAAACCCGCTCCTCACAAGGCTTCCGAGCCGAAAGATACCGAGGTGACGGTGCCGCGCGAATCCACTTCACTCGCTTCTGTACCGCCTCCTGTAGAAACGCCGAAAAAGGAAGAGGAGAAGCCGGTGAAGACGATCAGCACTTCTGAAACAAAGGAGCAGGTGAAGGCCGACCCGGCACCGAGCGCCACGTCTGCAGAGACGGCAACGGCGGAGCCTGAAAAGAAAAAAGGCCTCGGCCATATGCTGAAAGGCCTGTTCAAGAAAAAGAAAAAGGGCGACGACAAGTCCGCTGACGAAGCGAAAGACTAACCGCCGTCTTATATTTGCAACCTTATTTCAAAATTCAGAACCCTCCCTGTTGCCTTCGCAAGAAGGGGGTTCCCAAACCATATTGAATCCGTGATCGCTATTCTCCTGTTCTTCGTACTTCACTGGTACCTGTCGCTTTTTTCGCAAACCTTTTTTCTTCACCGCTATGCAGCCCACGGCGCGTTCACGATGAGCCGCGGCTGGGAGCGCTTCTTCTTTATCGTTACCTACCTCACGCAGGGCTCGTCCTACCTGAGCCCGCGGGCGTACGGCATTATGCACCGCCTGCACCATGCCCATACCGATACGGAGGACGACCCGCATTCGCCAACCTACGATAAGAACCTCGCAGCCATGATGCTGCGCACACGAAAAGTGTACGCCGACATCTTCGAGGAAAAGATCCCGGTGGAAGAAAAATACCGGAAGAACGTACCCGACTGGAAAGCATTCGACTGGTGGGGAAACTTCTGGGTCTCACGCGTGCTGTGGATCGCTCTCTATACCTGGTTCTACGTCGTGTTCGCACCGTCGGCCTGGTGGTTCCTGCTCCTTCCGATCCACATTGCGATGGGACCCGTGCATGGAGTGGTGATCAACTGGTTCGCGCATAAATACGGTCATGTCAACTTCGAGACCGACAACACATCGCGCAACCTCTTCAAGGTGGACTGGCTCATGTTCGGCGAAGGTTATCATAACAATCACCACGTATTCCCGTCACGACCCAACTTCGCTGCGCAGAAAGGCGAGTTCGATCCCTGCTACCCGATCATTTACCTGCTGCACAAATGCGGTGTGATCCGCATGGCGACAGTCCGCGCGTAAACATCGTCACTTCTTTTTTGGAGCCGGCTCTATGGAGCCGGCTTTCTTTTTCGCGTCAGCTTTGGATTCCTCCGCGGGACCAAGCGGGGCGATCTTTTTCTTCACGTCTTTTGTGCTTGTTCCCGCAACTGTCGGCTTTTTCTCTTTCATGATGTTTTGACGGCAGTGCTGTAAATGCCGTACCACAGTGGATTTGCGGCTGCTGCCCGGCAGGTCGCTACCACTCATAAAAAACCACCCATTTTCCAAGGCTCATCCATGACAACCAACGAAGGGTGTCGTAATTTGGGGAATAAACCGATTACCATGAAGCAAAAAATTCTACTCCTCGCCATCATGGCACCCCTCTTTGCAACGGTCTTCGCACAGAAAAAAACAGCTTCGACTGCCTACGCCATTACCGGTGGTGAGAAAGGCGCAAGCGATTGGACCGAGGTCCGCCTCGTTGATGTCAACAGCGGCGCCGAAGTGAAGACCATCTACCAGAACGCGCAGACCGTACGGGTTCTCAACGCCCGCACCGGCAAGGACGTCCAGGCCACCGAAGCCAGCACCAAGGCCGGCCTCGATAAGCCATTCGCCACCCTGTCTGCCGCATGCGCTTATGATAAGAAACACGAGCGGCTGTATTACACGCCTATGGGCATCAACCAGCTTCGCTACATCGACCTCAAAGGGAAGGAGCCCAAGGTCTATTATTTCGAAGGCGAGCCCTTCGGCATCGTTAGCAGTCGCCGCGACGTACCGAACCAGGTGACACGCATGGTCATCGCCTCCGATGGCAAAGGCTATGCACTGACCAACAACGCGAACCACCTGATCCAGTTCACAACCGGCAAGAAGCCCGTCATCACAGACCTCGGCCCGGTATCGGACGACGCTTCCAATGACGTCTCCATTCATGATGGCGGCGGCTATGGCGGTGACATGATCGCGGATGCGGCCGGCAACCTCTACCTCGTCAATGCCAATCGCGGCGTCTATAAGATCGCTCTCGACAGCCGGACGGCTACCTATATCGGCTTCATTCGCGGCCTGCCGCGCGGCTTCAGCACGAACGGCGCCGTAGCAGAAGGCGGCAGCACCGTCATAGTCAGCAGCTCTTCCTCCACACAGGGCTATTACCGCTTCGACCTCAACACGCTGAAGGCGGAGAAGATCGAAGGCGGAGGCCCGGTCTTCAATGCATCCGACCTGGCGAACGGCACGCTGGCTTTTGAAAAGAAGAAGAAGGATACCCCGCAAGCCCCCGCCGAGGTTAAGAACGAGGATGCGCGGACCATCGTGCAAGCCAACCCGGCAGTCCCGGACGTTGCCCGAAACAGCATCTCTGTATTTCCAAACCCGGTCACGAACGGTGTGGTCAAGGTGTCCTTTGCCGACCAGCCCATGGGCCGTTACCAGGTGCAGCTTCTCGACCTCGGAGGCAAGCTGATCTCTACGCGCGAAGTAAGCATCGGCGGAAAAACGCAGCTCGAAGAGATCGTGATCCCCGACGGCCTCGCGCGCGGCAGCTATGTTGTGAAGGTCACCGGCGTAACAAGCCGCTCTTCGTTCTCCACCAAGATCGTGGTTCAGTAAAACAACCTTTCGCTCTTCACAGGCCCTCCCCGCGGAGGGCTTTTTTTGTGCGAGAGAAGCATTTAGATTTGAGCAACCAAAACAACTGACACATGAACCTGCGCTTCCTCGCTGCCCTCATTGGCCTCCCCCTCGCGTCCGCCGCCCAGCAGAAGATCAAGCTTGAAGACGTTGCCAGCCATGCCGGCGATTCCGTGACCGTCTGTGCCACCGTGGCCGCATGCCGGTACCTGAACAGGGCCGATGGGGGTCCCACCTATTTTTACCTTGGCGCTCCCTACCCCAGGCAGTCGCTGACACTGGTGGTGTGGAAAAAGGACCGGACGTTTTTCAAGACACCGCCGGAGCTGACGTATGCTGACCAGGACGTGTGCGTCGCCGGCCGCATCGAGATCGTTGCGCAAAAGCCGCAGATCGTGCTGACCAACGAAAAGCAGATCAGGGTCGTCGACGAAGATGACGACTAGCCCACGCCCATGCCAGAGCTGGCACGATGATTTATGCCTGTTCCGAAACAAAACGTATGGCAACAGCAACAAAAGGCGCCACTCCTAAGAATAGCGGCGCGGGCGCGAGCGATTCAATGCTCCGGGAATTCTTCGTTGACGAATTGAAGGACATCTATTGGGCGGAAAAGCACATCATGAAAACGCTGCCGAAAATGAAGCGCGCCGCCACTACGGATAAGCTGAAAGCAGCATTCGAAAAACATCTCGAGCAAACCCGCAAGCAGGTAGAGCGCCTCGAAAGAATCTTCACTAAAATGGGTGAGACAGCACGGGGCAAGAAATGCGAGGCCATCGAAGGCATCGTCAAAGAGGGCGAAGGCATCATCGAAGAGACCGAGGCTGGCACAGCCACCCGCGACGTCGGCCTGATCCTGGCGGCACAAAAGGTCGAGCACTACGAGATCTCCACGTACGGCGGGCTTGCCCAGCTGGCGCGCACCCTGGGTCGCGATGATGTGGCGAAACTCCTGGAACAGACACTTGCTGAAGAAAAGAAAACTGATCTTCTCCTGACAGATATCGCCGAGCGCTCGGTAAACTACCAGGCAGCTGCAGAGCCTGCCGAAGATTAAGGAAGCTCACGGAACCGATCTAAAAAAAGCCCCTGCTTTCACAGGGGCTTTTTCGACGTTAGGGAAGTCCCTTCACATCGGGATTGTCCGTTCCCTCGGGCTCAATCTTTTCGTCCGGATCCACGAAACCTTTCAATTCGGTCAGGTTCGGGTCCGTTTGCTTTTCCTCGCGGTCGTTCCGCGGCTGGTTCTCATTGTCAGCAACCGGTTTTGCCGTGCCGCCCCTGGGATCGTTCGTGGGTTCCATATCGCTCATTTGAGACGAATGGACACAATTTTCATACCCTGCTATTGGCCCGACCAGATGACCGAGTTGCCGGTCCCGAATTCGTTTTGCTCCCAGAGCTTGTTGCCCGGATCGATGATCCATTCGCCATCAACATTAAATTTATAGAGGTGCTTGCCGGGCGTCAGGTGGAGCGGGAATACCCAATCATTCCCCACGCGCTTCATGGCCAGGCTGGTCGGGCTCCAGCCGTTGAAATCACCCGCGATGTAGACCGTCTTCGCGTTCGGTCGACCGGCCAGGCGGAACGTGTGATTGGCGCCAATGGACAGGAACGAGTTGCGGTGACCTTCACTTTCGGAGGTCATTGGGTTGGCCGGGTCGGTCATCCAGCGCCCGTCAACGCGGAACCTGTAATCGTAGTTCCCCGGTCCAAGCGTCAGAGGCAGTTCCCACCCGCCAGTTGTGCGGCGCAGAACCCATTCGTCTTCACGCCAGCCATTGAACGATCCGGCCAGCACGACCTCCTTCGCATTCTCAAACCCCTTCAGCGAAAACAGGTGCGGCTTGCCGATGCGGTATACGGAATTGAAGCCACCCTGCCCGTCGGGAAGCTTTTCGGCCTGGCGGTCATCGGGGATCCAGGTGCCATCGACGATATACTTGTAGGTATGCGGTCCTTCGGCCAGGTATAAGGGAAGCTCCCAGCCAACAGGTGTTTTGACCATGGCGAGCTCGGTCTTCCGCCAGTTGTTGAAGTTGCCGGCGAGGTACACCCTGCGGGCATCACTGTGGCCATAGAGAGAGAAGACAGTATTGGGTCGAAAGTAGACCGAGTTGATATTTCCCTCGCCGTCGTCTTCCTGTTCACGGTTGTCCGGGTCCGTTATCCAGTCACCATCGACGACGAACTTATACCACCATTTACCGGCCGGCAAGGTCACACGCGCCACCCATCCTCCAGGCACACGGGTCATGCGCAGGGCGTCAGGAGCCCAGTCGTTGAACGACCCCGAAAGAGCCACCACCCGCGCGCCCACGTGGCCGCGGAGGAAGAAGCGGGCCTGCCCGTTTCGCACCTCGTAGGGTAGCTGGTTGCGAAACCTGTTGGCACCATAATGCACATTCGCGCTGACGGCTGGGAAGCGCACCGCAAACGAGCGGTTGTCGCCCGTGAGGCGCAGGCGGCTTTCCGGGGAGGACAGGTTATCCGCGGCCTGGAGCGATTTCGTGATCCGGATCCCGTTCGCGTCGTTCTGCTCTACTTGCCAGCCCGCTGCCCGAACGGAATCGTCCTTGCCCGCGCGGAGAAAGGAAAAGAGGCCGATATCGGCGAGGTCATAGCGACGGATAAAGCTGTCGAGGGAAGCGGCGAGCATCGTACGGGACAGGGAGATGTACATGCGGCCGTTGTGGACACCGTATGTCTTCTGGGACTGGGCCGGGCACACCGCCAACAGCATCAGGACACACAGGCATCCCCGCAGCAGCCAACCTTTCGCGACCGGTGTCCTCATTTCCATAGATACAGTTTACGCGTGACAAAATTAAACCCTATTTTCTGCAGCGACAGGAAATCGAAGCCAAGGATGCCGTCGATACAGCCGCCATACGCGAAGCAGGTCTTCTCCAGGTTGGTGATGAGCACCGGCAGGTCGCCAATGCGATTGCCGCCGATCCGCAGCTCGTCGAGGCTGCCCTGGAGGGCCTCGATTTTTTTGTTGCCCGCCCCTGTCAGCATCACCCGTCCCGTGATGGTCACCCGGTCGAAGATGGCATTGGGCAGACGGCTGTCAAGGATCGTCGACTCTGCCCCGCAGTCGATGATGAACTTCAGGTTCTTGCCGCCGACCGTGATCTGAGTAATGATCCGGTTGTCCTTCAGGTCGATCGGGACGGTCGTATAGGGGCTTGATTCCTTCAGTTGAATGCTTTGGTATGATGACGACTCGCGGCGCCCGATGCGATGCAGGTAGATGAGATTTTTTCGGTAGTCGATGATCATTTCGCAGCGCATCAGCAGGTCCATTCCCAGCAGGCCGAGGATCTTCACGCCTTTGCTGTTCTCGATCGGGCCAAGGTTGGCCAGATCTGCGTCCACATGGTCATAGTGTAATGTGCCAAACGCGAAGCTGGCCACTCTTGTCTTCAGTACGGGCGCTGTTCCTCCGGTAATATTCGTTTGCTCGCCGTCCTCCGAGGTCGTCGGGTACTGGCGGAAATAAGTGAGGTTCAGAACGAGGCCGGGCGCGCCCGTGTCGAGGATGAAGTTGCCGGAGACGGTGTCGGCCGTGGCCTGCACGAGGATCAGGTTGCCCGCACGGGTGAAGGGGATGATGCAGGAGGTCGAATCGCCCCCGGGAAGCGTTCCGATCGTGATGACAGGCGGCCCGGGATCGATGCCCCGTTCCCTTGCCGCCACGCCGGTGACGGCAAGCAGCAGGAGGAGCAGCAGCAAATGGTTTGTTGGCCGGGTCATCAGCCCGAAAATAAAACCGTCAACGCGATGGCGCCATACCGCTCGACACAAGGCAGTTTTAGAAATGTTAAAAGAGACAACCTTCCTGGTGTGCGCCCGGCAGCATGTGTAATTTTAGAATGACCGCATCTAAGACAAAACCTTCCGCCATGACCAGCCTTTTCAAAGCCTTCCTGTGCGCTTCCGGCGCCGTGATCCTGTTAGCCTTTACACATTCTTCAAAAACAAGCCGGCCGGCATCTCCGCCCGCAACCGTCGTTCCCAAGATCCAGGTGGCCATCCTGCTTGATGTGAGCAGCAGCATGAACGGGCTTATCGAGCAGGCAAAGATCCAGCTTTGGAATATGGTCAGCGTCATGGGGAAAGCTAAATGCGCCGCGGGCAGTCCCGGCATCGAGATCGCGCTGTATGAGTACGGCCGCTCGTCGAATAACAGCAAGGCCGGCTATATCCGGCGCCTCAGCCCCTTCACAACTGATCTCGATACCCTGTCGCAAAGCCTTTTCTCCCTGACGACTGACGGTGGTGACGAGTATTGCGGGCAAGTCATTCATACGGCGATCGACAGCCTTGCTTGGGACAGTAACCCCCAGAGCTATAAGGTCATCTTCATCGCCGGCAACGAGGACTTCCTGCAGGGCAGCATCACGTATACCAGTGCTTGCGACGCCGCCTCGCGGAAAGGTGTGATCGTCAATACCATCTATTGCGGTCCACGCGCGCAGGGGATCCTCGAACATTGGAATCTCGGCAGCAAGTGTGGCGCCGGGAGCTTTACGGTCATTGACCAGGATGCCCAGATCGAAGACATCCCAACTCCTTACGACAGCGCTCTCATGGTGCTGAACAGCTCGCTCAACAACACCTATATCGGGTATGGAAGCAATGGCAGGAGAAAAAAGGAAGTGATGGGAAACATGGATGTTGCCAACTACGGGGTCAGTACCGCGGCGGGCATAAAGCGTGTCCAGGTAAAGGGGAATAGCCGGACATACAACAATGCCTCATGGGATCTTGTGGACGCAGCCAGGGCGGATTCCGCTGTGTACCGGAACCTGGCGCCTGACGCGCTTCCCGACTCCCTTCGGAACAAATCGGGCGAAGAGCTCAAAGCCATCGTTTCGAGGATGAGCGCCGAGCGTGAAGCCGTTCAAAACAACATTGCAGACCTCAGCGCGAAGCGCGAGAGCTGGCTTCTAACGGCAAGGCGCAACCGGCCACTGAGCCAGGCCGCAGCAACCCTCGAGTCACAAGTGGAGGCGATCATCCGGGCACAGGCCGGCCGTTTCCACATGACGGTCGACTGATCAGTTGGAGCCCGGCAGGAACAGGGTTTTCATTGGCTTCGGACCCATCCAGAAGATCAATGTTCCGCCCCTCACGATGTCACTGTGCCGGAGCGTATGGCTTCGGAACGCTTTCCCATTGAGCTCCATGCGTTGAATGTACATGTTGGCGGGCCCTGCGTTGCGCGCTTCGATGGAAAATGTTGTCCCGTTTTCGTTGCGGATCGATGCGGTCCGAACCAGTGGACTGCCGATCTCGTAGAGATCGGAGCCGGGAGCTACCGGGTAAAAGCCAAGCGCGCTGAACACGTACCAGGCGCTCATCTGCCCGCAGTCGTCGTTGCCGCCGAGTCCGTCCGGCGCGGGGTGGTACTGACGGCGCAGGATGTTGCGCACGGCACCCTGTGTCTTCCACGGTTGGTCTGTGCTGTTATAGAGGTAAGCGACATGGTGTGACGGCTCGTTTCCGTGAACGTAATTCCCGATAATGCCTTCCCGCGTAATGTCTTCCGTTTCGGCAAAAAACGCGTCCGGCAGGTGCATGGTGAAGAGCGAGTCGAGGTGGGGGACAAACCGCTTGCTTCCACCCATGATCTCGATGAGTCCGCGCGGGTCATGCGGCACGAAGAGGCTGTAGTTCCAGGCATTTCCTTCAATGAAGCCCTGGCCGTTCGTGGAGAGAACGTCAAATGACTGGCGGAAGCTGCCATCGCTGAGACGCGGGCGCATGAAACCTGTCGATGGATCATAGACGTTGCGCCAGCTTTGCGCGCGCCTGCTGAATTCCGTGAACACGCCGGTGCGGCCGAGCGCTTGGGCAGCCTGCGCAATGCACCAGTCGTCATACGCATATTCCAGCGTTGTTGACACGGACGTGCCGCCTTTTTTATCCTCGGGCACGTAGCCAAGCTTCTCATACCAGTCGACGCCGTCGTAGTACCCGGTGTGGGCCGTTTGCACGCACGCATCGAGCGCTTTTTCCGCGTCGATGCCCGCCAGGTTTTTCTTGGCGATCGCATCGGCAATGACCGAAACGCTGTGGTATCCGCTCATGCACCAATTCTCATTTCCGTGGTGCGACCAGACCGGGAGCATATGCTCCGGGCTTTGCTCCTGGTGGGCGAGCATCGACCGGATCATGTCGCGGTTGCGCGCCGGCTGTATCATGTTGAACAAAGGATGGAGAGCCCTGTAGGTGTCCCACAGTGAGAACGTCGAATAGTTCGTGAATCCGCTTGCGGTATGCACGGCCTGGTCAACACCTTTGTATTGCCCATTGACATCCATATAAACCGTGGGGCCGAGGAAGCTGTGATACAGGGCCGTATAGAAGTTTGTCATGTCTGCCGGCTCGCTCATGGTGACAGCGATCTTGCCAAGTTCCTCGTTCCATCGCGTGGCAGCCGCGCTTCTGATTTCATCAAAATTCCAACGAGGCGCTTCGGTCCGCAGGTTCTCCAGCGCGTTCTCCATGCTGACCGGCGACAGGGCCAGCTTCATGCCGATCGCTTCCCCCTCCGAGGCCTGGAAGTCAAACCAGGCGCGCAGTTGCGGAGCGGCAGCTTCCGGGAAATCGCGTGCCTGGTTGAAGCGTCCCCAGAAGCCGTTGTAGCGCCCCGGTTTCAGGTTGCGCGCGCCGTGAGACCGGAATGGTCTGGAGAAGGTCAATGCAAAATAGATCGTACGGGTACGTGCCCAGCCGTTGGTTTGCCGATAGCCGGTGACGAGCGTGTCGTTGACGACATGCAGGTAGGTCCAGACGTTTTTGTCTTCATAATTGTAAATGCCGTGGGCCAGGTCAAGAATGATGTGGGCACTGTCCGTCTTTTGAAACGTGTACCGGTGAACGCCAACGCGCGTTGTCGTTGTGAGCTCGGCCCTGATGCCGTGGTCGTCCAGCAGAACACCGTAGAACCCCGGTGATGCGGTTTCATTGCTGTGTGAGAACCGCGACCTGTAGCCGGTTTCCGGATGGTCTTCTGTCCCCGGGTTTACCTGGAGGGGTCCGCTCGTCGGCATCACGAGAAAATCGCCGAGGTCGGAATGACCCGTGCCGCTGAAATGCGTATGAGAGAATCCAACGATGGTCGGGTCGTCATACTGGTAGCCTGCGCAATATTTATAGACGTCGGGGTTGTACTTGCCGGTGGTGAAGAGCGGAATTGTGTCGGTGTCAGGACTGAGCTGCACCATGCCGAACGGAACTGTTGCGCCGGGATAAGTGTGGCCCATTTTTTCAGTGCCGATCAGGGGATTGACGAAGGTCAGCCAATTGCGCGACTGGCTGCTCGCCGTGAGGGAAAGGAAAATAAGCAGGAGGGAGGCAAGCGTTCTCATGGACTAAATGTCTGAACAAAACGACTTTCAAGCAGCAAGATTTTACGCCGCTCCTGAACTGCATCAACGATCGCTAACTGACAGGTTCACCGCTTGGCCGGTCCGAACCGATCCTGACCGCACCTGTACGTTGACGACTCCCCACGGAACAGAAACTTCGATGTGGTCATAGCCGCCCATGAACCAGATCCGCTCGACAACGCCCTGCAATTGCGGCTCCGCGGGGTTTAGGATCCAGTCCTCCGGGCGGACAATGCATTGTTTCCCGGATGCATCCGCGGGCAGAAGATCGTACGGTCCCAGCAAACCGGCCACATGCGTGCTGATGGGATGCCGATACACTTCCGCCGGCGTTCCCGTCTGGGCCAGGGAGCCTGCTTCCAGGATCGCCACGTGGTCGGCCCAGGGCAGTATGTCAAGCGGGTCGTGAGAGACAAGGATGGTGGCGAAGTTGAGTCGTTTGGCGGCTTCGTCCAGAAGCGTGCGCATGATCGCCCGGTGCCGGGCGTCAAGGTTCGAGAACGGCTCATCGAGCAGTAGAAGGCGCGGCGTTCCCAGGAGGAGGCAGGCCGTCGCAACACGCTGCTGCTCGCCTCCGGAGAGCTCGTGTGTTTTGCGCTTCAACAGGTGATCTATGTGGCATAATGCATAGAGCCCGGGCGCGTCGATGCCATCGGCGGTGGCCGCGTATTCCAGGACCTGCTCGATGCGGAGATGCTGCGGGAGGGTATGCTGCTGTGAGAGCCATGCGATGCCCGGATGGCCCGGAAGAAGCTTTTGGTCGGTGCCCGGCACTTCCTTTCCTTCAAAGAAAACGGACCCCGTAGATGCCTGGGCGCGGCCACCGATGATCCTGAGCAGGGTACTCTTGCCCGAGCCCGTTTCTCCCATCAGGCCGAGTCGCTCACCTTGCTTCAATGACAGGTTGATCGCTGTGAGTAAGGGCATGCCGCCTTCCCTCTTCCCAATACCCGATACCTGCAAAAGGTTCATGTGATCTGTTACGGTGTTGGCGCCTGTTGCTGGAAAGGCAGGGGGCTCACAAGAGAAAAAACGAGCGAATCGATGAAGCGGCCATCAAAATAGATATAGTCGCGGAAGGTTCCGGAGAGATCGAAGCCAGCGCGCTCAAGCACTTTCACCGACGGTGTGTTGGCAGGATTGACCAGCGCCTCGATCGTGTGCAGGCCGAACCCCCGGAAGCCATGATCAAGAACCGCCCGGAGCGCTTCAGAGACATAGCCTTTGCCGTGCGCATCGCCGTGAAGCATATAGCCGACCTCGGCGCGGTAACGCTCGGGCATGAAGCGGACAAAGCCGATCATACCGATGAGCTCGTCGGTGCCGGCCCGGAAGATCCCCCAGTTGATGGCTTCGTTCCGGTCGATCAGTCCCGCCATGTGCCGAACCAGCTGAACCGCATCTTCGGTTGTGCTTGCCAGTGGACGCGGGATATACCTCATCAGGTCGGGATTGGAGCGCATGGCAAAGAGCCCTGGAGCATCGGCTTCGGTCAGCTGCCGCAGTAACAGGCGCTCTGTTTGCAGCACAGGGAATGGTTGAAAAGAAACGGGGAGCATGGCCAAAAATAAGGCTTCTGTGCCTCTTGTTTTGCTCTGCACCGGGAATGGCCGGTCCGGCTGGAGATGAAGAAGGCCCCGCAACTGCAGGGCCTTTCTCTATAAAAACTGTGACTGAAACGTCTTAATAACGGCCGTCGCGCTTGTCCATTCCGCGCCCGATACCATAGCCGGCACCAGCACCAAGGACACCACCGATCACGGCACCGACACCACGGTTCTTCTTATTGATGATCGCACCACCGGCAGCACCGGCAACACCACCAATGATCGCGCCTTTGGCAGCCTTGCTGATCCCACGCTTCCTTGCTTTCGCGGCGTTGGTGGACTCAGATGTCATGGCAACGGGAGCACTGCTGGAGGATGTCCGGCGGCTTGTGCTTGCCGAGCGCACGGGTACATAACGGGTTACCGTTCTGACTGCAGGTGCAGCTGCAACGGGGGCAGCGGCCTGCGCGGCCAGGAATGCCTGTTGTTGCTTAAAAGCCTGGAATTGGGCGAAGCCGGTCGTATCGACCGTGTTTGCTTTTGCCTGGTCCGCAGCGACGGTGCTTGGGTTTGTATTGCAGGCAACCATCACGGTAGCGGCGGAGAGGGCGAATAGTATTTTTTTCATAAGGTTCATTTTAAAAGGTGATCAAATCTTCTAATGACCCTTTTTGCCGAAATCGTGCCAATCGGGGCCATCACTTGTTAAAGAAAAACA
>JAQBNP010000056.1 GCA_028288515.1 Flaviaestuariibacter sp. | reverse complement strand
AACGGCATGGACAAAGAGCGCGGCACCTTTGCCAACTGGGCGGCTTATTTTTTGACGCCGCTGGACAAGAAGGGGAAGCCGGATGTTGAGCTGAGCATGGCCTGGGGCCCTTCCAATATGTTTTATTACGAGTGGTCCCCCGAATCGGGTCTGGAACATTCCTACTACCGTGTCGATTATATTGTCAGGCAAGTGAACGACGTGCTGGAATACCGGAGGCAAAACCCAAAAGCCGGAAACCGGGACTTTACGGCTTGGATCGATGCAAAAGCACGGCAACTTAGCAGCAAAACCTTGCTGGTGCCTGCTGAACTGCTGGAGAAATATGATATCTGGAAAATCACCCGGGCTCAAATGGAAAGTGGCGTCGGAAAAGTGTACACGAGCAAGAAACGGATCTTCAAGACCCTGGTCGACGAAACCGATCTAAGCGGATTTGGTGGAAAGACCAGGATATTGCCCTATGCGGACATTGAGAGGCTGGCACAGTCGCCCGAAGCGTCGCAATATGCCTTGTTTTCACCGCTTGTGAACGACCAGAAATATATTTTTGTCTTTGACCTCGCGACAAAGGAAATGCTCTATGTGGACAGCGGCCTCTTAAGCATGGAAGTCACCAAGAAAGACATTAAGGAACTAAATGCAAAGGCCGGCTTCTAAACGATAAAAAATATCAAATGATTGAGATCAAAGTGCCAACGGTAGGCGAATCGATTAGCGAAGTGACCCTGGTGAAATGGCTGAAGGCCGACGGCGATTATGTGAACCGCGACGAGGTCATCGCCGAGCTGGAAAGCGAGAAAGCGACCTTTGAAGTAAACGCTGAAAAGGCGGGCACCCTCAAAACCGTCGGGAAGGAAGGGGATACCCTCCTCATCGGCGATGTCCTGGCCCAGATCGATGAGACGGCAGCGAAGCCGGAGGGCATGCCGGCGCCCGTCGAAGCCGCTCCCAAAGCCGCCGACATGCCCGCAGCCGACAAGCCTGCGGCCCAGCCAGCTCCAGCGGCAGCACCCGTGACCACCATCCCCGCCGATGTGAAAGCCACGCCTGTTGCATCAGCCATCATCGCCGACAAAGGCGTCGATCCAAAAAGCATCCAGGCCAGTGGTTACAACGGCAAGATCCTCAAGGAAGACGTTCTGGACGCGCTTTCCAATCCGGGCCGCAAGCCGGGCACAACCGCCTTTACACGAGAGGAGAAGCGCGAGAAAATGAGCAACCTACGGAAGACCGTATCGCGGCGCCTCGTTGAAGCAAAGAACACGACGGCCATGCTCACCACCTTCAATGAAGTGGATATGGGCAAGATCATGGCGATCCGCACTGCCAATAAAGACAAGTTCAAAGAAGCGCACGGCGTTAACCTGGGCTTCATGAGCTTCTTCACAAAAGCCGTCTGCTTCGCCCTGCAGGAATGGCCCGCAGTCAATGCCTATATCGACGGTGACTCGATCGTCTATCACCACTACTGCGATATCTCGATCGCCGTTTCTGCCCCGAAAGGCCTGGTCGTTCCGGTCATCCGGAACGCCGAAAGCCTCAGCATGTCCGAAATCGAAAAAAAGGTCGTCGAGCTTGCCGGCAAAGCGCGCGACAGCAGGCTGACCATGGAAGAAATGCAGGGAGGCACGTTCACCATCACGAATGGCGGCGTGTTCGGGTCGCTGATGTCAACGCCGATCATCAACATCCCGCAATCCGCCATCCTCGGCATGCATAAGATCCAGGAGCGCCCCATGGTCGTGGATGGACAGGTGGTGGTCCGCCCCATGATGTACCTCGCCCTGAGCTATGACCACCGCATCATTGACGGCCGGGAGTCGGTCAGCTTCCTCGTCCGCGTAAAAGAGCTTCTCGAGAATCCGGACCTCCTGCTGTTTGGCAAAGACCCTGTGAAGGCCCTGCTGCAACTGTGATCCATCGAACCGAATTCAGTATACCAACGGCTGCTGAAAGGCAGCCGTTTTTAGTCCCCGCTTTATGTATATCGAATCGCACATCAAGACAGCCGAATTGGTCCTGGAAAACTACACGGGCAAGATGCCGTTCGCGCCGTGGCTTCGGGACTTTTTCCGCCAGGATAAGAAATACGGGTCCCGCGACCGGCGAACCATCAGCCATCTTTGCTATTCGTTCTTTCGTCTTGGCAACGCCTTTGCGTTTCTGTCGCTGCGCGAGCGCATTCGGCTGGCTCAATTCCTGACGGCTGATGCGCCCTCTCCGGTCCTCGAGGCGATCGACCCGGCCTGGAACGAGCAGGCCTCGTTGCCTGCAGAAGACAAGCTCGCGCTGCTCGAAGCAACTGCCGAAGGGAACGCTATGTTCCCATGGACGGCCCATATCAGCCCAGAGATTCAGGCGCGCAGCTTTGCGCTGGCGCATCTCGTGCAGCCTGGCCTTTTTCTCCGGGTTCGTCCCGGCCGTGATGCTCCTGTTCGGCAGGCATTGACCGATGCAGGCCTGGATTTTTCTGAACCGATTCCGCATGCGATCGCGTTGGACAACGGCACAAAGGCGGACCAGCTGATCGATCTTGACATTGACGCCGTGGTGCAGGACCTCAGCTCGCAGCAGGTGCTTTCGCAACTGGTGGAAGCGATGCCGCCGACAGACCGGCCATTCGATGCGTGGGATTGCTGCGCGGCAAGCGGCGGCAAGTCGATCCTTCTCCATGATACCTATCCGCGGGTCAGGCTGTCTGTCACCGACGTGCGCAAGAGCATCCTGCTCAACCTGCGCGTGCGGTTCGAGCGTGCCGGCATTAAAAGCTACACGAGCACTGTTGCCGACCTGGCGTCACCCGATTTTCGCGAGACGTCTGCGTTTGACCTTGTCCTGTGCGATGCGCCCTGCTCCGGTTCGGGCACGTGGGGACGAACGCCGGAGCAGCTACGCCTGTTCCGCGAACAGGAGATCGACAGGTACGCAGCCTTGCAGGAAACGATCGCGGTACGCGCAGCGCGACAGGTCAGGCCCGGTGGGTTCTTTCTTTATGTGACCTGCTCGGTCTTCGAAAAAGAGAACGAGGCGATCGTGGCGACCCTGCAAAAAAAGACCGCATTGCGGTTAAAGGCAATGCGGTACTACAAAGGCTATGACCGGAAGGCGGACACGCTGTTCGCGGCCCTCTTCACGTTATAATTTTACGAGCTCGCGCGTGCCGAGCAACTGGCCTTTTCCCGAAACGCTGACAAAATATTTGCCGCTCGCCAGGCCTGTCGTTTCAATTCGGATCAGGGTCGTGCCGCTGCCTTTGCTGTGCGTAGACCGGCGAACGAGTTTGCCCTGCGCGTCGGTGATCCGCACTTGCAGGTCGCTGAAAGCCGCTGGGGTCGTCACTTTCAGGATGACGGCGCCATGCGTCGGGTTTGGCTGCAGCAGGATCTCAACGCCCGGAGCGCTCACAGTCGGCACGGCCGTCGTGATGCAGGAGGCGGCGAGGTTTATCGTTACCGTATCGATATAATCTGCGGTGAGGGTTGCTCCCGCCGTGTCGATCACCTGGCGAATGCGGTACGTGATCGTACCAGCCTGTACGTTCATCAGTGAGTCTGTCGATGTGTAGCTGTGGTTGGCAAAGATGCTGCCGGTGCCGTAGCGCTCACTTACTTTCGTGAAAGCGGTTTCACCGGGAGCCTTGCGCTCGATCTCGTAGCGCAGGTTGGCGATGTCCTTGCTGGTCCAGCCGATGGTCGTTTTGCACGTACCCATCGTGACGTTGGCCGTTGAGAAATCCTTCGTCAGGTTCAGCAAGGCTTTCTTCGCATCAGGAATGCCATAGCCGACGGTGTCATTGGGATTGTTCGCTCTCGACCCCGCGCGGCGAAGCGCATTGATGATCTTCATGTTGTCAAATTCCTGGAATCCCTGCCAAAGACAGGTAGCAATGCCAGCCATGTTCGGGCAGGCATACGAGGTTCCATTTCCGGAAGAAATTGTGTTCGACTGGTTGGCAATGACCGTGTTCACACCAACCGATGCCACATCGGGCTTCACCTGTCCATCTGCTGACGGACCGCGGCTCGTGAAAGAGCCGGGAACGCCGGCCACGTTGACGGCGCCCACGGCGAGGACGCTGTCGCCGTCAGCCGGGGTAATGATGCGGCCCCATGAATTATTTCCTTCGTTGCCCGCTGCGTTGACCACCAGCACGCCTTTTTTCGCGGCGAGGTCGGCACCGATAGCGGCCATCGTGATATTGCCCGTCATGTCTGAAAAGGGATGGCTGAGCGACTGCAGGGGCGGATCGAAGTCGTAGTACCCCAGCGATGAAGAGATGACGTCTCCACCTGCGCTGTCCACGCGCTCGGCGCCGCAGACCCAGTTATGTTCTTCGATGGGGAACTCGGTCGATGCATCTTCCGTACGGAAAAGATAGAAAGAAGCTTTGGGAGCCGTGCCGATATACTGACCCGGAAGATTGCCAGCGATGATCGACAGGCACTGCTCTCCATGCGGATGGTCTTCATTGACACTTGTTTCTTTTGCCACGAAATCATAGGTGCCGAGCACCTGGCCGTTGAGGCGGATGCTGTCGAATGCCTGCACGGTGAGATAGTTCTGGAACCCAGCATCGAGCATTCCCAGTACCATTCCCTGTCCGCGGAGGCCGATATTATGCAGGAACTCCGCATTGTGGACATGGATCTGGTTAAAGCTGGAGCCGTAGTTGAAGAAGTCCGCTTCGACGGCGCTTACCCTTTGTTGTGAGGCCGAGCCGTCAGCGGTCTCAAGCTTTGGTTGGCGCGCAGCAGACACGAAGGCTTCGGCGCGCTGCGCCAGTCCAGACGAAGAGAGGACGAACGGGAAGCTGTTGATTTTATTGAGGACCGCCGTTACGTTGGCGGCCGAGGTATCGCTGATGCGGATGGATGCGGAGTTGAGCCATTTCGACGGGTTGAGGACCGTCACGGTTGGTATGGCCCGCAGGCTGTCCAGGTAGGCAGGTGTCACGGGCAGGTCGGTGCTGTCGATCGCAATGCCATACCGTGTGCGGCGGGCAATGCTTCGGGCCGACAGGTAGGCTGACGGGTTTGCAATTGTAAAAGAGCTGTTTGCTTTGTTTCGAAACTTGATAAGGTAGCGCCCCGGGCGAATGACATTCTGCGCGGAAGCGTCGGCAACTGCGGCGAGGAACAGGACGAGGCAGAGTAAGGTTCGTTTCATGATAAACTAGTTATGGTCCAGGATGCTGCGCTTGACGCCGAAGCCAATATAATAGGGTGTTCCATTCGGGTTGGGCTGGTATTCCCACATCACAAGCTCCTGGTAGACCGTACCGATGCCGCGGGCAAATCGCTCAACCGAGAACGTGCGGTTGGCAAATGAGTTGGTGACGGTAATGGGATAGTTGAAGGAGTCGTCGATGCCCTGGACGGTGACCACGTTTGAATAGGTTTTGTTCCGGATGACGGTCGTTTCGCCTACGCCGGTGATCGTGAAATCCCAGTCGGTGATCTCATCGTCATTGCCAAATAAGTATTGAGCGAAGTAAGAGTCTGCCGGGATGAAGCGGTTTCCTTTCCAGGTCGTTCCTTCCTTAACGGGGGAGATGAGACGGATGGAGCGCATATTGTTTTCAACCACTTCCACGCCAGTCTCCTGCGGAATGATGATATAGGTTCCGGTGGATCTCCATGACGTCAGGCCGGCGGTATCGCGGATGTATCGGTAGACGATCCACCCGGGCCGACCGAGGCCGTCCGTCGCCTGGTGATCGACGACATCTTTTTCCTGGTAGGAATGAGTTTCCTGCACGCGCCCCTGTTGGGTGAAGACGGTGGAGTCGAGGCGGTAGATCGTGAATTTTCCAGCCTGCAGCGCGTAGTAGTCGGGGGCGGCTTCGATCTTGAAGTCCTCGTTCTTGTCTTTGCAGGCGGTGAAAAAGACGGTTAAGCCCAGCAGGATGAATGCGGGTAGGGAAGCTTTCATATGGATATGGTATTCAATTCAGATGCCATGAGCCCTAAAAGTACACAGAACCCGCCGGATTCGGAAGCCGCCCGCGCCCTGCCCACGACCGGCCATAAAAAGCCAGGCGCCGGGCCACGTGGCAAGATTCTGAAACCGGATCAGTAGCGCTGGATGATGCCGCCGCCGATCACGTCGTCTCCTTCGTAAAAAACGGCGCTCTGGCCGGGTGCGATCCCCTTTGCCGGCTCGAAGAACCGGACACGGATCCCGCCAGCTTCCGGGGTAAGGATGGACGAGCTGCCAGCGTCGCGGTAACGGATCTTCGTCCGGGCCTCCATGCCGTCGGTTGCCCCGTCATATTTCATCCAGTTCAACTTTCCGACAAACATTTCCTCCTTGTGCAGGTCGTCTTCCTCACCAAGCACAACCGTATTGGTGTCGGGGTCGATGCCCGTTACGTAAACAGGTTTTCCGAAGGTCACTTCAAGTCCCTTTCTCTGGCCGATCGTATAGAAGGGATAGCCTTTGTGGCGCCCCAGGATAGTTCCGTCCTTGTCAACGAAGGCCCCGCCGTCGACGCGCTCTTCGAGACCGTCAACTTTTCGACGAAGAAAGCCCCGGTAGTCGTTGTCGGGCACGAAGCAAATTTCGTAGCTCTCCGCTTTTTTAGCGAGCTCGGGATAGCCGAAATCGTGCGCCATCTGGCGGATCGCGGTCTTTTGATAGCCCCCGAGGGGGAGGAGGGTCCGGCTGAGCAGGTCCTGCTGGAGGCCCCAAAGCACATAGCTCTGGTCCTTCGTTTCGTCGACTCCCTTGCGGATAAAATAGCGGCCGTTATCGTGCTGCTGGATGATGCCATAGTGCCCGGTGGCAATATAGTCGCAGCCAAGCGCGTCAGCCCGTTTCAGCAGGGCGCGCCACTTGATGTGCGTATTGCAGAGCACGCAGGGGTTGGGTGTCCGGCCGGCCAGGTATTCATCAACGAAGTTCTCGACGACAAAAGAGCCAAACTCTTCACGGATGTCCAGGATATAATGAGGGAAACCATGCTGCACGGCAGCCATGCGTGCATCGTTGAACGAGTCGAGGTTGCAGCAGCCGGTCTCTTTCTTTGAGCCGCCGCTCGCGGCATAGTCCCAGGTCTTCATCGTGATGCCGACCACCTCGTATCCTTCGTGGTGGAGCATGAGGGCCGTGACGGTGCTGTCGATCCCGCCGCTCATGGCAACTAAAACTTTCCCTTTCCGGCTCATGGCGCAAAGATACGGCGGCCGGCGGGGGCAGGGCGGAGGGTGACGGATTTTATGAGGAGTTTTGAAGGTGCGATGACAAAGGGTCCGTGTCATGAGCCGTGTTTTGGCCAACATTGGGTTGAGGGACCGGCCGGCTCCCCGGGGGACGGTATGTCGGGGGACAGGCACCCCCTCAACCTGCCGAACCTCGCCTTGTGGACAACCTCATCGGGCACTCCGTTGAAAGCCTGTCGTCGCGCAGAAAACGGCCTTTGTGGATAAAGAATACGGTCCGGAAAGAGGCTTTTTGCCAGGGGGACCGCCTATTTTCACAGGACCGTTTAACCATGAAAGAAACTTTGGAACTCACCCTTTCGGGCACGACCTATACCCTCCGGCGCGCCGATCACCCCGAGCTTTTTCCGTCCTACGAGGTTTGCTTTTCGCATGGAGAGCAGCTCCTCAGCTTTTGCATGGAACGGCGCGGAGGCCGGTGGCAGCGCCGCCCCCAGTCACTTCCGTGGTATGTCAACAACCATTGCCTCGACCTTGCAGAAGCGATCGTTGAGAACGAAGGCCCGTCGGAAAAGGCATAGACTTTGTTCGAATATTCTGTCCCTCCGGGGCGTTAAACCTTAACACGTGTACCGATGACAGAGCAGCAACAGGAGCTGGAAAGCTTATTACTCCGGAAAATAGAGGCGTACGACACTGCAGTGGAAGCTGAAAAGCCCCAAAGCCATGTATCGTCGCTCTACAAAGAGATCAAGGAATTACAGTATCAGCTCACACTATTGCGGAATAATCTTCCCATTTCTGCCTGAGTTGCTACAAACGATTTATCGAAGCCCCTATGATCGGGGCTTTTTTTTAGAAGAACCGTATACACCCTATGTCAACCCAGCAGATCACTCGTTTGCAAACAAAGCTCGAGCAGCTAGAGAACGAATACGCGCAAAAATTCACGGGCCTCAGCAATTGGGCACATCTGAATAAGATGTGGCAGGAGATCAAGTCGATCCGCAACGAGATCGAGCAGCTGAGCCGCCGGCGGGACGGGACAGACCCGGCCTCGTCCTGACCTGAAAACCTGGATGTGCGACGGCCGGGATCGCTGCACGCTGTATCTTGGCCGCATGCAACCAGCTTCCTGCGCCAATTGTGCCATCGCTCTTGAGCCTTCCTATACGTTCTGCCCGGCGTGCGGACAAAAAACGGCTGTCCATCGACTTGGCATCGGCCACCTTGCTCACGAGGGGCTCCATTTTTTTACGCATGCGGACAAGGGAATCGTCCTGCTCATCCGCGACCTGGCCATCCGCCCCGGGCGGGTTGCCCGCGCGTATATCACCGGTCGCCGCACGGCGCATTACAGCCCGCTGAGCTTCTTCTTCCTTGTGCTTGGCATCTTTGTTCTCACCCTGTCTTTCTTACACACCTTCGAAAGATCCGATACGTTTGCCACCATGCGCGCGAACGCCAGCCATATTCCCGACCCCGCCACAAGGCAGAGGGTGCTCGGAAAACTGGCGCGCGCGACGCAGGCCAACAGGTTCATGGATAAGTATGGGAATTTCGTGGCCATCGTCGCAACGCCCGTGGTGGCGCTGGTCTTTCTCCTTTGTTACGCGCGTCGGGGTTATAACTACGCGGAGCACCTTGTTGCCAACCTTTATTTCACAGGTTTTTGCGGGCTCGTCTTCATCCTGTTTTTTGCTCCCCTGCTCGCCCTGCTTCCGCAACGGTTGTATATGGTCGGTATCGGGGGCTACCTGCTCTTCACACTCGTCTACAGGACGGCCGCCTATGCGGGCATGATGGAAGCGCGAACCGCCCGCGCCTACCTGCATGCGTTCGCTGCGTCCATGGCAACAGTGGTGACCTGGTTTGTCCTGTCGGGCTTTGCCGTCACGTATTATATCAACAAAGGTTTTTCGTTTTAAGGAAACCAACCGTGGCGGTTCGCCGCAAAACCCGCACATTTGCAGGAAGGAAACAACACCCTTCTCTTATCAACATGTACATGAAACAGATCGCAGCGATTACCTGCATCGCCCTCCTTGTTGCCTGCAACGGTGGCTCGCAGGAGACAGGCACGTCAAAAGACTCAACATCCAAAAAGACCGGTGCCGCGGTAAGCGGTCCGGGCGCTTCCTCCTCAGCGAATGGCGTACTCGATACAGCCAAGTACGACCGCCTCGTAAAATACCTGGCCAACGGCGATACGACAGGCAGGTGGCCGGTGAAAGGGCCCTACCCGCTGCCGGGCGCGATCCTTCCGTTCAACCGCGTTGTCGCGTACTATGGAAACCTGTATTCCAATAAAATGGGCGCGCTCGGTAAATGGCCGAAAGCCGAAATGATCCCGCGTCTCCTGCAGGAAGTGAAGGAATGGAACCAGGCGGATTCCGTGATCCCAGCCATTCCATCGCTCCACTACATTGCAATGACGGCACAGGGCGCAGCCGGTAAGGACGGGATGTGGCGCTACCGCATGCCACTCACGCAGATCGATACGATCATCAAGTGGGCGAAGGAGATCAACGCCATCGTTTTTATCGACATCCAGATCGGTCTCAGCTCGCTCCAGAAAGAGGTGCCGTTCTACGAAAAATACCTGTCGATGGCCAACGTTCACCTGGGCATCGACCCTGAATTTGCCATGGCAGGAAAGGGTGGCAAGCGACCGGGTTCGGTCATCGGCACTATGGATGCGAAGGACATTAACTGGGTTGCTGATTATCTTTCGGACATCGTGCGGAAAAATAACCTCCCTCCAAAAATGTTCATGGTTCACCGGTTCACCAAAGGCATGGTCACCAACTCCAAAGATATCCGCCTGCATCCCGAGCTGCAGATCATTATGGACATGGACGGGTGGGGACCGCCGGACCTGAAGCGCGGCACGTACCGCAGCTGGATCCAGCCGGAGCCGGTGCAGTTTACGGGCTTCAAGCTTTTCTATGTGAACGATACGGAGAAATCCGGAATGAAAGAAATGATGTCGAAGAAAGAAGTGCTGGCCCTGCGACCGTCACCGATCTATATTCAATACCAGTAGTGAGGGGGTGAGTGGTGAGTGGTGAATAAGCAAGTAACGGAAACAGACAGTTGGATATTGGAAAGAGCCGGGCGGAAACGTTCGGCTCTTTTTAGGTGGCGACGGTGAACAAACCGGCCGCTTGACGAATGCGTAAAAATCTAAAATCTAAAATCTAAAGCGGCCTCACTTGTATCGCGCTCTCACGACCAGGTAGCAGATCACAACGAGCAGCAGGATAATGAGCACCGCCATCCATAGGCCTGGGTCGCCTTTGCCCTGCAGGGCGAGGCGGCGCTTCCGGCGCTTCTCCGTCTTCTTCCGGAGGTCGGCATTGAGCTGCTCAACGAGGTGCGCAAGCTGGCGCTTGTCAGAAAATTCCTGCAGGCCGTCAAGCGCGTCCGACTCGAAGTCGCTGTCGATCAGCTGCGCTTCAAGCTCCTGCTGCTGGTCGGCGGGCAGGTGGCCCTGGAGGTAGCGCAGGAGGGTCTCCTGGTCCACCCCGGGGTTCAGATTGCCTAATATGTCCTTCAGGTTATCCTTCATTTCCGTTGCTTCAGCTTTTTTTCCAGCAGCAGCCGCAGGTTTCGCTTGCCGTTTTGAATATGGCTCTTCACTTTCATCCCGTCGAAGCCGGTCATCTCCGCGATCTGCTGGTAGCTCTTCTTCCGCAGGTAAAACAAAGTTACGCATTGCTTTTGCTCGGGGTTCAGCTCCTCGATGGCCTCCTCGAGGAAGCTGTATGTGCGCTCGTCGTTGAGAAGGTCTTCTGTCTTGTCTGCCGGGGCCGGCAGCTGCACGTCGTCAATGTCCTGCACATGGCGGCCATTGCCATCGCGGAGCTTCATGAGGCAGTGGTTCTTTGCCACCATGTAGATCCAGGATTTGAAGTACTCGATGCGGTACCGGCCAACCTCGGTCAGCACCTTTAGAAACACCTGCTGCACCGCATCGCGTGCCTCGCTCTCATTCTTCAGGTATTTCATGCAAACGCCAAGCAGAAGAAGGGTATAGCGCTCGAGAAGGATCCCGATCCAGTCGCTGTTGCTGTCCTTCGCGTACAGGTCGAGCAGCTCGCTATCCGTGATATGGTCGTGACGATGAGTTGGCAACGGCAGTGGTCGTTTGGTTCTATGATGCGGTCCATGCAAAAATGCACACGAATCGTGATATTTGTTCCATGGCGAATGCGATCTGTTTATTAAGCGTCGTGCCGATGCGGAAAGAAGCCGCTCACCGCAGCGAGATGGTCAGCCAATTGTTGTTCGGCGAATATGCCGAGGTGCTCGAGGAAGGCGGCGATTTTACACGGGTCAAAACGCTCTATGACGGCTACGAGGGTTGGGTGCAAACCAGCCAGCTCACCTTTGTGACCAAGGTTCTTCATACCGACCTCTACCTCGCGCACTGGAGCGAGCGCCTCACCGTCAACGGCCAGTACCGTCACGTGCCATTGGGAAGCCCGCTCTACGCGGCTTCCGGCGCAGTGACATTTGGGACAGACATTGTGCAGTACGAGCTTCCTCCATCCGCCCTCCGCCAGGGACGCACCGAACGGATGGATGCACAGAGCCTGCTTGGCGTCTATTCGCTCTTTCTTCACACACCGTACCTGTGGGGCGGGAAATCGGTTTTTGGGATCGACTGCAGCGGATTCGCGCAGCAGGTGTT
>JAQBNP010000024.1 GCA_028288515.1 Flaviaestuariibacter sp. | reverse complement strand
AAATGGCTGTTGACGCGGCTTCGGATACTTTTCGCCTTTCCGACATAGACCACTTTTCCCTTCGCGTCATGGAAATAATAGACACCTGGAAGGGCCGGGAGCTTGAGAAAATCCTCGCGCGGTACGTGGGGGGGAAGGGTCTGCTCCTTGCTTGTTTTTTTCAGGCTCCCGGAGATGGCGTCGCGCCCGTCGCATTTGAGGAGCTTTTCAAAAAGCACGACGGTAGCCGACGCGTCGCCACCGGCGCGGTGCCTGTCGCGCAGTTCAATGCCAAGAGAATGGCAGAGGTTACCCAGGCTGTATGAAGGAAAACCGGGAAAGATCTGCCGCGACAGCCGCACCGTACAAAGCTTTTTGCAGTTGAGCGTGTAGCCAAAAACGGACAGGTGATTCATTATGAAGGAATAATCGAAATTCACGTTGTGCGCGACAAAGATCTTATCGCGCAGAATCTCGTTGACTTTATAAGCGATGTCTTCAAAATAAGGCGCATCCTGCACCATCTCGTTGGTGATGCCGGTAAACCCTTCGATATACCGGGGGATCGTGCGGCCTGGGTTGACGAGTGTTTCAAATCGTTCCACCACGTCAGTGCCATCATAGACCAGGATCGCGATCTCAATGATCCCGTTATTGGCTGCGTACCCGCCGGTGGTCTCGATATCTACGATCGCGTACAGCACAGTGTGTATTTTTGGTGGCCTCGAAAGACGCCGAAGGTCTAAAAAATTTAGTAATGCACCAACCCTTTGACAAATTTTTAATGTTTCGCAACCGCCTGCAGAAAGTGCACCGCCACCTGGCCCGCCAGGCAACACGCCAGGGCATCGACTGCTTCCGGCTTTACGACCATGACCTACCGGAGTTCCCATTCCTGATCGAAGTATATGAAGGCCGCCTTTATGTTGCCGAATACAAGCGTCGTCACCAGCTGAACGAAGAAGCGCACGAAGCATGGGTCGGGGAGTGTGAGGGCATCATGTCTGAGGTGACGGGCGTGCCGCGCGAAGCGATCTTCCGCAAGCTGCGCCAGCGGAAGGAGTCGCGGCTTGGGCAGTACCAGAAGCTCGATGAAGCGCGAAAGGAGTTTACGGTTGCGGAAGGTGGTTTGTCGTTTATCGTGAACCTGAGCGACTACCTTGACACAGGTCTTTTTCTTGACCACCGAGTTACACGCGGGCTCGTCAGGGAGCTGAGCGCCGGTAAGCGCGTGTTGAACCTGTTCTCCTATACGGGTTCCTTCTCCGTCTACGCTGTGGCGGGCGGCGCGACCCAGGTGGTGTCTGTCGACCTGTCGAAGACCTACTTGCAGTGGGCGAGCCGGAACGTGACTCTCAACTTCCCGGGCGACCTCGCGCATACGGCCGTGCATGCCGATGTGCTTGCTTACCTGAAGGACCAGCCCGCAGAAAGCTATGATCTCATTGTACTGGATCCGCCGACGTTCAGCAACAGCAAGCGCATGGACGATTTTCTCGATATCCAGCGCGACCATGCGGGCCTGATCAACGACTGCCTGCGCCTTCTCCGGGCCGGAGGCATTCTTTTTTTCAGCACCAATTTTACCAAATTCAGGCTTGACGCCGACGCCATCGTTTCGGCCAGGATCAAGGACCTGACGAAAGCCACGACCCCCTTCGATTTTGCGGGTCGCCTGAACCGTTACTGCTTCCGAATTGACAAATAAAAAAGCCCGCGCAGTGCGGGCCTTTCTATTCAACAATCCGGTAAAGAGATCAATAGACGGTGGTCAGGGCTGTTCTGTCAGCAGTGGTGAACGGACGGTTCACACCGCTGCCGACGCAGGCAAGCATCCAGGAGCCAGCGCTTGGGCCTGTTGGCGTACCCGAGATATAGATCGCGCCAACACCGGCAGAGCCTTCGTTCGTAGCGGAACCGCCGCAGCTGTACGAGCGGTTCATGTAGTCCGTGTGACGGAAGCCGATGCAATGACCCAGCTCGTGGGTCATGATCGTAGCAATGTAGTTGATGTTTGAAGTGCCGGTTCCGGTGCTGTACCAGTAAGTGTTCATTTTCACCTGGCTGTATGGCGCGCCTCCGCTCGGGAAGCCAGAGGAACCCAGGGTGTTGCTCACCTCGTAGTAAGCAACGACAGTAGTATTGGCGCCGGTGGTCACGCGCTGGAACTTGATGGTCATGCTTTCGGCGTTGTAGCGACGGATCGCTTCGTCAAGAGCGGCCGAAAACACCGCCTGGTGAGCCGATGAGCTGTTGTTCAGCGCAACCTTGATGGTAGGGTGAGAGGAGGGGCTCACGAGATTTGTCGTGCGGTAGTGCTCCTCGTTTGCATAAACAACCTCGGGGCCGCTGGCGCGGGCAGTGAGGTCCTCGTTGCGTAAAATGATGTCCCCTTCGACGAGGTATCCCTCGGCTACTTTGCGGGCGCCGTCAGTGCTGAAACCGAGGCTGCGGATCTGGGCCGCCGTGCTGGCGGAGATCTCGTCGCCTCCGGATTCTTTAGCGTCTTTCTTACAAGCAATCAGTGATGTGGCAACAATGGCCGCGAATGTGAGAGAGCTGAGAACTTTTTTCATGTGTGTGTTTTGATGTGAGGGTGAATCTGGATCGTTGAATCCTGAATTTAATGCGGCTTGATCGGCTTCGCCAAATCACTTTCAGCAACCCTGTTGCAATCAAGTTCAGGCCTGGAAAAAATCGAGCAGAATTACATCGGAATACTACGGTCATCCAGAGTGATTTTACGGTTCGTCATGGCCGGTATTGACACAAAAAAGCCGCTGGTGAACAGCGGCTTTTTTGATAAGAGAGTTGTGATCAATACAGGTAAGCAAGGGCGATCTTGTCGTTCGCGTTGAAGTAGCGGTTGACATTGGAGCCGATGCAAGCCAGCATGAAGGAGTTCGGATCAGCAGCAGAAGGTGTGCCCGGGATCAGCACGGCACCAACACCTGTGTTGGACTGGCCTTCGTTCGACTTACGGCCACCGCAGCTGTACGCGCGGTTCATGTAGTCTGTATGACGGAAGCCGATGCAGTGACCGATCTCATGGGTCATGATCGTAGCAATGTAGTTCGTGTTGGTAGCGTCCGTGCCCGTGTTGTACCAGTAGGTGTTCATTCTGACCTCATTGTATGGGTCGCCGGTTGAAGTTGGGAAACCAGATGAGCCCAGGGTATTGGACACTTCATAGAACGCAACGACGGTGATGTCGGCGCCTGTGGTCACGCGCTGGAATGTTACGGTCAGGTTCTCTGCGTTGTAGCGGCGGATCGTTTCGTCAAGGGAAGCGGAGAAAGCAGCATCATGCTGGGATGAGCTGTTGTTCAGGGCAACCTTGATGACCGGATGTTTGGATGCGCTCACGAGGTTGAAGGTCCGGTACTGCTCCTCTGATGCGATCAGGAGTGTCGGTGTCGTTGGGCGGCTTTGAAGATCTTTCTGGGAAAGCATGATATCGCCTTCCACCAGGAAGTCGGCTCCCACTTTCTTAACGCCATCGGTGCTAAAGCCGAGGCTTTGGATCTGGTTCAGTGTCTCAGAGGAAATAGCATCCTCTTTCACATCTTTCTTACAGGATACCAATGTCAGGGCGGACAGGCAAGCAATTGCGAACGGTACAAAAACTTTTTTCATGTGTGTGTTGTGTGGTTTAAAGTGAAACAGAAATTTACGATGGCGATTAACAATTTTTTAGGATTTTTACTGAAACATTGTTGCGTTTACGTTTAGCAGGTTACAAAAATTAGGGATATATCCTTAGCTAACAGTCAACCCTTTACGACTGGATTCGACTAAATTGCCTTCTGTGAAATCAAAACACGCCCTACTGACCGCCCTTTTTCTCCTGCCCCTGCTGGGATCTGCACAAGTGCAGCAGGCCACGGCGGCGCTGAAGGCCCGCCTCGCCTCGGCCCGTCCCACGGACAGTCTGACGCTTATCGTTCAGCTACGTAACGGCTCGACTCCCGCAGACGTCCGCATTCTGGCTTCTTATCCGGGCGCCGGTGCTTATGTTGTGCGCGTTCAGGCTGGAGAGGTTCCGCGTATGCTGCGCGACAAAACGCTCGTCGTCGCGGACATCGCCCAGCAACCGCGGGAAGAGCTGACCACCGGGTCCCTTGACCTTACGCTCAACCGGATCAACCTTGCGCACCGCGCCTTTCCCACGATCAACGGAGACTCTATTGTTATCTCTATCAAGGAGCAGCGCTTCGATACAACAGACATCGACTATAAGAACCGCGTGCTGACCTCGGGCCAGGCAGCCGCTACATTTTCCTCGCATGCGGCTACCATGGCCACCCTCGCCGCCGGTGCCGGCAACAGCTCACCTTACGCGGAAGGTGCCGCACCCGCCGCACTGCTGACTTCGGCAACATTTGCCATCCTGCTGCCACAACCCGACTCCATCTACCAGCGCTACCGCATCTCGGTTCAGAACCATTCCTACGGCACGGTCATCGAAAACAACTACGGTATTGAAGCCTCGGCCTATGATGCGGCCGTTGCGGCCAATTCGACCCTGTTGCCCGTCTTCTCATCGGGAAATTCCGGTACCTCCAGTGCCGCCAGCGGCCCCTATCTTGGGATCCCCGGCTTTGCCAACCTCACCGGTAATTTCAAGATGGCGAAAAACGCGCTTGTCGTCGGCGCAACCGATTCCTTCTCCGTCGTTGCCGCACTCAGCTCCAAGGGACCGGCAAACGACGGCCGCGTCAAGCCGGAGCTCGTTGCCTTCGGAGAAGACGGAAGCTCAGGCGCTGCCGCCCTCACCTCGGGAACGGCCGCCCTTGTTCAACAGGCTTATAAAGCAACCCACGGGCAGGCCCTCCCACCGGCTTCTCTCGTCAGGGCAGTCCTGATCAACAGCGCCGACGATATCGGGACGCCGCATGTTGACTATAGCTCCGGGTACGGCAGCCTGAATGCCTACGAGGCCGTGGCAACGGTGCTTGCTAACCGTATCTCAACCGGATCCCTTGCGAACGGCCAGACCCAGACGATCCCCATCTCCGTGCCGGCCGGGATCGCGCAGATGAAGCTGACCATTGCCTGGACAGACCCATCGGTCACGGCCAATACCACAAAAGCTCTTGTGAACGATCTGAATGCTGTTCTGCGCCTGCCTGCGACAGGGGAAAGCTGGCTGCCCTGGGTGACCGAACCGACCCCATCATTGATCCAGCAGCCGGCAACGCGGAAGGTGGATACGCTCAACAACAATGAGCAGATCACACTTGACAACCCCGCGCCCGGCATTTACCAGCTCGATGTGACAGGTACACGGGTACTAACCTCAACGCAATCCTATTCCATTGCATGGCAGCTGGACACAGTCAACCAATTTTACTGGACCTTTCCCGTCCGAGGGGAGCCTGTGGCATCGGGCGCGCAGAATGTGATCCGCTGGCAAACAAATCGCCCGGGTTCGGGCCAGATCGAATACACGACCGATGGCGTGGCGTGGACACACATCGCAACGGTTCCGCTGGCGCAGCGCTCGTTCAAATGGAATGTGCCGTCACTCGTTTCAACGGCACGGTTGCGGATGCGTGTGAGTGGCCCTGTGGACATTCTTTCCGACAGCTTTTCCATCAGTGCCGCACCTGTCATGCAGGTTGGCTTTGATTGCGCGGACTCGTTCCTGTTGCATTGGAACAAGCAACCGGTCGCGGCCTACCAGCTCTACGAGCTGGGCGCCCGCTACCTCCAGCCGTTTGCGGCGCCCACTGACACATTTGCCATCCTGAAAAAAGCGCAGCACCCGTCTCTTTACTATGCAGTGGCGCCGCTGGTCGGTGGGCGGCCAGGGATGCGTTCGTTCACGATCAAGTATGACGCGCTCGGTGTTGGCTGTTATTTCAAGAGTTTTTACATCCAGCTGCAGCAGGGAGGAAGCGTGACGTTTACAGCAACCGTAGGTAGCCTGTTCAACGTTTCATCGCTTGCGTTCCAGAAGCGTGACGGCGGCGCGTGGAAGACACTGACAACCATCGCCAACCCAGGCGTCACCGATTTTACGTTTTCAGACACGGGCCTTAATCGAGGCATATCGTACTACAGGCTGCAGATCGCACTGGGCAATGGGGCACTGGTCACAAGCGACATCGTGCCGGTCTATTATTTCCCGGACCTGCCCGTGATTGTTTACCCGAACCCTGTGCGGCGGGGCAACCCGATCCGGCTGCTGAGCCAGGACCCGGTTCGCTATACGGCGCGGATCTTTGATGTGTCCGGCCGCGTACTGCGCACGCAGAAGCTTGCCGATGTCACGAACACGGTGCCCACAGATTTCCTGGCACCTGGCGTATACTTCATCAGAATCACCGGCGAGACCGGCACGGTGACGACGCAAAAGATCGTCGTGTATCAATAAAAAAAGCGAAGCATCTGCTTCGCTTTTTTTATTCGATCAACCGCTTACAGCGTCGTCAGCACGTCGTTCATGCTGCGGACCGCGTCGGCGCTTTTATTGAAGAGTGATTGTTCTTCTTCGGTGAGCTTGTAGTCGACGATCTTCTCCCAGCCATTCTTACCGATGACAACGGGAACGCCGAGGCAGATATCGTTCTGACCATACTCGCCGTTCAGCGACACGCAGCAGGCGAACAGGCGCTTTTCATCGCGCACAATGCTTTCCACCAGAGCTGCGCCGGCTGCGCCGGGAGCATACCATGCGGAGGTTCCGATCAGCTTGGTCAGGGTGGCGCCTCCGACCATCGTATCGGCAACGATCTTTTGCTGCTGCTCCTCGCTCAGGAAGGTGCTGACAGGAGCACTGTTCCACGTTGCGTAGCGGATCAGCGGGATCATGGTCGTATCGCCGTGACCGCCGATCACAATCGCGTTCAGGTCGTTTGGAGAGCAGTTGAGTGCCTGGCTGAGATAGCATTTGAAACGTGCGCTGTCAAGGATGCCACCCATGCCGATGATGCGGTTCTTGGGGATGCCGCTTGACTGGAGGGCAAGCATGGTCATCGTATCCATCGGGTTGGAGATCACGATGATGATCGCGTCTGGGGAATGCTGGAGGATATTTTGCGTAACACCTTTGACGATGTTGGCATTGGTGCCGATCAGCTCCTCGCGGGTCATGCCGGGCTTGCGCGGGATGCCCGAGGTGATCACGACAACCTGGGAGCCTGCCGTTTTGCTGTAATCGTTCGTACTGCCGACCACTTTCGTGTCAAAACCGAGGAGTGCTGCGGTCTGCATCATGTCGAGCGCCTTTCCTTCTGCCAGGCCTTCCTTGATGTCGAGCAAAACGAGTTCTTCGCAAAGTTCCTTGCGGGCAATATTGTCGGCGACTGTCGCACCAACGGCACCAGCACCTACCACCGTGATCTTCATTTGATAAATGATTTATGGATAAGAAATTAATTGGCGCTGCGAAGGTAGTGGGGAAATTCGTATGTCGGGTCCTGATCTGCGTTGCAAAGCTGCCGCAGATTCATTATTTCAACCTAACCGCAGTTTAATTGTCGACAAAGCCGGAGTTTTGCAGCACGATGGTCCAGGCATATAATTTTTTAGGAAGCTGGCAGTTGTTCCCCGAAAAAGGAACCTATGAACAGGGAGTGCGCCCGCGGAGCGGTATCTACAAGATCGAATCCACCGACACAAAGCGAGAGCTTACGATCAGCCATAGCTGGGTAACGATCGAAAGTGAGGCCTTCGCCACTTCGTTCACCGTCATTGCCGATGGCGATCTTCAGTCGTTTCCCGATCATTCGGTTGCCGATTCGGTACAGGTTTCGTTCACGGACAGCCTCGTGTTTGAAATGCATTTCTACCGCGGCGGGCAGGTCATTCTTCACGTGATCCACGAGCTGCAGCCCAACGGTTATCTCAAGATCAGCCAGCAGGGCTTCCGCGACGACGGGTCTGCATTTACAAACGCAGAATACTTCCATCGCCAAATGAGCGTGATGCCTTACTCAGCTTCCGTTTCCGGAGCCGTGGTGAAAGCCACGGAAGAAGGTGTGATCCGCCACAAAGCGCTGACCGCGATGGAGGAGCAGACCAATATGCAGCTCGACCAGATCCGCAAGCAGATCGAGCTTCTCGCGATCCAGGCCCAGGAAATCCACCAGCGCAAAGAACTGTCCATGCTGATCTATGGCGCCAAGCTCTCCTTCAAGCCGGAGATCGGCCAGATTTATTACCTGTACGAAAAGGCGGATGGTTCACACATGATCTCGCTTATTTCGCCAAAGGAATGGGGCGCATCAATGCCATTCAAAAGCTTTGTTGCGGCGGTGCAGCTCCTCGCAGACCATACCTGGAAAGAACTCTGACATGCGAATTTCCGAATCGTTCAAGCTTCGTTACCGCGCCTGGAAATACCGGCTTCATGAAGACCCTGCAGAGATCGGTTACCTACTGCGTTCCATCCGGCCGGGCATGACTGTCTTTGATGTCGGGGCGCACAAGGGTGGCTATACGTATTGGATGGCCCGGGCCGTGGGCCGGGGCGGAACCGTTATCGCCTTTGAGCCCCAAGCGGCCGGTGCCGGCCTTCTCAAAACCATTTTTGGAGCGAATGTGCGCGTCGAGGAAGTCGCCTTGTCGGACGGTGAAGGCACGGCGCTCTTTTATATCCAGCCGCAACGGTATTCCGTTTCTTTTGAAGCCTCCGTCGTCAACAAATACGAGAACGCTTCCTCCGTCACCGTTCGGACGACAACCATCGATGCGTACTGCCGCAGCCACGGGCTTGGACCGGCGTTCATCAAGATCGACGTCGAAGGATTCGAGATGGAGGTCCTGGCAGGAGGCGAGCAGCTTCTGTCATCTGTCAAACCGGTCATGCTGATCGAGATCGAGGAGCGCCATATTGGGCGCTCGCGGATGCTCGAGATCTTTTCGTTCCTGGAAAGCCGTGGCTATGCCGGGACTTTCTTCGACGGTGGCACGAGACGTCCCCTGGCCGATTTCGATCCGGCGGTACACCAGGACCCGCGATCTTTGATGTCCGGCAAACGCCGCTATTGCAATAATTTTGTTTTTGAACCCCGCGTATGACAAAGCTCTCCGTGAATATCAACAAAATCGCCACTCTTCGCAACAGCCGCGGCGGCGATCATCCCAATGTCGTCCAGGCCGCCATCGATGTGCAGCGCTTCGGCGCCGACGGTGTCACCGTACATCCACGCCCCGACGAGCGCCACATCCGCTACAAGGATGTGCGCGACATCAGCAGCATCATCACAACTGAATTCAATATTGAAGGCAATAGTCGCGAGTCGAAATTCATTGACCTGGTTCTCGAAACAAGTCCTCACCAGGTGACCCTTGTGCCCGACACGGAGGGACAGCTCACGTCTGATCATGGGTGGGATACGATCACGCACCGCGCTTACCTGAAAGAAACGATCGCCCGCTTCCGGGAAGCCGGTATTCGTGTATCAATCTTCGTTGACCCGGTTATTGAGATGGTTGAAGGAGCAGCCGAGACAGGGACCGACAGGATCGAGCTTTATACTGAAGCATATGCGCGCCAGTTCCGGGCGAATATGCACGAAGCGGTGGAACCCTATGTCAAAGCTGCCGAGCGGGCCGTTGCCCTAGGCCTGGGCATCAACGCCGGTCACGACCTGGACCACCATAATCTTGCGCATTTTGCGCGGTGCATCCCCATGCTCGACGAGGTCAGCATTGGTCATGCGCTGATCTCTGATGCAATCTATCTCGGCCTTGAGAATGTTATTCAGATCTACAAAAGGCAGCTCCAGCCAGCATAAAAAAAGGTGTCATTTGACACCTTTTTTAAAGTTTTCGATCCACTTTTCAGCCTCAGATTTTTTGTGCCTGTTGTAATACACAGCAAGTGCGATCGCGAATGCCGACAGGCCAATGGTTGCCATCAGCGAGTAGTTCGGTCGTGCGGGCGGCGTGTACGTGATCCCGTCTTCATTTGCCAGGGCGGGCTCGTGTACATAGCGGCCATCCTCGGGCATAGCGAGGTCCCAGAATTCCTTGGTCAGCTTATTCAGTTGCTTGCGCACTTCGGCGCCGTACATGCTTTGTCCATGCCCGGTGGCTACGACCTGCGGCTGCAGCGCTGCGAGCGATTTGACCGAGCGCGCGGCGGCTCCCCAGTCGATCGTAAAATACATCGGCGGGCCCGACAACACCTTCTTTTGGGTCATGACAGCGATGGCTGATTCCTGCTTCGTCGTGACGAACGCATCGCCGGCAATGAGCACACCGTCGCTTTCACGATACAGGCTGATATGGCCCGGCGCATGTCCCGGCGTATGGATCCATTGCCACTCCGGAAGGCCCGGCACCGAATGGTCCGGCATGAGTTCCTGCAGGTGCTCCTGCACGTTGACCGGTCCGCGCGGAAATGTGAACGACATCAGCGCGAGCAACCCGCCGCCAACACCGGAATCGGGCGGTGGATACTTCGAGCGGCCCGTTAAATAAGGCACTTCAAGTTTGTGACAATAGACGGGGGCGGCCCAGGCGTCGGCAAGCTCCTGGAGGGAGCCAACATGGTCGAAATGTCCATGCGTGAGCACGATGGCCGAAGGACGGCTGTTGGCCGAGCCGATCGCCTCCTGGGCAAGCTTCCTGATCTTGGATGCGGCGGACTTGAGCCCTGCGTCGACAAGTACCCAGTTGGTACCCTCGCCGTTCTGGATGATGAATGCATTGACAAAGACGTCCTTGACGCGCCAGACGCCCGGGGCGACGAGCCACATATTTTTGCCGATCTCTCGCTCTTCCGTAGCTGTCACGACACGGTTCGTTATTGTAGTTCTGCTCATACCTTGTTTTCCTCTATGGGCACAAATAACATACCACGGCAGCTGGCGGACGGCAACGGATGGGCTTCAGTGAGGAAGTGAACGGTGAAAAGCGAATCGTGAGCGGTGAGTGGTGACTCGAGAGAGTGAATGGTCATTGGTGAATCGAGAATGGCTCGATTCAAGTGCTGGCTGTTATCCCAATCGAAGCGAGGGATTTCCCGAACCACCAGGCTGTTATCCGCAGACCGCAAACGTGCGCGATAAGAGAGGCCACGAAGGCACCGGGAAGAAACGGATCACAAAGAAAATCTCTTCGCGGCTCCTTCGCTTCTTTGTGCTCTTCTTTGCGGCCGGCGCTTGCTGACTTGATTTGGCAACGCCTTTGTTGCTCCTAAAGGAAAAGTTTATGAAAAAGATACTTGTGTGCGCGGCGCTGATCCTCTCGATGGCCGTCGGCGCAAAAGCGCAGGGTGGGAACGGAAGCGGTAGTGGCTCTAAGTCCATGGCCGGATCATCAGCAGGTGGTGGCCAGCGGGTTTTGCATACCGCAAAAAGAACAACCGTGAAAAAGACAGCGAGCGGGAAGAAGAAGGTCACCAAAACAGTTCCACTTCGGGAAGAAAAAATGTACCCGTGGAAAGATGGACAAAGCGCAACGCCGACAGGGCATGAAGCAACCGGAACGGGTGCTGCCAGCCCGGCGCGAAAGAAGGGAGGCAGATAAGCCGGTCAGTTACAGCCGAGAAGCTCGCACAGCTTTGCTTCCAGCTCTTCACCACGGAGGTTCTTCGCAATGATCTTTCCCGAGGGGGCAACGAGAAAATTCTGCGGGATGCTTTGCACGCGATACGACTGTGCAACAGCGTTACCCCAGAACTGGAGATCGCTCACGTGCGTCCATGCCAGGTTATCTGCTTTGATGGCCTGGATCCAGGCTTCCTTTTCCCTGTCGAGAGAGACACCGACAATCGTGAAGTTCTTGTTGCTGAATTTCTGGAATGCGCGGACCACGTTTGGGTTTTCCATCCGGCACGGACGGCACCACGAGGCCCAGAAATCGATCAGCACATACTTGCCTTTGAACGAGGAAAAAGCCACTGGTGCCCCAGTGGTATCGTTCTGTGTGAAATCCAGAGCGTCCGAGCCGACAGTGCCGACCTTATTCTCCTGGATATACTGCGCGACGAGCATACCCGGCTGGGTGTTGCGGACCGTGCTGTCGAGACTTAAAAAGCGTTCTTCGAGCAGGTTCGGGTCTTCGAGCACGGGGGCCGTTACCTGGAGGAGAAGGGGGGATACGTATGACTTCGGCCGTGCGGTCACATAAAGACCGACCTGCGCATCGATGCGCTGGCGAAGAGAGTCGTAGGCCGGCATGAGCGACTGCTTAAAGCGCTCGTCTGTCGCCTCGTTGATCTGCGTAACAAGCCCGTTGAGCTTCGCCATCAGGGGTGTAAACGTTCTCTCGAACACAACGAAGTCTTTATGTGCACCTGAGCCGGTGACCTTCATATTGCGGATATCGGCCTTGGTGCCGGCAATCGTGTATTTTGTATTCTCGACGAAGAGATGCTGCGCCTTCGCATCGCCAACCAAAAGCCACAGGAGCGTTGGCTCAGCGACCGACCCGGTAAGTGTAAAAACGCCCTTCTTCACGGGTGCCGTTGCGACCACAGTGTTGTCGGTTGTGGTTACGAGATAAGCCTGCGTACTGTCTTTCAGGCCGGTGATGCGACCACTGATCACAAACCCTTTTTGGGCAAGCATGCCGAGCGGCAGGAGGAGGAGGGCCAGGAGAAAACGTTTCATACTTATTTCGGTTGATGGCGTTGCTGCAGCAGTCCAACGACGTCGGCCAGTGAGCAATCCTTCGCTTGCAATAATACCAAATAATGAAATAGAAGATCGGCGGCCTCGCCCAGAAATAACGCCCTGTTAACGTCCTTCGCTTCGATCACGAGCTCCACTGCTTCTTCGCCTACTTTCTGCGCGATCTTGTTGAGCCCCTTCTCAAAAAGACTCTTCACATAAGAGGTCTCGTCCGGTCCCGAGCGGCGCAGCGCGATGATGTGCTCGAGGTAGGAAAGAAAGTCCTGGCTGACATTTTTTTCACTCCAGCAGGTATCGGCGCCCGTGTGGCAAACCGGTCCCTGCGGCTCGGCTTTGATCAGGAGGGAATCTTTGTCGCAGTCCACCAGGATCTGGCGGAGACGCAAGTGGTGGCCACTTTCCTCGCCTTTTGTCCACAGGCGTTTCTTCGACCGGCTGTAAAACGTAACGAGCCCGGTCTCTTCGGTTTTGTGCAGCGCCTCCTCGTTCATGTATCCCTGCATCAGGACCTTGCCTGTGGTGTAATCCTGTACGATGGCGGGAACCAGGCCGTCTGCTGACTTCGAAAAGGCAATGCTTTCGATCGCATCTTTCATGCTGCAAATGTAGGTGAGGTGCGTGGCCGGCAGCTGTGAATGGATCAAACTGATTTTCGCATGACGATGAACTCGAGCGACTGCCGTGGTATACCAAAGTGCTTGCCTTCGGGGAAAGGCTCCGTTTCGCCGGTCGGCTCGTAGCCGTTTCTTTTGTACCAGTCGATCAATTCCGCGCGGACCGATATGACGGTCATTACGACAGCGCGGCAACCGATGCGCCGCGCATGCTCTTCGGATGCAAGAAGAAGCTTCCGTCCGATGCCCCCGGCCTGTTGGCGCGGGTTCACGGACAGCATGCCGAGATAGAGCTCGCTGCCGTTCTTCTCAAGGTAAACGCAACCCACAATGTCGGTCCCGGCACGAGCCGCGAGGAGCATCGCATCGGGGTTCGAGAGAAGTTCTGTCAACTCGGCTTCGTTGGTACGGATGCTGCCATCAATGAGGTCGGCCTCATGCGTCCATCCATGCCTGGCCTCGCTGCCTCGATAGGCGTTGTTGACGAGCGCGACCAGAGCAGGTAGGTCTTGCGCAGTCGCTGTTTGGAAGGTCAGAAATTCCATAGTGGCCTGCAAGGTACGGCAAAGAAAAAGCCCTGCCGACAGGCAAGGCTTCCTTGGTTGCGACTGTCGATATTATTATGCGTAGCTATTCAGCAGGATGTAGAAACTGACGCCCCAAAAGGCGAGGAAAAGCACGATCATGGCAATGGTCATTCCGAGGTGAAACCCTTCATGCGTCTGCGCGCCCGATTCACTGATTCTTTTCAACAACGTTTTCATAAGTCACGTATTTATACAAGCTATAAAAGGAAAAGCATGCCAATCGCATTAGAGTCTCCAACCCTGTCCGGAAAGCCGCCAAAGCCGATCTAAGTTGTAGAAGCTCAACCTCAGAAACAGCGGCACTGGGGCATATGGGATAGGATCGAAACCTCCTAGCTTTGCCCCATGTTTACCCAAAAAGAGGCGTCGGCGCTGCGCCAGCAATTCTGGACGGCCTTCGGGCAGTATATGCTCCCGGTGAAAGGCGCTGAGGGTGAAAAAGTGAACTGGGTCAATTACAGGACAGGTGAAAAAGACGTCTATTTCCGGATGCAGGCAGATGCGAAGATGGCTTCGGTCTCCATCGATGTCGCACACAAGGATGCGTCGCTGCAGCAGATCTATTTTGAACAGTTCGTACAGTTTCGCGGCCTGCTGGAGGCAGAGACAGGGGAGGAGTGGACATGGCAGCTTCACACAACGGACGAGCACAGCCGCACCATCAGCCGGATTGCCAACGTCACAACCGGTGTCAACATCTTCCGGCAGGAGGACTGGCCTGCGCTCATTTCTTTTTTCAAACCGCGCATCGTCGCGCTGGATGCTTTCTGGAGCCAGGTAAAATATGGGTTCGAAACGCTTCGCTAAAGAGCCAGGATGGCTTTGAGCTCCGCCGGGCTCACCGTCAGAAGGCCGACTTTCGGCAGGCGCCGCGTCAGCTCTTTCCAATTGGGATCTTTTGCAAAGACTCTTTTGAGCAGCGGCATCGCCTTCGCCACCTGCTTCCCATTTGCCAGCGTGATCGCCGTCCAGTACTGCATTTCAAGGTTTTGCGGAAACATTTTCATCGCTGCATTGTATTCACGCATCGCTCCCGCCATGTCGTTCTTTTCAACGGCGAGGTCGCCATTGTTCATGTGCTGGTAAGCCACCTGCACGTTGTAAAGGCGACGCAGCTCGGGCAACGGCGCCGGGCTGTCGTCTACCCGCAGGTCGATCGTGCGCTCGTCCCACGGCTTGCCTTCGGAGCGGGCCGGAACGATCAGGAGGGCGGCGGACTGCCTTCCGCGAATGTCTCCGCCGGCAGCCTGGGCGGCTTCGAGGGCGAGCAGCATCCGTTCGGCGAGGGGCCGGCCGGCGCTTTTGCGGAAGGCAGCATCCATGGCCGCAGGCACGCGGTTCGTCAGCATCATATTCGACTGGACCGAAAATGAGCTGCCCGTGATATGGCCGGCGTAATCGATGCATTTGGAGCCGGTGAAGCTCGCCACATTGCCCTGGGCGTCCACGATGCCCACCTGGCGCACCTCGCGGCCTTCATCGTCACTGAGGAGTTTGTCCAGGGCTTGTTGCGCCGTGAGGCCCGATTTCAGCAGTTCGAGCCCACGGATGCCAAAGGATTTATTCACGAAAGACTGTGTTGCGATGGCGCCGACACCTGCTTCGGCCCAGCTGACAGTTGTGCCGACAGAAAACCAGTGGCTCTGAACGGCCACGCCCAT
>JAQBNP010000016.1 GCA_028288515.1 Flaviaestuariibacter sp. | reverse complement strand
ATTTCATATAGCAAGCAATCGTTCGTCCGCTGTTTCTACAGCGGACTTTTTTTGAACAATCGGAAACGTATTTGATCACCAACCATCACTCTAACGATGAAGAACGAAAAAAAACAGCAGGTCAAGTGGGAGGCAACACACCCGTTCCTCGCACAAGAGACGACAAAAAAGCCGCAAGCCTCTGAAGCGATGCGTCAGCTGGAAGACCTTCAGAAACGTGCTCGCTCACTGGGCAGGTCTTACCAGTACGGTGGCTACCAGGGTCTCTGATCTATCACCCGGCTCAAACCCATACCCGGCTTCCCGGGTATTTTTTTGGGATCCAACCAGGCGTTAATTATCCTACTTATTTGGTAGAGTATTCATTTGGGCGTAGTTTCACCACCAAAAAACAGCCGGCGAGACGACTTCTATGGAGCACCTTTCTCATTTGCAAAACTTGTTCGACCGCCTCCCGCTAACCGATGCGCTGCGTGAAACGGCGGCCCTCTTTGCGCGCCGTGTGACCTTCTCATCGTCCCTTGGACAGGAAGACCAGGTACTCACCGACATCATCGCGCGCAACGCGCTTCCCATCAGCATTTTTACGATCGATACAGGCCGCCTCTTCGGGGAGGCCTACGAGACGCTGGAGAGAACGACCGCGCGCTACGGTATCGGTGTCGATGTGTACTTCCCACAGGCAAACGCAGTTCAGGATCTTGTGCGCGAGAAGGGTGTCAACCTGTTTTACGAATCCGTTGCAAACCGGCAGTCGTGCTGCCAGGTGCGCAAGGTCGAGCCACTCAACCGCGCGCTTGCGGGCAACGCTGTCTGGATCACGGGACTGCGCGCTGATCAGAACGACCATCGCAAAAACGTTCCGGTCGTGGAATGGCTGACAGATCGCGAGATGTATAAGATCAACCCGCTGCTGCATTGGTCGTACGCCGACGTGGCCGATCATCTCCTTCAATACCGGGTGCCGTATAATCCGCTTCACGACAAGGGCTTCGTCAGCATTGGCTGCGCGCCCTGTACACGCGCCGTCTCTGCGGGCGAAGACCCGCGCGCCGGCCGTTGGTGGTGGGAGCAATCACAAAAAGAATGCGGATTACACCTGTCAAAATCATGAATCCATGAGTGAGCTAAATCAATTTCCCCGCGAGCTGGAACACGAGGCGATCTTCATCATGCGTGAAGTTGCCGCGCAGTTCGAGCGACCGGCACTTTTATTCTCCGGGGGCAAGGATTCCATTACGTTGGTGCACCTGGCTCGGAAAGCTTTTTACCCGGCCCGCGTTCCCTTCCCCATGCTTCACATCGATACCGGTCACAATTTCCCGGAGACGATCGAGTTCCGTGACCAGCTCGCTCAAGAGACCGGCCTGCAGCTGATTGTCCGGCATGTGCAGGATAGTATCGATGCGGGGAAGGCAACCGAAGAAACCGGCAAGTATGCCAGCCGCAACGTCCTGCAGACCGTAACACTACTGGACGCGATCGAAGAGCTGAAGCTCGATGCCTGCATTGGCGGCGCGCGACGCGACGAGGAGAAAGCGCGGGCCAAGGAACGTGTGTTCTCCGTGCGCGACGACTTCGGGCAGTGGGATGCGAAGAAGCAGCGACCCGAGCTCTTCGATATGCTGAACGGTCGCATATCCGTGGGTGAGAACGTCCGCGTTTTTCCGATCTCAAACTGGACCGAACTCGACGTCTGGAACTACATACGCGAAGAGAAGCTGGCCATCCCGTCGATCTACTTTTCGCATAAGCGCCCGGTGATCGAGCGTGACGGCATGTACTGGCCGCACTCGGCTTTTCTCAATACCACTGACGATGAAACGCCCTTTACGGGCACGGTTCGCTTCCGTACGGTTGGTGATATGACCTGCACCGCGGCGGTACTTTCCGACGCGTCCGATATCGACACCATCATTTCGGAGATCCGGGAAGCAACCATCTCCGAGCGT
Organism: Flaviaestuariibacter sp.; assembly: GCA_028288515.1. Lineage (GTDB taxonomy): Bacteria > Bacteroidota > Bacteroidia > Chitinophagales > Chitinophagaceae > Flavisolibacter. Next base: position 15,293 of record JAQBNP010000016.1, on the reverse strand, counting down.
GGCGCCCGCATTGACGACAAACGCTCCGAAGCCGCCATGGAGAAGCGAAAGAAAGAAGGCTATTTCTAAGCCGAGAACAAAGTCCAATGGAAGTGAATCAACTTGTACAGGAAAAGAGGGAAGTGCCACGCCAACGCACAGCCGAAACCGAGCTCTGGGCGCCAAAGCGGCTGGCTAAGAAATTGGCGTATGCATTTGCGCTGATGGTGGTTGGTCATATTATCATCTCCTGCTTACCCTTACCCCCGGTGAAAGAGGTATGGGCATCGCTGCAGCCATCGTTCAACAGGCAATTCCTGTTCTTTATTGTTGCGGGTTTCCTGGCGCAAATGGTAGACGGTGTGCTGAGCATGGGATACGGCGTCACGTCCGCAACCTGCCTGATGTCGCTTGGCATCAGTCCTGTCTCGGTCAGCGCCGCGATCCACACCTCGGAAATATTTACAACCGGGATCTCGGGTTATAGCCATTATAAGTTCGGCAATGTCAATAAAAAAATGTTCAGGCACCTGGTCATTCCCGGCGTGTTAGGAGCGATCCTTGGCGCCTTGATGCTCGTCTTCCTGGGCGACAGGGCAGGCAAATGGCTGATGCCACTCATCGCCTTATATGCCGGCTTTCTCGGCCTGAAGATCGTCATCAAGGCATTTCGTGAGCAGCCGCGTGGCCAGAAGGTGAAGCGCATCGGGTGGCTTGCCGGAGCTGGAGGGTTTCTTGATTCGTTCGGCGGCGGCGGCTGGGGACCGATCGTAACGAGTAGCCTCATCGCGAAGGGGCGCTCTCCCAAATACACCGTGGGCTCGGTAAGCCTGACTGAATTTTTTGTCACACTGGCAAGCGCCTTTACGTTTTTTGTGACGGTAGGCGTCAGCCATTGGAATATCGTTCTGGGCCTCCTGATCGGCGGGTGCATGGCGGCACCGATCGCCGCTCGTCTTGCGGGCAGGCTACCCCGCAAGACAATGATGATCGCGGTTGGTGTGATGGTGATGATCTGGTGCGTGCGCATGTTTTTAAAAAGTATCTAAACTCTTCTCATGGATATAGTACGGATCGCAACGGCAGGCAGTGTGGATGATGGAAAAAGCACCCTCATCGGGCGTCTCCTTTACGATACAAGGTCAGTAACGAAGGATAAGCTGGAAGCGGTGGAAAGCTCGAGCCGGCGCAGGGGTCTCGATTTTGTTGACCTTTCGCTACTGACCGATGGGCTTATCGCCGAGCGCGAGCAGGGCATCACGATCGACGTCGCCCACATCTATTTCGCAACGGCGTCCCGCAAGTATATCATCGCCGATACGCCGGGCCACATTGAGTACACGCGCAACATGATCACGGGTGCATCAAACGTTGAAACGTCCATCGTGCTGATCGATGCGCGCAATGGCGTGATTGAGCAGACGCGGCGCCACCTTTTTATCTCCGCCCTGCTGCGCATAGACACCGTCTTCGTGTGCGTCAACAAAATGGACCTTGTGGGTTTTGATGGATCCGTCTTCGCATCCATCCGCTCCGAGGTCGAAGCGCTGGCGGACAAGATTGGCTTTGCCGGCGCACTTCGCTTCGTTCCCATCGTTGCCAAGGACGGCGATAATGTCGTTCATCGATCGACACGAATGCCCTGGTACGATGGCGCTGCCCTTCTTGAGTCTCTTGAGTCCCTGCCGGTTCGCCGCCTCGATACGAGCCTTCCCGCGCGCTTTCCCGTTCAATACGTGATCAGGCCCCATTCCGACGAGCATCATGATTACCGTGGTTACGCAGGGCGGCTCCTGAGCGGCATGATCCAAGCCGGACAGGAGGTTGAGGTGCTGCCATCGGGACGAAAAACAACGGTCAGATCGATTGCTTTTGCCGGAACACGACAGGACTGTGCCCTCGCCGGTGAAAGCGTGTCACTTGAGCTCGACGACGATGTCGATATCAGTCGCGGCGATATGATCGTTGCATCGGAGGTACCCGCGCGGCCTCTGAACGCGTTTGCAGCAATGTTGGCATGGATGGACGAACAGCCGCTCGCCCAGGGCAAGACTTATATCCTGCAGCATGGCGTCAACCGCGTCAAGGCAAAGATCACGGTTCAATCAGTTCTTGATATTGCTACCATGGAAACGCGAAGCGAGCCATCTGCGTTCGGTTTGAATGCGATCGGATCCGTTCATGTCCGAACGGCAAAGCCCGTGTTTGCCGATAGCTATGCGACCGTTCGGCGGAACGGGGCGTTCATCCTGATCGATGCGTTCACGAATAATACAGTTGCGGTTGGCATTATTACGGAAGGCGCGGCTGCGTGATCAGGCTTTTACAGCGCCTTCCAGGCGACGGGCCATGGCCAGCATGTAAAACGCTTCGAGCGTGGAATGGCAGCTTTGCACGGTCTCCAAAAGTTTCTCGTCTGTGCTTCGCTCACCAATTCTGTTGTATGACCAGATGCCGCAGGGAATCAGCGATTCCGGGTAATCCCAATCCGGCCGGTCGAGCACAGGATACAGGCAAACGCCGCGCAGGTCAACCCCCATTTCCATTGCGCGAATGCAGTCGTCCGTGATCTGGTTCATCCACGCGCACCTGTCCTCACCAAAATGACCGGTCTCAGACAGCGCGACAGGCACTTGGTAGCGCTTTGCCGCATCTGCCAGGAGCTCAGCAAACGAGGCGCGTCTTTTTACAGTGCACCACCCGAGCACGCTGCCTTCATGTTCCCATTGGTTATTATAATAAAAATTGAAGCCCGCGATATTCATGAAGTCGGGCCTGCCACCGAGTTCGGCACACATGCGGCCCGTGATGATGTCCATTGCCTGGAACTGCGCCTCGTTGAATGCGGTGATGGATTCGCATGTGGGCTCACCGGGCTTCGGATGCACGCGCACGAGAGGCTCGACCATCATGATCTGCGCGGCAGGGTCGATACTTCGGATAGCGGCGATACCCTGGATCGCAGCCTTGCATAAATGATATTTTTGGTCGAAGCCCGCATTGATCGAAAACGGTACGGTACCGCGCGCATCCCCGCCAAGCCAGGACAGGAACGAGATCTCGTTGATGGGCGTGATGATCAGCGGGTCTTCCGTTTGGTGCCGGTAGAGCTCCGTGAACGCTTTGCACAGCGCTGCGAGGCGCGACGCGAAATGAGGGTGGGTGGGTGAGAGGCCGTCAGGATATCCGAAATGACAAATATCCCACAGCTGTTGAATGCCCGTCCGCTGGGCTGCCAGCAAGCGGTTCCTGACCTCAGTAAAATCATAGACACCCGGAATCTTTTCAACAACGCTCCACCGGATTCCTTCACGAACTGTCTTGATGCCGGCCGCGGCAAGGCGCGTGTAATCTTCAATGACATGCGTGTCGTGGCTTGTCTTTCGGAGAAGGTCAACGCGTTCCCCGAATTTATTTATGAGGTCGGCACATTCATAGCCACCGATGAGGAAGGTCTTGAAGAAGTTCATGCATGGTCGGGTTGTTGAATAAAAATAATAGCTTTCTTCGATTCCGCCCGGAGTATTTCAGCGCCATCCAAAGCAATGGAAGAAGGCGCCCAGGTGAACTTTGGCACGTTATTGAGAGAACACGGATACGAACGACGCACAGGAATTCGTTACACGGTGAATTGTTTATTCATCTACATTTATGATGAGAACCCCAACCATGAAATCAAAGCCTACTTTCTGGCAGCGCATCGGCATGCACGATTGGTTCCTTCGAAGGGACAGTGACGACGAGCCAACTACTGCCGGCATCACACCGGATGACGTCTACAGCTATATCGTTCAGAAGTTCGAGGAATCGATCCGGCAGCTCTCCTTCGCCGGCCGTATCGTCTTTTACCACGAATATATCATCGCGTTCAACCCGGCCGATTACCAGGAGTTCATGAACGCGAAGAAGGGCATCTTCGGGCCGATCATCCAGGAGTCGGTGAAGCAATTCTACGCGACGCTGAGCCGCCATCGCACGGAAGGAAAGACGGTCGAGCCATCCAGCTCCAAATGGGTGTTCCGCTTTGTTTCCCACCCCGATTATGCCCCGGGTGACCTCGGCTTTATTGGCAAGCTTCTGCCCGGCGCTGTCCAGCAGGAAGAGAACCTGCGCGTGACCTATATCCCGCGCCAGACGGGCATTGCGCAAACGGCGGACATCAACCAGGAGATCCTGAAAGACTTTACTTTTTACAGCGAAGGCTATTACGAAGTGCCCTACCGCACGGATCTTGTTTACGACGAAAAGCAGACCACCAGCAATGTCGCCACATCTCTGGCACGACTGGAAGCGATCCTTCCGGACAAGGCATACGTCGGAAAAAAGCTCGAGTACCTCATGCGTGACAACGACATCCTCGTGACCGGCAGCGAGGACACGCGCGAAGGCAGCAATATCTTCCGCGTCCCTTCTGAATGGGTCGATGCGCTCCACCTGCGCATCCGCTACGACCGGGGGACAGACCGGTTCTTCCTTGCTTCGTTCGGAGAAAAGACCGTCCTCAATGAAAAGGAAGTCGCCCCCAGCGATCCGCAAAACCCGGCATGGACCGAGCTGCCGGTGAATTCGCGGCTGGTGCTTAACGGCATCGTCGGCATCAACCTGTTTAAATCATAACCGATGTCGCAGATTCTTTCCATCGCCATCCTGTTGATCGCTGCCGGGTTATTGGCAGCTCATTTCCTCGACATTAAAAAATCACACAAGCGAAATGGCTGAACAGTTTTTTGGATTGACGGACACCGGGCGCCAGCGGCAGAATAATGAAGATGCCTTCATTGCCGAAACGGTTCTTGATGGCGCTTATGTGGCTGCTTGCGTCATCGATGGGGTCGGGGGCTACGAAGGCGGCGAGGTGGCCGCTGCCATCGCCCGAGACGCGCTCCTGGAGAAGTTTCGCACGCCGTCGGGTTCGATAACCACCCTCATGCAGTCGGCCCTTGTGCTGGCAAATGAACGGATCCTGAAAGAAAAGCAGGAGAGTGGCTCGAATGAAAAAATGGCCTGCGTATTGACCCTGGCGCTGGTGCAGCGAAACGAGAATAAATTCTATTATGCGCATATCGGCGACACGCGCCTCTACCTTTTTCGTGACGGCTCTCTTGTCAAGATCACGAAGGACCATTCGTTTGTTGGCTTTCTCGAGGATAGCGGCCGCCTGACCGAGGAAGCTGCCATGTCCCACCCGAAGCGAAACGAGATCAACAAAGCTCTCGGCTTCGAGCCCATTGCAAACCCGTCTGAGGTGATCGAGACCGGGGACTCACCTTTTCTATCCGGCGATACCATCCTGCTCTGCAGCGACGGACTCACCGATATGATCCCGCGGTCCCTGATCACATCGCTTCTCGGCACAGGAGAAAGCCTCGAATCAACAGCCGCTGCCCTGGTACGCGCCGCGAACGAAGCAGGCGGGAAGGATAACATTACGGCCGTACTTGTACGGAACGATCGCAAGCCCATCCTTCAAAAAGCAACGAAGCCCGCGGTCCAAAAAAAGAAGGAGGCGGCCATGCCTGCAACAACACAGCCGGGTCCCCGACCTGCAGAACACAAGGCAGTGCGGCCGCGCGCCGCATGGACCGGGATCGCAGCCCTGCTCGCTCTTTTGTTTCTTGCAGGTTTTATCTGGCAATGGCGGCGCGCGGCGAAGTTGTCGGAGGCGTCCGTAGCCCACATGCCCGCTCACCAGGACAGGTCTGCATGGCAGCGCCTCCAGGATACGCTTCGGCAGGATGTTTCTTTCCTGTCGCTCCCCGAAGCCGGCTTCGCTGACACGATTCCGATCGGGCATGACCTGATCTTCAGGGGTGACTCGTTGCACCTGCGCGGCAACGGTCGCACTGTTCTCCTCGGCGACAGCACGGCTGGTAGTCTGTTACGGTTAGCCGCTAACGTGAGATTTCTTTTGCTGGACAGTCTATCGCTTGAGGACATGACCCTTCAGGCAGGGGGGCAGGACCTTGATGTGATCAGGTTTCGCAATGTTCGGTTCCGCCGGGCCGGCATCCAAATGCAGGCCGGCCGGCCTCTTTCGGACACGGTCTTTACCGGTACATTCTATCACTTGTTCTCACCGCTCGATACCTCGAACAATAAATGATTCTTGTATATGGCAGTAGCTAACCTGAACGGGAACGGTCGCTGGATGGAACGCCTGGCATTGGCGGTGACTGCCGCTGTCCTCGGTCTTTTGTTCTACAACCTGTTTGTCGTGCTGAAACGCGACTTTTCTGATGTGCCGGCCCGATTGGCGGACGGCTCCATGGTCAACCTCAACAGCGAGCGGGCTGCCGAGCAGTTGAAGGGGGTTCTGCAGAAAGGCTACTATTTCGAAGACCCACGTGACATCGACCTCGTCACCAGGGCCGTGGCGCAGGGCCTGGTTGCGCGGCACGATGATATCGATAATATCGGTGAGTTAAATAAGACGCTCTATTATGTCCCGGCCGACGAAGCGTTCGCCCGCGGCGGTGAGTCGTTTCGCCGTCGGGCCGCGCTGTCGCGCACGTTGATCGGTTTCACGGATGCTGACTCGAACCGGTTCGCGCAGGAACAGAAAGCGCCGCCGCCCCTGCCTGCCTCCACGAGCCTTGGTGCAGGCAAGCATACCATCAAGGGTACCATTGTCAACCGCGCGGGGACGCCCGTCGGCGGTGTTCTCGTCCGTCTCGAAATGGTGCTGCCACAGGACAGCGTTTACAGCAGCGAAGTGAGTGACGTCGACCGCATCCGCGTTGAGTCAGCACCCACCTACCGCAAGGTCTATGCATTCGATGAGGCGGGCCGGCGCCAGCTTCAATCATATTGGGCATATGCCCGCACCGACGCATCCGGTGCTTTTGCATTCAAGGGACTGCAGGGCAACCAGGCGTTCCAGGTGCTTCCGCTGCAGCCCGGCTTCCAGTTCGGACCCTCAAAAGGCGTCCAGGAACTTGAAGACGACGCCAGCTTTACATTCACACAAGCACCGCATAAGCTCCGGCTTTTTTCCGGACGCGATTTTAACAACCTCAAGAGGGAAGGCTCCCTGATCGTCCGCATGCCGGATGAGGCCACACGTTGGTACTGGATCATCGTTGGTACGTTCCTCTTCGGATTTTTCCTCGTTCACCTGCTCTTGAGCTGGCGATTCCCCTCCGCCGACCAGCTCATTCTGCCGGTTGTGATGCTCCTGACAGGCATCTCCCTGATCACGCTGCTCAGTCTCCAGGACCCGCTGCGGGACCGCTTCCTGGGTCGCAGCACACTGCACTATTTCGGCATTGGCATCGGCGCGCTCCTCGTTCTTTTACTATTCGACCTTCGGCGCTTTACGCCGGATTCGGCGCTCTACAGGCTGTTCTTCTTCAAAGGAGGGCGCGGCGCGCGCGGCTGGCAATGGGCCGGCCTGGCCGTGGGCCTCCTTCTGCTCACGATCCTGCTCGGGACGGGGCCGGAAGGAAGCGGTGTAAAAGTGAACCTATTCGGATTTCAACCCAGCGAGATCGTCAAGTTCCTTCTCGTCATCTTTCTTGCCGGGTTCTTTGCCCGCAATGAGCGCTTTATTTCCGAATATGCAACGTTCCGCAAGCGATGGTCATTCTTCTGGATCGCCCTGGCGGCGATCCTTCTGGCGATCTTCTTTTTCCTGATGCTTGGCGACCTTGGTCCCGCCATCGTGGTCTGCTTTACGTTCATCATCCTTTTCTCATTCTCCCGTGGGGACTTCGCGTATATGGCAGGAGCGGTGGTCCTGTTTGTGATCGCAAACTGGATCCTCCATAATGTCTGGATTGCCACTGGTATTACGGTTGCGCTCCTTGCGTTATCCATGCTTTTCCAGCGCCGCCAGGTCAGCGAATCGGCCATCATGGCCCTGGTAGTGATCGCCGGCTTTCTTCTTCTTGACCAGTTGCCACTGCTTGACCGGCTCATCCCCGGGCCGGTTAAACGTCTGACGGACCGCAAGGCGATCTGGCAGGACGCCTGGAATAACGAGGTCTTTGGCGGTGACCAGGTAGCGAACGGTATTTGGGCGATGTCCAGCGGCGGCATCACCGGCCAGGGCGTCGGCGAGGGCTTCGCGAAGACCATTCCCGAAGCGCACACGGATATGATCCTTCCGTCGATCGGGGAAGAGTTCGGCTGGGCCGGCATTATCTGCATCTTCATCCTCTTCCTGATCTACCTGCACCGTGCGATCCTGATCGGGAGGCAGACAGGACGGCCCTTCCTCTTCTACCTTTGTGCCGGTATTGGCATCAGTACATTTGTCCAGTTCCTTCTCATTGCCGGTGGCTCTACGGGCGCGTTGCCGCTGTCCGGCGTATCTCTGCCCTTCGTGTCTTATGGTGGATCCTCGCTGATCGCCAACCTGCTCGGGGCAGGCTTCCTGCTCGGCGCGTCGATCGTCCGTGGTTCTACGGTACAAATGAGCTATGTCAGCCGGCAACAGGATCGAAACCTCGTACCCGCGCTGGTCGCGGCCAGCCTGGGCCTTATTCTGCTTGGCGTTAACGTGTCAAGATACCTGTTCAATAACGACAAATGGGTTGTGCAGCCTGCTCTTGTAGCCGAAAGAAGCGGCGCGCGTATGTTCAGCTATAACCCGCGCATTGCCATCCTGATGAACCGGCTCCAGGCGGGATCCCTTTTCGACCGGCAGGGTCGGCTCCTGGCGACGAGCAAGCCAGAGCAGATCACGCAGCAACGCGACTCGCTGCTGCGCGCGGGACTTGCCTGGGATAAGCTTGTCTCACTCTCCCGCAAGCGCCTTGACCGCTACTATCCCTTTGCCGAGCATATGTTCTTCTGGACCGGCGACGCGAACACCGGCGTGTTCATGGGCGGCCTCAACGGCTACTTTGCCGAGTACGAGCTGGGGCCCGAGCTCAGGGGATTCGAGACGCCCGCCGTCAGCTATAAAGTAACAGCAAGCCATTTCCACGAAGACCGGTTTCTTCCGCAGACGACACGCGAAATGACAGTCACGCGTCGTGATTACAGCGCCCTGTCCTCGCTGCTCCTCGCGGGCATCAACAGCCGTGAAGTCGACGAGTTCAGACAGCGGAACCGCGACGTTCAGCTGACGATTGACGCCTCGCTGCAAACCGCCCTGCAAACGGAGATGGGCCGGCATGATTCCCTGCAGGATAACCGTGTGTCGATCGTCGTTATGGAAGACCTTACCGGCGATGTTCTGGCATCCGCTGCCTGGCCGCTGCCGCCGGTGAACGACTGGGAGCGTCTCACGATGACGACCCGGGAGCAGACCCGGTACCCGGGATGGCTTTCTCTTGGAGACCTCGGCTTCACCTATGCGACGCAGCCAGGCTCGACAGCTAAGATCGCAACGGCCCTCGCCGCTTTCAACAAGCTCGGCATGGCCGCGGCGCAGAAGACGATCACGATCCGCCCGCAAGACCTGATCCGGATCAAAAGTGCTGAGCCCGACGAGGCAGGCCAGATCAACATGGAACGGGCCATTGTCAAATCAAACAACTCTTATTTTATCAAGCTTGCTAACGAAGAGCGGCTGCAGGAGGAGATGGGCTCCGTTTATATCCAAACGGGAATGTTCCTGCATGGCGTTGGCGGCTACACGTATGAAGGCGGCCCGTTCAATGGCCCGCAGGAGGAGTCCTGGCGGAAGCTCTGGCGCTCTACTGATTTTCGCAGCGTGAACAGGTACAACCCCAATGATATCCGTCGCACGCGCGGCGCGGGAGTGTCCGGCATGGCATGGGGGCAGGGCGAGCTGATCGCTACCCCGGCTTCAGTCGCGCGGTTGGCGGCAGGTGTTGCCAACCACGGCATGCTGGTTCCAAACCGGTTCGTTCTCCGGATCAGCGACTCCGCCCTGGGCGTCAGGCAGGGCATACGGATCGCGGCTGACCCGCGCTACGCAGATGAGCTGACACGGTACATGAAGGCACAAAGCGCCGGGAAGACAGGCCAGTTGCGCCTCACCGTTGCAGGGAAGACCGGCACTCCGGAACGGATCCGGAAGGGCCAGCGCATCAATGACGGGTGGTATGTTTTCTTTGCCCCGAACGCGAATGGCAAAGGACATATCGTAACCTGCATCAGGATCGAGTCGGCTAAAGGCTCAAGCGAAGCCGTGAAGCTCGCAGGCGATATCGTGATCCCGAAGCTCCTTGAGCGCGGCTACATCCGCAGCTTCGACGGAGGAGCTTCACAGGATACGGCACGAAGGGCTGCCATTCCTGTAGGTCGTTAAGTTTGGACTGTAAATTGAATGATTGAAACTGAGCCGGCCGCCGAGCCTCATCCATCAAAGAAACCACGAACTATGAACTTTTTCAGCGATCAGACAAGAGCAAAGCCGCAGGACGTGAAAACGGTCCGGGACTGTCTGCTCCACTTCATCAAGGAAGAACTCCGAAAAGCCGAAGGAGGCGAGGGAGGCCACATCAAAGGCCTGCACCTGTTCCTCGCGCCGTCGTCGGAGGACAGGCATCTGTACGAGGGGGCTCTATACATGGAAGAAGACGGTCGTTTCCGTAACGAGGAAGTGCAGCGCATCGCCGACGACTACGCGATCGACCTGCCGGCCGGCTGGGAGCTCGAATCGACCTTTGTTGATGTCATTCCCGATGACGCCAAGCCCATTCCTCAGTTGCAGGCGGGGCTGTTCGTCCGCACACAGAAGCGTGCGCTCGTGAAGGCGGCCACGGCTTATATCCGTGTGCTCAATGGCGAAGCTGAAAAAGATGTCTATGAGCTTCGCTCCACCGACGGGCCGGTGACCATTGGCCGCGAAAAAAAAGTACAGGGCAGCGATGGATTCTTTCGGATCAACACCATCGCATTCCCGGGAGACAGCCAACATGAAAGCAATAAGTTCATCAGCCGACAACATGCTCATATCCGCTTCGACAACGACAGCGGCCTGTTCCTGCTATTCGCCGATGAGGGCGGCGTTCCTCCACGCAATAAAATCAAAGTGCGCACCTTGGGAGCGCCCGATGCCGTGAAGCTGAACAGCATGCAAATCGGGCATCCGCTTAAGGAAGGAGACCAGGTGATGATCGGCGAATCGGCGATCCTTGAATTCAGTTACCAGCAATCGGATATGTGAGTATGAGCAAAGTGTTTACGATAACGGAGGGATTGGAAAACCTGGGTGCCATCAAGACCGGCGGCCAGGGCTCAGTTTATAAAGGACGGCGGAACGGCACGACGATCACAGCGGTCAAGCTCCTGCCGACACCCATTTACAGTGAAAGCCCCGAAGACAAGAACTACATCGCCTTTCAGAACGAGGTCCAGAAGCTTCGCAAGGTCAACGAGGTTCCGAACCCACATGTGGTCACGATCCTGAATGCAGGCATCACGGATACCGGTAATTTTCCCTTCATCGAGATGGAGTTTATCGAAGGGCCTGATCTCGAGGAGCTGATCAAGCCGCCGCACGACCGCGTCTTCACGGTCGATGAAACAGCCAAGGTGGCGGTGCATGTGTCTGCTGCGCTGGCGCACTGCCATGGTGTAGGTGTGAAGCACGGCGATATCAAGACAAACAATATCAAGCTCGATCACCGAACGGGTAAATATGTGCTGCTGGATTTCGGCCTCGCCGCCATGTCGGATGAGCAAAGGCGAACGAGCCTCCGCCATGCCGGCGCGATTGAGTTCATGGCGCCTGAGCAGAACGAGGGTGTGCTGCTCTTCGAATCCGATGTCTACAGCTTCGGCATCGTCCTCTACGAGCTGCTGGCCGGCCAGGTTCCCTTTGCATTGATCGAAAAGGGCGAAACGGCGCGCAATACAGTCATGATCTCGCACCTCGAGCTCATTCCGCCCGATGTCATGGAGCGACGCCAGGCGCACTTGCCTGACTCCTGGAGCCACAAGCAAAAGCTTGCGGAAATGCAGGTGCCTGCCTGGCTCCTGCGGATCATCCGTCGCTGCCTGGAAAAAGATCCCACCAAGCGCTTTGAGAACGGCATCGCACTTCATGAGGCCATCGTTAAGGCGGAAGCACGGGAAGCCGAAGCAAATGCCACCCGCGTGCTTCCGGTTGAAGCCGCCTCGATCCCCGATCCGGCCCAACGGCAAGCGGCAACCGTAGAACAGGCCTGGCAACCCGCGCAGACGGTCGATACAGTTGTCACACGTCGACGCAAGCCCGTTGGCTTGCTGATCTTACTGGCTTTGCTTGCAGCCGGTGCCATCGCCGCAATCACCTACTTCAATTCGGCCAGCCGTAGATCTACGGAACAGTTTTCCACCGTCACCACGGCCGATACGGGTACACGCTCGGAAGCCGCCGATCCTCCCCTGCCTGTAACGACGACACCGATCCAGGAGCAAGGCATCGACACGATGCCGGTGCAGGTCATCGTATCGCCGCGCACAGCCGATACGATGGAATCTGCGGCACCGATCGATTCAGCAGAGCGCCCCGGTGAGGATCGTGCCACTGCTGAAACGGAGACAAAAAGTACAGAGGAGAGCAGCCCGCCTTCGACTGCAAGCCTTGGGCAGTATCGCGTCAAAAACAAGGCATTCTTTCATAACGAGCCGGACGAGGCCACGCGGCGCGAGGCTTTCATCGTCCATTGGAACAACGCCACGCTCAAACCGCTCCGGGAAAGTGGTGACTTCGTTTATGTCGTCTTCACGAATGCGGAAGGACAGACATCACGTGGCTGGCTTCGAAAAAAGGACCTTGAGCGGATCAGCGATTGAAACGGATGCAGGCCTTCTGCCGTAAATTTACCACATGGCCAAAGTATTTACGATCACGGAAGGTCTGGAGAATATGGGGGCACTCAAGACCGGTGGCCAGGGCTCTGTTTATAAAGGAAGGCGCATCGGCGAGATCATCACTGCGGTGAAGCTGCTGCCGACACCGATCCACAGCGAGTCTCCGGAAGACCGGCACTTCCAGGCATTCCAGAATGAGGTCAGCAAGCTGAAGCGCGTCAATGCGAAGCCCAACCCGCATGTTGTGAAGATCCTGAGCTCCGGCATTACGGAAACCGGCTCCCTGCCATTCATTGAAATGGAATATGTGGAAGGCCCCGACCTGGAAGACCTCCTCAAGCCGCCACACGACCCGATCTTCTCCATCAAAGAGGCCATCCGGGTCGCTGACCAGCTCTCCAATGCTTTGTCACATTGCCACCAGGTGAGTGTGAAGCACGGCGATGTAAAGACCAACAACGTTAAGTTCAACATCGCCACTGGCAATTATATCCTTCTCGATTTCGGCATGTCGATGATGTCCGATGAGCAGCGCCGCACGAGCATGCGCCATGCCGGGGCCATCGAGTTCATGGCGCCGGAACAAAGCGAAGGCAAGATCATGTTCCAGACAGATGTGTACAGCTTCGGGATCGTCCTTTATGAGCTTCTCGCTGGTTCGGTTCCGTTTCCCCTGTCGGACGGAAGTGAAACGGCGCGCAACAAGGTCATGCTCGCGCACATGGACACGCCGCCACCGGACCTCCTTGGGCTGCGCCGCAACGCATTGCCGGACACGTGGACGGAAGAGCGGAAGGAAGTCGAGATGCAGGTGCCTGAATGGCTTGTCAACACCATCTATATCTGCCTGCAGAAAAAACCGGAGAGTCGCTTTGCGGATGGACGCGTTCTGCACGAGTATATCGTGCTGCGAAACACCAAGACGGTGATGCCGGTTACGGACAACGGCATGCTTCTGCAACTTCAACAGGAGAAACAGCGACTGCTGCAGGACAACGAGCAGCTTCGCCGGCAGGTCGCCGAGTTGCAACAGCGAGGCGGTCGGGAAGCGTATGCCGACACCCAACCGTTATCAACAACCGAACTATACCAGCCCCAGAAAAATAACTCCTCTCTCTTTTATATTTTGCTCATCGTCGCGGTGCTGGCCGGCGCTTTTTTCATCTGGTATAAATGGGGCAGGAAGAGCGGGGGAGAGCAGGCCGTCTCACCGCGGACGGAGTCAGCCCAAAAGGCCACGCAATACAAGGTTCTGGCTGCGCGCGCTTATTTTTATGACGAGCCGAATGCGGCAAGCCGCCGCGACGCCTACATGGTGCCCTCCGCCGACATCATTACGGCTACAAACGAGCGGAACGGGTTTGTGTACGTTGAGTTTCGCAACAGCAGGGGCCAGCTGTCGAAAGGATGGCTGCGCAAGGCGGACCTCGTGCCTGTCGATCAATGGGATCCGGGGGCAACTACCGCCAATGCCGATCCGACACCGGCCGAGATCAACACAAGGCTCGGCGAAGCAAGAAGGCTTCTCGATCGCAATCGTATTCCCGAAGCGCTTGTTATCTACAATGATCTCGCAGCCCGCGGCGTGCCCGAAGCGCTCTACGAGGCAGGCAACCTCGGACTGCAAAAGCGGAATGGCTCGGTGGAATGCGGCGGAGCGTACAATATGGTACAGGCTGCTGCCGACAAAGGTTACGCGCCGGCAAAGCGAACACTAGGTTTCCTTTATTATTTCGCCGACAACCCGGATATCCTTGACATAAACAATTACCAGCACTGCACCTACGAGCGAAATGTTTTCAAGGGCACGAAGCTCCTCATGGAAGCTGTGCTGGCCGGGGATTCAACGGCAAAGCGGCTCGTCGAAGAACTGAATATCGGAAGAATGCCGGCAGACACAGATACAACGAGCCGGCAATGATCCCGACCCTGGCACTATATTCACAGAGGTACGGCATGCGTCAAATGGCTACCTGTCTATTCTTCCTTGGTTTGACCATGGCCGGTTGCGGCTCCAGGCAGGACCACAGCCAAGGGCAGGCATTTTATTTCTACCCCAGGGCAAACGTTTATTTCGATATCGAGCAGAAAGAATACTATGCGTTCGACTCGGTTGCCAGCTCGTGGCGCCGGACAGCGACGCTGGACAAGGAGTTAGAGCAGGCACTGGGAAGACGCGTGCTGATCGATACGCCGGGCGTCCCGGTATACCGGGAGAATGCACGGCATCGCCTTATTTACAGCGCGGCACTGTATGGGTCGCCGGAAGAGCTTCAAAGGAAATTCATCGAAGACTCTTTAAAAAGCGTCGCGCCGAAACCCGCGCCGGCGACAGCTGAACCGCCACCTGTCAAAAGGAAAAGCGGCATCCGCCGCTTCCTTGATAAGATCTTTGGCAAGAAAGACAAGAAGCGTGACGAACATCCGCCAACAGAGACGAGAGAGCAGAGCCCTGCCTGGCCAACCGGTCGTGATACGGATCCAGTCCGCAGGTGCGGTATCCCGTCCTGTCATTCCTCCCTTGCAGCAACCTGTTTCGAGGCCATGTATGGGACTTATAAGTACGAACGATTCATCTCATGTCTTCCCGGCACCGCCAT
>JAQBNP010000009.1 GCA_028288515.1 Flaviaestuariibacter sp. | reverse complement strand
ATTTCATCATGGACTTCGACCGACATGAGGACCAGTGGCGCTGGGCCACGCGCGATACCGGCAAAGGCAAGATCTACTACCCCATCTCGCGTGACCACGACCAGGCCTTCTTTGTCAACCAGGGCTTCATTCCCTGGCTCGGTAAGAAGCCGTGGTTTGTTCCCGAGATCCAGGGATTCCGGGCAAAGACCGCCAACATCAACACGTTCAACCGCCCGGCGCGGAACTTCGACCGGTTCTTTATGACAGAGCTCTCCCAGGGGCAATGGGAAAAGCAGATCGATTCCTTCCTCACGTCCATGACAGACGAGGTCATCGAGCGGGCCCTGCGCCAGCAGCCGCGCGAGATACAGCCGTACGCGATGAACAAGATCGTCAGCACCCTCAAGGAGCGCCGGAATTATTTCCGGAAGGATATGCTCAAATACTACCGCTTCATTTCTAAGGAAGTGGCGGTCGTCGGCTCGAACGACCGCGAGCAATTCCGGATCGTGAAGAACCCCGACCGGACCGTGCAGGTGATCGTCAACAAGATCGATAAGAACGGCGCCCTCAGCTCCACCATCTACAACAGGACCTTCGATCCGAAGGTGACCCACGAGATCCAGCTCTACGGCCTCAGCGCCGACGATCGGTTCGTTGTCGAGGGTGGCAAGTCACCGATCGTCGTCCGCATGATCGGCGGCGCGGGCCTCGATTCTTTCGTCAACAACGGAACCGGCGGGGACCTCCGCGTTTATGATGCAACGTTTGAAAAGAACGTCGTCACCGGCAACGGCTTCACGAACAAGATGTCGAAAGATCCGCAGGTCAACCGATTCGATCGCCTCAATTTCAAATACAACGTCGTGCACCCGGGACTTTCATTTGCCTACAATATCGATGATGGATTATACATCGGAATGCAGGCCGAGATCCTCCACCAGGGATTTCGGAAGGAACCCTACAAGCTCCGTCACTACTTCAACGGCCAGCGCGCTGTTCGCACGGCTTCGTACCGGTTCCGCTACGAGGGCGACTTCATCCAGATCATCGGCCACGAGGATTTGACCGTGCGGGCCGATTTCCGCGCGCCGATCAACGTGACCAACTTCTTTGGCTTCGGCAACAAAACGCCTTATGTCCGCGACAACCCCAAGGGAGAACAGTTCTACCGGATCCGCTACGACATAGCTGACGTTTCGGTCATGCTCCGCCGCCAGCTTCAATCCTGGATGCGCCTCAACTACGGACTGACGTACCAATACTTCAACCTCGGAATGCGCAACAACGAAGGCCACTTCGTGAGCCAGCCGGGCGGCGTCACCGGTGTCGATCCGACAGTCCTGTACCGCGCCAAAGCGTATGCCGGCCTGCATTTGAAGCTGGACATCGATTCGCGCGACAACAAGATCCTTCCGATCCGGGGCCTGGCGCTTAACGTCAACGCCCGCCCGATGCTGGGCCTCAATAAGTACAGCAGCAACGTGACCCGCGCCGATATCGACATGCGCATTTATTCGAGCCTGTTCAGCTACCCGCGCTTCGTTCTCGCAACGCGTTTCGGCTATGGCCATGTATTCAGCAAAAAGCTCGAGGTACCGCAGGCCTATTACCTCAGCGGCATCGAGAACCTGCGTGGCTATCGCCGCGACCGCTTTGCCGGCGAAACGATCATGTACAGCAACAACGAGCTGCGCTTCAAGGTTTCCGATTTCAGTACCTACCTCTTCCCCGGCTCCATCGGCCTGAATGCGTTTTACGATATCGGCCGTGTGTATATCAACGGTGAGTCTGCACCGCACTGGCATGCCGGCTATGGCGGAGGCATCTGGGTTGCTCCCGTGAAGCGTTTCGTGCTCAGCGGCTCGCTCGCGTGGTCTGAAGAAGAGAAGGCGCTTCCGCTGATCACATTCGGATTTTATTTCTAACGTTTCCTCGCGCCATCATAAAGAAGCCCCGCTCAACTGAGCGGGGCTTCTTTATGAAAGATCAAGCAAGCTTACTTATTCAGCAGCTCTTTCGAGGTCACCTTAGACAGCTCCGGCTTGGGCGCCGGATCGCCATTGTACATGACCTGGAGGCGAAGTCCTTTCAGTCCGCTGATTCCTTGCAGCTCTTCGAGGTCGAGGTACTCGATGTCGCCCCCGAGGAGGTTTTCAGCCTGCAGGTATTCAATGTATTCGAGGTATTCATTCAGCTCTTTTTGCTGGGAATAGACGATGGCGATCTTGCCGGGCTGCGTCAGTCGCTCACCCTCGGCCGTATGCACTTTATCGATCCGCTTCTTGACGATCTCGTAGCGGATATTGTAGGCGCCGTCAACGTCGAACTTGCGCTCCTTCTGACGGAAGGAAATCGAAAGTGGAACGGAGTGAGCCAGGATCAGCTGCGTTGTCTGAAGGGGAAGCGACAGGCGCTTTTCCAGCGCATGCGTCAACCTTGCCGCTTTTACAAGAAGCGTCAGCTGCCACATCTTAAGGTTCGACACATAGATGTCATGGAACGGCTGGTGTGGCGCAAGCGATTGCCCGATATAGACATTGAAGTCGATCCCGTCGGTCACGTAGCGCTCGAAATAATGCGGGTAGATCTGCTGCATCTGTGCCTGCTCGCGGTCAATGAAGCGGTCCAGCGTATCGTTGATCTTCGTCACTGAATCTTCGTATTGCTTGCGGTGACGATACAGGATCTTCTTCTGCCCGTCGAGCGCGCCGAAGTAGGATTGGATCACATCGTTCAGGTCCGGCCGGCTCTCCTGGAGGTGGCGGAACAGGGCTTCGAGATCGCGCTGCAGGAACTCATAGATCATCATCTCGTCCTCGGAGAGAAGGCTGTCCGAAGAGGCGGCAATGTATTTCTCAAGCTTGAACTGGATCTCGCGGAGCAGCGGAAATTCTCCCTTGCCATTTGCTTTCAGCAACACGGCATGGGCAAGGTGCAACTGCTCGAGCAGGTCCTGCTGGATGGACGTATTCCGCTCCTGCGAAGAATTCTTGATATCGATCGCGGCATATAAGGGATAGACGTCGTTGAATGTAATGGAAGGAAGCGTTGCCGATTCATTCACCTGGCGATGCTGCAGGAAATTGAAGGCCGCTTCGGTGAACTTCCATTCAACCGCCGGCTGGATGGACGTGAAATGCTCCTTGATCGTTTTGTCGATCTGCAGGTCGAGGCTTTCGAGGTTTTTCTCCAGTGCCAGGGTAAACACCTGAACGGCAGATTGAATGCGGGAAAGATGCTTGTATTTCAGTCGACCCGGTTCCGTGCTGCAGATCTCGAGGAGTCCGATCAGCTGGCCGTCGTCGCACTTGAGGGGGCACAGGATCAGGCTTCGGGTGCCCTGCCCGTAGTAATAGGTCATCAGGTCGTTTCGCGTGCTGACCTGGCTGGACACGGTCTGGAACAAAAACGGCTGCGTCGCGTCGCGAAAAAGGTCCTGGCAAAGCTCGCTGATCGCCCGCTTGTTTTCTTTCACTTCGGAGCTGCTGAACAGGATGCTGTGCTTGTCGTGAAGGTCTGAGAAATGGTAGTAGCCGTTGATCTTGAAGAACGGCGTAATGCCCACGGATACGTCAGGCGCACCGAGAAAGGTCTGGATATTCTTCTGCAGCGAATCGAACACGGTGCCATCTGTAAAGGCGTTCGTGTCCAGGAGGTCATTCTTGATGCGCTGGATCACCTGCTCGCTTGTCACGTCGGTCACATCGATCACGATGACGCCTTCGAACTGGAAGTTTTCGATCGGGAACGTATCGCGCAGGTCATCGACGTCGAGTGATCGCTGTACGGTATAGCTGGCTGGCAATGTGAATTCCTTGTTCACCTGCCTGACATCCACGAACTGGGCATTCATCTTCAGCTCGAGGTATTTCGTAAGGCCGGTCTCGGGGTCCGTGAACGGGTGTACGGAGGCCGCGATGGCCGACAGGTCCCAGCCGTAGAATTTCCGGAGGATGAGGTCATAGGCCAGGTTGAGCGAGGCCTTGTTGATCGTGAAATGTGTTTGATTATCGGGAACGCAGATGCTGTTCGAACCGCCGGTCAGGAACTGGTCGCGGAAGGCGGGCGATGCAAAAACGGTCTCGGCAGAGAAGGGGAAGCAAACCGCGTGCATGCCTTCATTGGCGGCGGTGCTCGGCGGAAAGATGGTCGACAGCAGGGTTTCCACCAACTCGAGGTGGGGGAGCAGCGCGTCGGCATCGCTGAGAGGCGCGAGGAGCTCGGGCTTTTCCTCGAGATCGCGCAGCAGGTCCTGGTAAAGACGCCGCGCGCCGGGCTTTCCCTCGGCGATCATTTTCTTAAGTACGGATACGAGAGGCTTGAGCGACAGGAGGCTGTTGAAGTCAGGATTCGCAATGGTGGTCATAAAAGGGAACACGCAGTTTGGGCAGTCAGCGCCGGGCAGTGTACATCCTTTCTATGCAAGTCAGGAACCAAACCGGCGAATCCCACAGCCGGGCTTGTTAAAATCCGCTAAAAAGCAAAATGAACGGTATAGATGAGCCTCAGGCATCGATCTCGAACCGCATGACCTTCTCGAAATACGTGCAGGCAGGCTTCAATCCGCACTCTTCACATTTGGGGCGGCGGGCAACACAGACATAGCGGCCGTGGAGGATCAGCCAGTGATGATACTTGTAAATCAACTCTTTAGGCAGGTGCTTGACGAGCTGCTGCTCGGTTTGAAGCGGGTTTTTCGCACCAACGGTCAGCCCGATCCGCGCGGCAACCCGAAACACATGTGTATCGACTGCCATATTTGGCTGGTTGTCGATCACAGAGGTGATGACGTTGGCAGTTTTGCGCCCGACCCCGGGCAGTTGTACCAATTGTTCTACAGTCATCGGGATCTCCCCGCCGAATGTTTCGGTCACGACCTTGGCCATCCCCAGGAGGTGGCGCGTTTTATTGCCGGGAAATGAAATGCTTTTGATATAGGAGAACAGCTCCTCGTAATCGGCGTTGTACAGCGCCGGTATATCTGGGTAACGCTCGAACAGGGCCGGCGTGGTCATGTTCACCCGCTTATCGGTGCACTGGGCGGACAGGATGACGGCGACCAGGAGCTGGTAGGTACTGTCGTAAAGAAGCTCCGTCTCCGGGTTGGGCATCACCTCCTCGAAATACTGGATGGTAAAGTCAAAGCGTTGTTTGCGGGTCATAAAAACAACCGCAAGTTAGGAAGCGAACGCCAACGGCGCCAAAGGCCGGAGCTGGTGAGGGGAAACAGAAAGTGTCACAGGAAAGGATCAGGAAACGATCTTTTCCGTGGAGGCGGCATACCGCAGGATGTTCAGCACCACCTCGGTACGTGGCGATTCGACGATGCGGTTGAGGCGTTCCTGCGATGTTTTGAGAACGGCGAGTTTTTCACGTAAGGCCCAATTTCGGGGGAGTTCTTCTTCCATAGCAACGACCTCGTCAGCAGTCATTTCCTTATACAGGTAGCGCAAAAGATCCTCTGGTGTGTACTGGTGCATATAGCCTTGATTATTCCGTTAAATGTGGACGGTGGTGTTCGGTTGTATACGCTATAAACGAAGCGGGGGGCCGCTTATTGTGCAATGGATCAGGGTTTTTCTGTAGAGCTTGCCGGCTGGATCAGGAAGAGGTCCTCGTTGTCGCGCTTCATGCCGTACTTCTCGCGTGCAAATTTTTCGATGGTGGCGGGGTTGCTCTTCAGGTCTTCGGCGAAGCGCCGCTCTTCCTTGATCTCCTTCGTATACCAGGCCTTGCTTTGCTGCAGGTTATGAAGCTCGGTTTGCCGGTCGCGCTGCGCGAAGAAATCATTGCGGTCGAAGAAAAGGACCCATGCCGCGAACAGGATGGTGGCAATAAAATATTTATTGCGAAGGAAAGATGGTATGCCGGTAAGCAGCTTCATACGACGGATCGAAGATAGAAAAAATTCCGACCGTCAGCGGGCCTTTTCTGCTGCCCTGTCCCCGGCGGCAACAAGCGCCTGCAGGTTTGCCTTCACGGAGGGCCATTCGTCATCGATGACACTGAACACGACCGTATCGCGAACCGTTCCATCGGCATGCAGCCCGTGCTTGCGCAGCACCGCTTCCTTGACGCCGCCGATCTTGGCCACCGCTTTTTGCGACCGCAGGTTCTGGTGCGCCACTTCGAACTCCACGCGCTGGAACCCTAGTGTTTCAAAGGCGTATTGCAGCAGGAGAAGCTTGCATTCTTTGTTGTGCACCCGGCCCCACCAGGTCGGCGCATACCAGGTATAGCCGATGCTCACCCGCTTGTGCGCGGGCTCGAGGCGGTAGTAGCGCGTCATCCCCATCAGCTCGCCGGTGGCCGTCTCACGCATGACGAAGCTGACCTGCCCGCCCGTATTCCGCGGGTCCAGGGCCGCCGCCGCATAGCTGTCAAACTGCTCGTCGTATGTATCGTTGATCAGCAGCGTTTTTGTGTACTCCCAGATGCGCCCGTCGCGCGCCAGCAAGCGCAGGGCCGGCAGATCCTCCGGCTTCAGGATGTCCAGGGTAACAAAAGAGCCCGAAAGAAGACTTGTATCGATGTTCATGGATGGCATTTAAAAAAGCCACCGGGTCGGTGGCTTTTCGAATCAGTTACCGAAGCGAAGCGTTGCGCCGGGGTAGTAGGCGGAGCTGCCGAGCAATTCTTCGATGCGGATCAATTGGTTGTATTTGGCCATGCGGTCGGAGCGCGAGGCGGATCCTGTCTTGATCTGCCCGCAATTCAGCGCCACGGCCAGGTCGGCAATCGTGTTGTCCTCGGTCTCACCGCTGCGGTGGCTCATGATCGTGTTATAGCCTGAGTGCTGCGCCATGGTCACGGCATTGATCGTCTCGGTGATGGTTCCGATCTGGTTCACCTTTACGAGCAGGCCGTTCGCGATCTTCCTGTCAATGCCTTGCTTCAGGCGCTTCACGTTCGTCACGAACAGGTCGTCGCCCACGAGCTGTACTTTGTCGCCCACGGCTTCCGTCAGCGCTTTCCATCCATCCCAGTCGTCTTCGGCCATTCCGTCCTCGATCGAGCAGATCGGATACTGGCGCACCCAGTTCGCCCAATAAGCAACGAGCTCATCGGATGTCAGCGTTTTGCCATCGCTTTTATGAAAGATATACTTGCCGTTCTTGTAAAGCTCGCTGTTGGCGGCATCCATCGCGATCATGACCTGCGAGCCCGTCTTGTAGCCCGCCGCATCGATGGCTGTCAGTACGGTCTCGATGGCTTCTTCGTTGGAGCCGATATTGGGCGCGAAGCCGCCTTCATCGCCAACATTGGTGCTGTAGCCCTTCTTCTTCAGCACAGTCTTCAGCGCGTGGAAGATCTCGACACCCCAGCGGAGGCCTTCACTGAAGGAGGTCGCACCGACAGGCATCACCATGAATTCCTGGAAGTCGATCTTGTTGTCGGCATGAGCGCCGCCGTTCAGGATATTCATCATGGGCACTGGTAATGTCTTCGCGTTCGTACCGCCGATATAGCGATAGAGGGGGAGAGAGGCCTCCTCGGCAGCAGCCTTGGCAACCGCCATACTGACGGCGAGGATCGCGTTGGCGCCCAGCTTGCCTTTGTTCTCGGTGCCGTCCAGCTCGATCATCAGGGCGTCAATGCCCGTCTGGTCGGAAACGTCGAGGCCGATGATCTCCGGGGCGATCGTCTTGTTGACATTTGCCACTGCCTTCAGCACGCCCTTGCCGACATACACCTTCTTGTCGTCATCCCGAAGTTCTACGGCTTCATGGATACCGGTGCTCGCACCGCTGGGCACGGCAGCCCGCCCCATGGCGCCTTCGTCGGTGATGACATCCACTTCAACGGTTGGATTTCCGCGGCTGTCAAGGATCTGTCTGGCAAAGATTTCGGCTATATAACTCATATCGTAAAAAGGTTTTGCTGGTTGATGTGCACGGGAGAGACTGCTTCGCGAAGACGTGATCCCCCTGCGGTGGTTTGGAAAAGCAGCGATCGAGGTGCAAAGAAACGGACTTCGCGGCATGCGGCAAAACAGGCCTACTTCGCGGCCGTGAGGGATCGGAAAACGGCTTCGAGGCTTTCACTGCCGGTCTGCAGCGAGACGATGTTGAGTTTCTGATCGAGCGAAAGCTCGAGCAGGCCCCGACGGACGGCCTCCGGGTCGTCGGTCTGCAAAGCCCATGCGTTTCCCTCCAGCTTTTCGACGGATCGAACGGCGGCGACGCGCCGCAGCCATTCGGGCTCAAGGGCTTCGGCAAACGAAACCCGGACCGTTGTCGCCCCGGAGCGGCTCTGCAGGTTTTGCAGGCTGTCATCCGCCACGATCGATCCCTTATTGATGATGATGACGCGGTTGCAGATGGCTTCCACTTCCTGGAGGATATGCGAGGAGAACAACACGATCTTGTTCCGGCCCTGGTCGCGGATGACATTGCGGATCTCGATGATCTGGTTGGGGTCGAGTCCGCTTGTCGGCTCGTCAAGGATCAATACCTCGGGGTCGTGGATGAGGGCTGCCGCAAGTCCAACCCGCTGCTTGTAGCCCTTCGAAAGCTGGCCGATCTTTTTGCTGCTTTCCGGTGTGAGACCGGTCAGCGCGATCACATCCTCGACTTTGGTTTTCTTCTGCGCAACGCCGTGCATGTCGGCGACGAACGAGAGATACTCCCGAACGTACATATCGTAGTAAAGTGCGTTGGACTCCGGCAGGTAGCCGATCTTTTTCTTGGCGGCAAGCGGGTCACGCGCGACGTCGATACCGGCCACAGTGGCGGCTCCGCCATCAGGTTCGAGATAGCCCGTGATCATCTTCATCGTCGTGCTTTTTCCAGCCCCGTTCGGGCCGAGGAAGCCAACGATCTCGCCGGCCTGTACCGTGAAGGAGATGCCGTTCACAGCCGTCTGCTCGCCATACTTCTTGGTCAGGTTCTTCACGTCGATCGCCATGTGACAAACCTACAAAAAGACCGCGAGATGCAGGCGGGCCGCGGTGACAAGGCAAGAAAAAGCGAGCCGGATCGCCGGCTCGCTAAGGTCTGGTGTATGGTGCACCTACAGGTTGTCGTATTCGTATACGGGGTCGATATGCGTACCGGCCTTCATTTCATAGACGGGCTTGATGATGCCGTCCTTGAGGCCGTAGACCCATCCGTGCAGGTCGGGTCGCTCTTCCCGTTTCCAGGCCCGCTGGATGATGGTCGTCTTCGCCAGGTTATACACCTGCTCCTGTACGTTGAGCTCCACGAGGCGGTCGGTGCGCTGCTCTTCATCCGCGATGCCGTCCAGCTCCTGTTTGTGGTGCCGCATCACATCCTTGATGTTTCGCAGCCACATGTTGAGGACGGGCTTCATATCGCTTTGCGTTGCCGCAGCCTTGATGCCGCCGCAGCCGTAGTGGCCGCAGACGATCACGTGCTTCACCTTCAGGTGCGTCACGGCGTAGTCGAGCACTGCCAGCAGGTTCACATCGGTATTCACCACCAGGTTGGCCACGTTGCGGTGAACGAAGATCTCGCCGGGCTGCGTTTGTGTGATCCGGTCTGCCGGCACACGGCTGTCGCTGCAGCCGATCCAGAGAAACTCCGGTGTTTGAAGCTGGGAGAGACGGTTGAAATAGTCGGGGTCGTCCAGGACCATTTCCTGTGCCCATGCCTTGTTCTCAAGTAAAAGCTTTTCGTATGACATCATAGTGCGTCGATTAAAAGGTTGAATAAAAGTATTGGTTATTTTGAATGCCGGCTCAATTCGAAACCGCAAAAGCCGGTTGAAAGGAAGAAGCGTTGAACCCCTGCTCTTTCTGGGGATTGCATTTCAGCTCCACGCGGATATTCTTCAGGTGCGCATGCTTCATGAAATCCTCGATCGTTTCCACGACATCCTGGTCGATGAAATCGGCCCGGCTCGTATCGATCAGCACCGACGCATTTGCCGGCACTTCTTCCAGCTTGTTCTTGATGATCGGCTTGTTCATGAACGACACGTCCTTGCGCAACCGGAACAGGTACTTGTTTGCATCGTGAACGATCATGACGGCCGTCCTGAAATTGCTGCGCAGCACGAAAAACAATCCCACGCCAATGCCAATGACGACACCCTTGAGCAGGTCCGTCAGCAGGATTGCGGCGATGGTGATGATGAACGGGAGGAACTGGTCCCAGCCCTTTTTGTAATGCAACCGGAAGAGCGACGGCCTGGCGAGCTTGTAGCCGGTGTAAATGAGAACGGCTGCCAGCGCCGCATTGGGAATACGGTTGAGAAGAAGGGGGAGAAAGGCGACACAGAGGAGCAGAAGCAGCCCGTGAAAGATCGA
>JAQBNP010000282.1 GCA_028288515.1 Flaviaestuariibacter sp. | reverse complement strand
TATGCGATGTGTCGAGCTCGACCGGGTCTCCGACCTGCTCGCCGCGTCCGTTCACCTGAATGGCATTGCAGTAGACCACGCTTTTCTTCTGGTACTCGTAGATCAGCCAGGCATGGTCTGCATACGGGAAGAAATCAATATTGATGAGCCGGTCATCGGGCAGGGTCTTCAGGTCCTCGCGTCCGATCTGCTTCATATCGTTGTCGTACACCGTTATATAGCTGCGGTTGCGGGCATTCTTGTAGACCAGGAAGTTTCCGGACACCTTGCCGATGACCTCGAAGGTCGTGCGGCGGTTCTCATCACGGTCATAATCCGAATACACGATCCGCTGGGCGGCTGCCTTTCCGCCGTAAAAAGCAAGGCACAAAAAAAGAAAGCACCGGAATGGGTTCATGAACAAAAATTTACCTGCTTAAAATTAGTGGTTTCTGCCGGAGACGGTTAAAAAATCGGGCAGCAATGCACGCCGCCTTTCAGAACGTCTGACACTGAAATTTGGTATCGCTTCCCCGAATACCCCTTACATTTAACATCTGTTTTGTAGGCAGAGAAACACAGAACGGCCGACCTTAACCCAAATCATCACGCTGGTGAAAATACCGCTTAACCGAGTGACCTTAGCGGGTCTCGTTGTCGCACTGGGCATCATCTATGGAGATATCGGCACCTCGCCGCTGTACGTCTTCAACGCCATCATCAACGGGCACGTGATCGACGAGACGCTCATCATCGGGAGCCTTTCCTGTATCATCTGGACCATTACCCTTCAAACCACGGTCAAATATGTCTGGCTGGTTCTGCGCGCAGATAACAAGGGGGAGGGCGGCACGTTCGCGCTCTACGCCCTGGTCCGCCGCCACAAGCGATGGCTCGTTCTGCCTGCCATGATCGGCGGGGCCGCCCTGCTCGCAGACGGCATCATCACGCCGCCGATCTCGATCACATCGGCGGTGGAAGGTCTCCGCAAGCTGCCGTTCTTCCCCCAGCCGGAAGTCCACCAGCTCCCCGGACAAACCCTGCTGCAGGCTACGGAGGCCGCGGCAGCGCACGGGCAAACGATCATCATTGTCATCGTGCTGGTCATCGTCTGTCTCTTTTTCTTCCTGCAGCAATTTGGAACAGCATCCATCGGCAAGTTCTTCGGCCCGATCATGGGAATCTGGTTCTCGATGCTGGCCATCCTGGGGATTGTTCACCTTGCCGACGACCTGGCGATCCTCCGCTCCTTCAACCCGTATTATGCCATCGAGTTTTTGAGCACCTACCCGAAAGCTCTGTGGCTGCTCGGCGCCGTCTTTCTCTGTACAACGGGCGCGGAAGCGCTTTACAGCGATCTCGGGCATTGCGGCAAGGGAAATATCCGGGTCTCATGGGCCTTTGTAAAGTCCTGCCTCATCCTCAATTATCTTGGCCAGGGAGCCTCTCTTCTGGCCAATCATACGGGCGTCGCCATTACGAAAGAGTTCAAGGCCCAGTCGGGCATCAACGCCTTTTACGACCTCATGCCGCAGTGGTTTATCATCCCCGGTGTCATCATTGCCACGCTGGCCGCGATCATCGCAAGCCAGGCGATGATCTCCGGATCATTCACCCTCATCAGTGAGGCGATGCGGCTCAACCTCTGGCCGAAGCTCAAGATCCGCTACCCGTCCGAGGCCCGCGGCCAGCTGTTCATCCCGTCGCTCAACGTGCTGATGTTCGTCGGATGTGTTGGCGTCGTCCTGGTCTTTCGCACGTCGGAGCGGATGGAGGCAGCGTACGGGCTGGCCATCATCGTCACGATGCTGATGACGACCATCCTCTTCTCCAACTTCCTCATCCTGCGCCGTGTCAAGTCGGCCTACATCTGGCTGTTCCTGATCTTCTATGCCTTTGTCGAAACATTCTTCCTCATTGCCCTGCTGCAGAAGTTTATGCACGGTGGCTACATCACGCTGTTGATCGCGGGAATGATGTTCCTCGTCATGTATATCTGGTTCCGGGCGCGCAAGATCAAGAACCGCTACGTTGAATTTGTTCGGCTGGAGCACTACATTCCTAAGATCCAGGAGCTGAGCAACGACCGGTCCGTGCCCAAATATTCCACGCACCTCGTGTACCTCACAAGCGCGGACAACCCAAAGGAGATCGAGCATAAGATCGTTTATTCGATCCTCAACAAAAAGCCCAAGCGCGCAGATATCTATTGGCTGATCCATGTGGACACACTCGACGAGCCGTACACCATGGAATACAAGGTGGATCACATCATTCCGAACGATATCATCCGTGTGGAGTTCCGTCTTGGCTTCCGGGTGGAGCCGCGCATCAACCTCATGTTCCGCAAGGTTGTTGAGGATCTTGTGAAGAACCGCGAGGTGAATATCACGAGCCGCTACGAGAGCCTCGAGCGCAGCAATATCGTGGGCGACTTCACTTTTATCGTGATGGAAAAATATTTGAGCCAGGATAATGAGCTGCCCATCTTCGAGCGCTTCATCATGAATTTCCATTTCTGGCTGAAGGACGTGAGCCTCTCGGAAGAGCGCGGCTTCGGGCTCGACGCCAGCACGGTCATCGTGGAGAAATTCCCGCTCATCGTATCACCTGTGACAACTTTGAAACTGAAGCGCGTTGAATAAAGCCGGTTGTTAATTTTCGCTTAAACTACGGCAGAGCTGGTCGCATTGGGTCGTGTTTTGCGTCTGACGTTCAAAGCCTGAACCATGATAAAATTTTACACCCTCGTCTTTATTGCCGGCTGTTTTCTCTTTTCATGCCGCTCCGCGGGCAAGGCCGCCACAAGTTCGTACGACAAAGGAAACTATGCTGACGCCGTCTCTTATTCCGTCAAAAAACTGCAGAAGGATCCCGCCGATGGCGAGACCCGCGCGCTTCTGCAGGCAGCCTACCGCAACGCGGTTGACGTATCCGAGTCACGGATCCGCTCCCTGTCGGCTGGCGCCGATTACGAGGCCATCTACAACGAATACCGTCGCCTGCAATCCCTCTACGAAACCGTCCGCCCCTACCCTTCCCTGGTCACCCTCGTGAAGGCAGCGGACTATGCAAGCTATGTATCGACCTATGGCCAGAAAATAGCGGAGGCCCACGTCGATAAAGGGCTGGCGGAGATGGACAAGGATGACAAGAAAGCCTACCAGGCAGCCTACCGTGAATTTAAAACAGCCCTCCGCTATCAGGACGACGCCCTGACGCGCAGCCGGATGCAGACCGCATTTGACGCTGCCGTGATCCATATCGTGGTCACGTCGGTGCAGGCGCCTTTTGGCAGCAGGTATGCCCTCGCCTCCTACCGCCTTCATGCGTTCGAAGAGAAGATGATGCGCGATGTCCGCTACGCCGCCGCCAGCGAATTCATCCAGCTTCACTCCGAAGACGAAGCGCGTGCCCGCCGGATCGTACCCGACCAGGTGATCGAGCTGCGCCTTGGCCGCATCGACCTCAACAGGCCCTCCGATGAGACCAGGTCACGCACCGTCAGCCGCGAGGTTGTGGTAAAAGAGATCGTCTACCGGGCTGACTCGGTCGTCAAACAGTACGGCGTCGTCTTAGCGACCATCGAAACCACGAAGCGCATTTATACATCCGGTGGCGACCTATACCTGACCGTCCTCGATGCGCAGGGCCGCGTGCTGTGGAGTGACCGGATGAGCGGCGAATACCAGTGGGTACAGGAGTACAGCGATTTCCGCGGGGACATCCGCGCCCTGAGCAGCACGGAAAGAGATGCGATGGGCAAACGCGACCGCGTGGACATGCGCGACGAAGAAGTGGAAGACCGCGTGATGGACGAGATCGGCAGCGACCTGCGCTATCGTCTCCGCAGTTATTTCAGCAGGCTCGACTGATCAGCGGACCTCTTTGAGCGTCGTGCCCGAAGGAGCTACATCGAGCTGGTGAAGCACACCGATCTTCAAGGCAACATTCTCTTTTTCGTGACTGACCGGGAACCCGAAGCAAACGGGGAACCGGTCAGTTTCGATATGTGACCTTATGATCTCCTCCACCGTGGCTCCGAATGGCCGCTCCGTGTCCTTACAGTCCGTGAAACCTCCGACCACTAGGCCCTTCAGCCGGTCGAGCCGCCCGCTCCGCTTCAGCTGCAGCATCATGCGATCAATTGCGTAAAGGTGCTCCCCAATATCCTCGAGGAAAAGGATCCGGTTCTTTGTTTTCAGATCGGAATCGGACCCGACGAGATGCGCAATGAGGCTCAGGTTCCCGCCCACCAGCTCACCACGCACGCTGCCGTGCCTGTCCTGTGCGTGTGCCGGCGAGGCATACACAAGCGGCTCTCCTTCGATCGCCTTTCGGAACGAGGCCAGGTAGGGGTTATCGTCAAGTCCCTCATTGAACGCAGCACCCATCGGGGCATGCAACGTGGCAATGTCGTATTGTCTCAGGATATGCGCGTGCAGTACCGTGATGTCGCTGAAGCCGATGACCCATTTCGGGTGGCGGCGGAAACGCTTGAAGTTGAGGCGATCGACAATGCGGCTCATTCCATACCCACCGCGCGCGCAAAGAATCGCTTTCACCTCCGGGTCGTCCAGCATGTCCTGCAGATCGGACGCGCGCTCCTCATCGGTCCCCGAGAAATACGTTTGTGATTCACTGTGAGTGGTCTCGCCGAGCTTCACGGTATACCCCCAGTTCTGGAGCGTATCGATGCAGGCCTGGAGCTTTTCAATGGCCATGAAGCCGGACGGGGCAGTGATGCCGATCGTATCGCCGGCTTTGAGATAAGGTGGGATCTTGCTCATGCAGATTGGGTTAAGGTCACTTTGTCGGCGGCCACGGATAACAGGTGCCGGACGCCACACACAAGGGCGAAGTTAGCACGCTGGTGGCCGACAGGAAAATCGAAGCAGACAGGATATCGAAAGGTTTTTACGCGGTCAAGCACAATGTCCTGCACGGTGCGCCCGAACTCATCTCCGGGATCATCAGGCTTTACCTTGAAACCGCCAACCACAAGGCCTTTCAGGCGGTCCAGCTTGCCCGACCTCTTCAGGTTCCAGAACATGCGGTCAATGCTGTACAGGTATTCACCCGTGTCTTCGACAAACAAAATCTTGCCGGTCGTGGTAAGATCCGTTGCGCTGCCGGCGAGGGACTCGATGGTCTTCAGGTTGCCGCCCACAAGGATGCCGGCTGCTGTGCCGGGCCTGTTGGCAGGGTTGACGGCCGCCTCGTAGGACAGCTTCCTCCCTTCGAGCGCGTCGCGGATGGAGAGGATCGTCTCCACCTGGATCGGCTCGGCTTTCGACCAGTCGTCCGGGAACGAGTTGCACATTTTTGAATGGATCGCGGCTGTGCGGCAAACCGTATGAATATGGTTCAGCAGGACCGTGATATCGCTGAAGCCGATGACCCATTTCGGGTGCTTGCGGAAGCGGTCCCACACGAGATGGTCGACGATGCGGACGGACCCGTAGCCGCCGCGGGCGCACATGATGGCCTTGACGGAAGGGTCGTCGAGCAGCGCCTGGAGGTCGGCCGCGCGCTCGGCATCGGTGCCGCCGAGCGTGAAGTCCTTCTTTCCGATCGTGTTACCCAGGCGCACCTTGAAGCCCCAGCTTTCCAGAACGGCCACGGCGGGCGTCAGCTCGGCAACAGTGATCGTACCCGCAGGAGATGTAATCGCGATGGTATCGCCAGGCTTCAGCGATGGCGGTCTCCTGAACGCTTCGCTTTTGGGTCCTGGGTCCTGGACCGCCGCCTGCGACGCCTTTGAAAGGAAAGCGCCGGCAGCCAGCGCGCCTGCCGATGCCAGGAAATGTTTACGGTTCATCATCTGCCCACAATTTACGCCATGTGCCGGGATCGCATTCCCGTTCGACGGCTTTGCGGTATTTTTGGAGCGCCGATCTAACCGGCAACAATGGACAGGCGCCGACGCCTGTCGCAAATCAACGAATCGATGACGGAACAGGACACGAAACGGACAGCAGAAAGAACAGTACCCAAACGCTATTTGATCACATCGGCCCTTCCCTATGCCAATGGCCAGAAGCATATCGGGCACCTGGCTGGCGCCTATATTCCGGCCGACGTCTACGTGCGCTACCTGCGTGCGCAAAAGCGCGACGTCGTCTTCGTCTGCGGGTCCGACGAGCACGGCACGGCCATCCCGATCCAGGCCATGAAGGAAGGCACAACACCCCAGGCGATCATCGACAAGTACCACGTGATCATGAAGGAGAATTTCGAAGACCTGTCGATCTCCTTCGACATCTACGACCGGACGTCCAACCCGATCCACCACGAGACGGCACAGGAATTTTTCACCGATCTCAATAACAAGGGCGACCTCGAGATCATCGAAAGCGAGCAATACTATGACGAAGCGGCGCAGACCTTTCTCGCCGATCGCTACATCAAGGGAACCTGCCCCAACTGCGGGTTCAATGGCGCTTATGGCGACCAGTGCGAGAAATGCGGAACCTCGCTTAGTCCCGATGAGCTCATCAACCCCGTCAGCACACTCAGCGGCGGCGCACCCGTGAAGAAAGCAACGAAACACTGGTACCTTCCGCTCAACAAGCACGAGGACTGGCTGCGCTCATGGATCCTGGGCACGCACGGCCACGACTGGAAGGCCAATGTGCTCGGTCAGTGCAAAAGCTGGATCGATGCGGGCCTGCAGCCCCGCGCTGTGACACGCGACCTCGACTGGGGTGTGAAGGTTCCCCTCGCCGATGCTGCCGGCAAGGTCCTCTACGTTTGGTTCGACGCGCCGATCGGCTATGTGAGCGCCACCAAGCAATGGGCCCTCAACGAAGGGAAAGACTGGAAGCCGTACTGGCTCGACAAAGAGACCAAGCTGGTGCATTTTATCGGCAAGGATAATATCGTGTTTCACTGCATCATCTTCCCACTCATGCTCAGGCTTCATGGCTATATCGTACCGGAAAACGTTCCGGCAAACGAGTTCATGAATCTCGAAGGCGACAAGATGAGCACCAGCCGGGCGTGGAAGCTGGACATGCAGGACTATATCGACGACTTCATCAAAAAAGAGAACGGCGGTCCCCAGCTGGCCGATTGCCTGCGTTACTACCTCATCTCCATCCTTCCGGAAACCAAGGACAGCGAGTTCACATGGAAAGGATTCCAGGACGCGGTGAATAGCGAGCTCGTGTCCATCTTCGCCAATTTTGTCAACCGAACGTTCGTGCTGATGCACAAGCTGACCGGCGGAAAGGTGCCGAAGTATCATAACGATAAAGCCGAACCGAAAGACAACAACCTCATCGCCGACATCAAAACAGCCAAGGCACGCATCGAGACGCTGCTCGAAGAATATAAGTTCCGCGACGCCCTGTTCCTGGTCATCGACATTGCACGGACGGGCAACCGCTACATGCAGGAAAAAGAGCCCTGGATCAAAGCCCGAACCGTCGATGCCCATGGCGCGGTGACGGCCGAAGCGCAGGCGGAGATCGACAACTGTCTTCACCTCTGTCTCCAGCTTTGTGCAAACCTTGCCGTTTTCATCAACCCGTTTCTCCCCAACACCGCGCGTAAGATGTGCCACCTGATGAAAGTGGTGGACAAGATGCTGGACTGGGAGAATGCCGGCTCGATGAAGCTTCTCAGTGTCGGCTATTCGCTGCGCGCGCCAGAGCTTCTTTTCCGAAAGATCGATGACAGCGAGGTGTCTTACCAGGTTGAAAAATTGAAAGCAGGACTTGAAAAATCAAAAATGGAACAGGAAAAAAATAACCCCCAGCCCGCGCAACAAGCGGAAGCGCCCGCGCCAACTTCTTCAATTGACACAACGAAGGCGATCGCAGAGATCCAGTACGACGACTTCGCAAAGCTCGACCTCCGCATCGGCACGATCACCGCTGCCGAAAAGGTGGAGAAGGCCGACAAGCTCCTGAAACTTTCCGTGGATCTTGGCGCCGGCCAAAGAACGATCGTGTCGGGTATCGCGCAACATTTTTCGGCGGAGTCACTTGTCGGAAAGCAGGTGATCGTCGTGGCCAACCTCGCACCACGCAAGATGCGTGGCATCGAGAGCCAGGGCATGATCCTGACCGCCGAGCAGCCTGATGGCAAACTGATTTTGGTGAACCCCGATTCGCTCACCATCAACGGCTCCAACGTCCGCTAAGACAACCTTTTCAGCCCCGCCACGTATCTGCGTTGCAATAAAGATTCATTATGAAACGGATCCTGCATCTCGTCTTTCTTGTTGTCGCCGCGATCGTGGCGCTGTATGGCTACCGCGAATACAATCGCAAGAATGTCGATTTAACAGATGTGCA
>JAQBNP010000249.1 GCA_028288515.1 Flaviaestuariibacter sp. | reverse complement strand
ACTATTTCCGCCACCCGGGCTTTAACGACTATCCCGTTGTCGGCGTCAGCTGGCAGCAGGCCAACGATTTCTGCCTGTGGCGTACGGACCGTGTGAACGAAGGGGCCCTGATGCAAAAAGGCTTTATTGCCAAGCAAGGCCTCCAAAGCCAGCAGCAGGAGAACAACTTCACCACGAAATCATACCTGCTGGGACTCTACCAGGCACAGCCGGGTAAGAACAAATCCCTCAAAACCCCCCAGGGAACCCCGCGCACGCAGGTGACCATGGAAGACGGCATCATCTCCCCCAACTACCGCCTTCCTTTCGAAGCCGAGTGGGAATATGCAGCCTACGGCTATGTCAACCAGAACCCGCGCCCTTCCAAGAAAGAAGGCAAGCCAGGTGAGGAACTGGTCTCCAACAAGCAGATCTACCCCTGGACAGCGAATATGAACTATGGCGGTCTCCGCGAAACAAAGCACGGCAGCTGGCATGGCCGCTTCCTCGCCAACTTCAAAAGAGGTTCCGGTGACAACGCCGGTGTTGCTGGCGGTCTGAATGACGACGGTATCTACACCACGCCGGTCAACTCCTTCTACCCGAACGGCTTTGGTGTCTACAACATGGCCGGTAACGTTTCCGAGTGGGTTGCCGATGTGTACCGTCCCCTGTCCAGCCTCGATGTGGATGACGTTTCCGCTTTCCGTGGTAACAAATTCATGAAGCTGTACAAGAACGAGAATGGCGAAGCCGAGATCGACAGCACCGGTAAGGTGAAAATGATCCCGGTTACCGATGAAGAAAGCCGCAGCCGCCGCAACTACCAGCGCGGTAACGTGATCAACTTCCTCGACGGTGATACCCTGTCAGACGCCTCTTACGGCTATGGCAAGACGACCCTCGTCAGCGACAAGTCCCGCGTTTATAAAGGTGGCAGCTGGAACGACCGCGCCTACTGGCTGAGCCCCGGCACACGACGCTACATGGAAGAAGACCAGGCGAGCAGCCAGGTTGGTTTCCGCTGCGCCATGGATCGCATGGGAAGCCCCGAAGGAAACGGCCGCAAAGCAGGCAACTACTTCGGTAAGAAAAAGCAAAAGCGATAAGCGTTCACGATACGAAACTCAAACCCCGCCCTACCGGCGGGGTTTTTTATGCCACGTGTTTGCCCGTACTTTTGTTCCATGCCGATCGCGGATCTATACGCCCTGTACCTGCAGCATCCTGTCGTGGAAACCGATACAAGAAAGCTGACGCAAGGCTCACTTTATTTTGCCCTCAGAGGGCCAAATTTCAATGGCAACGCCTTCGTCGCAAAGGCCTTGGAGAACGGAGCCGTCGCCTGCGTGATCGACGAGGAACAATATGCTGTTCCGGGTAAGACGATCCTCGTTCCCGATGCGCTGACTGCCCTCCAGGAGCTGGCGGCACACCACCGCAACCAGTTCACCATCCCGTTCCTGGCCATCACCGGCAGCAACGGGAAGACCACGACAAAGGAATTGATCCATGCTGTCCTGTCCACCACATACCGCACCTATACGACGGAGGGCAACCTCAATAATCACATCGGGGTGCCTCTCACGATCCTGAAGATCCGCGGCGATGCAGGAATGGCCATCATCGAGATGGGCGCCAACCACCGCGGCGAGATCGCCTCCTATTGCCGCATCGCCCGCCCCACACACGGTCTCATCACCAATTGCGGCAAGGCCCACCTCGAGGGGTTTGGCGGGGAAGAAGGGGTGCGCAAAGGAAAAGGCGAGCTGTTCGACAGCCTCCGCGAATCCGGCGGCACAGCCTTCCTGATGGCCGACTACGACTACCTGAAAAATATGAGCGAGGGCATCACCCGCACGGTCAGCTACGGAACCGCTACCGGCGATGTGACGGGCACAGCGCTCAGGTCGGATCCATTCCTTGACGTGCAATTGGTGCAGCCGGCCGAGCGGAGGATCGCCACCCAGCTTGTCGGCGCCTACAACCTGCCGAACGTTCTGGCTGCGGTTGCCGTCGGGACATTCTTTGACGTTCCGATGGACAGGCTTGTCGACGCCCTGCAAGGGTATACGCCTTCAAACAGCAGGTCGCAGCTTGTCAGGAAAGCAGGCCATACGGTGATCCTTGACGCTTACAACGCCAACCCCAGCAGCATGAAGCTGGCCATTGAGAATTTCGCGCGGGCAGAAGGCGGACCAAAAGTGCTGGTGCTGGGTGCGATGGCCGAACTTGGCCCGCAAAGCCTGGCCGAGCACGAAGCCATCGTCAGCCAGATCGGCCAGTCTGCATGGGCCGAGGTCGTGCTCGTCGGAGGTGATTTTCAAAAGCTGTCGCATGCCTACCGGGGATTCGCAACCGCATCAGGGGCGGGCGAGTGGCTGCGGTCGAACCTGCCGTCAAATTCGTGTCTTCTGGTCAAGGGCTCACGCAGCGCCGGCATGGAAAAAGTGCTGGACTACTTATAAGATGGAAGACATCAAGCCAAACCGCGGATACCTGGCGACCGTCACCGGGTGCTACTGCCCGCGGTGCCGCGAGGGCAAGCTGTTTCGACACCGAACATCGGTTGGCCTGAAGCGAAACCTTCTGATGCACGAGACCTGCCTCGTCTGCGGCCAGCCCACCGACATCGAGGTCGGGTTTTATTACGGTACGGGTTTCGTTTCCTATTTCATCTGCATCTTTATCAGCGTGGCGAGCTTTCTTTTCTGGTGGCTAGTCATTGGGTTCTCCTACGGAGACAACCGCTTCTTATTCTGGGTCTTCGGCAATGCGATCGCCCTGCTCCTGCTGCAGCCCTGGCTGATGCGCTTCTCGCGCAGCCTGTGGATCTCCTGGTTCGTTTCCTACGACCCCGACTGGCGGCAAACAAAGCCGGTAGATACAGGCCGCACGAACGCCGACCACATGACGAACTGGTAACCATCTTTAAAACTATTGTAAGTTCGAACCGTGAAATATGTATTGCTCGCCTGTCTTTTCATCACTTCCTGCCATTCTCCCATGTCAACGTCACACGCTTTCCGACTACGCCCCGGCGCCGACCTCAAGCAAGAGATCCAGTCCTTCGTCAAGACCAACGGTATCAAGGCCGGCTGGATCACATGCGGCGTCGGCAGCCTCACCGATTACAGCATTCGATTCGCCAACCAGCCGGGTGTATCGACGGGCACAGGTCATTTCGAGATCGTCAGCCTCACGGGCACCGTGTCCGTCAACGGCTCGCATATCCACCTTTCCATCAGCGACAGCACGGGCCGCACGATTGGCGGTCACCTGGCAGACGGCAACCGTATTTATACGACGGCGGAGATCGTGATCCAGGAATCAGGCGACCTTGAGTTTACCCGTGAGAAAGACGGGACAACACCGTGGGAAGAATTGCAGGTGAGGAAAAAGAAAGACTAACGCGCAACGGCAACCGCTTTTTGCTGCCGACCGGATGGTTCAATGATGCGGGCAGATTGCCGCCTGAATGCAAAAACGAAAAAGAGGTAAAACGTAAGTTCAACCTCTTTTCGATCTTGTCAACCAATCCGGCCAATATCCATTCTCAGGCTACGATTTGAGTCACTTCATATGTTGCAGATTTGCGTTCGAAGTGCCAGTGTATGTCCGAGCGGCCATTGTTATCAAATCGAAGACTATGCCAGAATTTTTTAAACGGCGCACCGCCGGGTGATGCTTAATTACGGGACCTGAAACTGTTACCACGCCCACAAGTTGGGCAACCGGCGGGACTCTATTCCTGCTCGGCAAGGTCGTACCCCGATTTGATGGCGGCTTCCCAGATCGCATTATACAGTTCGGAGACGACAGGCGGAACGCGGTCCGTCCAGAGCGAATACTTGCAAAGCCTGCCATCGGGGATATGACTGCGGAAACCGGGGCTATCAGATGTGAAGACCCACCACTGGTGGTTTCCTTTCAGAATGCCGCTCACATAACCACCCTGCAACAAAAAGCGAAGAGGTACCGCATCGAAATGCGTGTTCAGCCGCTGGATCTCCAGCTTCAATTGCGTATAGCGCCTGCGCCTTGTCATAACGGCCGGAAAGATCGTATGTTTCCAGGTAACGTGCTGACAAGTACCCGGTTAAATGTTCAAAATAATTCGCATTTTTTTGTAGTCTCTCGAAGCGGAAAGAACCGCCAAGACATTGTCATACAAGGTCGACATGTGAATGCACTGATGGATGGACCGGCATCCGGTCTCCCCCACCCGTTCTTTTTTGGCACGGTTTTGAAAACCTACCTAAGCAAAACAGAGCGTTATGGAAATGCGTAAAGAAGGAATGGAAAAAAGAAGAAGAAGAACCGTGAGCCGCCCGGTATTGGTTCGCTCCGTAAAACCCGGACAGGCATTGAGCGCCACTTACGAGCGTGAAAAAGATCAGGCCCCGATCTGGAAAGCCTGATGAACGTGACGCCCTCCCGGGCTATCTCGGAGCCGACTACGGTTCTCCTTTTACGTTACTTACCCGACTTGCCCTTGTAATAATCGAGCACCTGCGTGCGCAGTACGAAATCGTATTGCGCGCCAATCAGGTTGATGGCAGCCTGGTCCATGCGGTCCTTTGCGATGAGGTAATCGTATGATGTGCCGACACCGGCATTGTACCGCGCTTCGGCCGCCTGGAACGAATGCGTATATGCCGCGACCTGCTCCTGCAGCAACTGGTATCGCTCAAATGCATTGCGCATCGAAAGATAGGCCTGGTCGATCTGCTGGCGCAGCTGAACGCGAATGCTTTCCTGCTCGAGAACGCTGTTTCGCAGATGGATGTCTGCCTGCTTCACCTTGTTGCGCGTCTGCAGCCGGTTAAACAAAGGAACCGTCACCCCAACACCTAATGCTGTTGAGATATTATTCTTCAGCTGTCCGTTGTAAGGGATCTTCCCTGTTGCATTCTGCGCCGTGCTGGAATAGTTGGTGGCCAGTCCACCGCCCAGTGTGACCATCGGGTAGAAGCCGCTGCGCGCCGTGCGCACGCCGAATTCATAGCTTCTTGTGCGCAATGCCGCCGCTTTCACGGGCGCAAAATTCGCCAATGCCTGTTCAAATACCTCGCCCGACGTTGCCGGGTATGCTGCCAGAAGGGCGTTGATGTTGACCCGCTCCAGTGTGACGGCAGCGTCGTAGGGCTTGTTCATCCATTGCAGCAGTGACAATCGCGCCTGTTCCGCGATCATGCGGGCCGTACCGATCGCCAGCTGGTCGTTCATGTACTGCCCCTTCAGATCGGACAACTCAGAAGGCTTGATGGCCCCCTGCTGGTCCAGGATCGTCAGACGCTCCACTTCCTTCCGGCTCAACTCGGCGCGCTGCGTGGCAGAACGTAAAAGATCCTCGCCGTTCAGCACTTGCAGGTAAGCCAGGATCACGTTCAGCACAAGATTATCACGCGCTGCCTGGACATCCATCTGCGCTGCTTCGTATGCGCTTCCATTCTGCCGGATTGTATTGCGAAGCAGGCCGCCATTGAATAGCGTGATGCCGCTGTTCAACTGGTAGCTTGCATAGTTGAGGCTTTGGTTGACATAGCTGTTTGAATTCGGATCAATGCTGCGGCCCTGGCTCAGGCCATGAAAGATGTCGGCATTCAGGTTGGGCAGCAGGTTGTAGCGTGCCTGATTCAATTGAACGGCTGCCGACTCGGCAAGAAGACCCGCTTGCTTCACAGGTATATTCTGTGCGAGGGCAGTATCGATGCATTGCTGGAGGGTATAGGTCTGCGACCGTGCTTCTACGGAAGCAAGCAGGAGACAGATCATGAGGACTCGAAACATAGCTAGACAGGTTTTGCGGAACTGCGGGTGATGTGCTCGACCCGCCCGTCCAAAAGATGAATGATGCGGCTGCCGTACTCCGCGTTCTTTTCGGCATGCGTAACCTGGATGATGGTCATCCCTTCCTCGGTGTTGAGCTTATGAAACAGCTCCATGATCTCCTCCCCCTGGCGCGAGTTCAGGTTGCCTGTGGGCTCGTCCGCCAGCAATACCTTCGGACGCGCGATGAGAGCCCGCACGATGCCGACGAGCTGCTGCTGCCCGCCGGAAAGCTGGCTGGGAAAGAGGTCCTTCTTTCCAACGATCTGGAACTTGTCGAGCATATCAGACACCATCGCTTTCCTGTCGGAACCCTTGACGTTCTGGTACAGGAGCGGTGTCTCGATGTTCTCGTAAACGGTCAGCTCGTCGATCAGGTGGTAGGCCTGGAAGATGAAGCCGATGTTTTTTTTATAGAGCTCTGTGCGTTGCTTTTCGCGCAGGTCGAAGACGGATTCTTCACCAAAATGGTAGGTTCCTTCATTGGGCCTGTCGAGCATGCCGATGATATTGAGGAGGGTGGATTTGCCGGAGCCCGACGGGCCCATGATGGAAACGAATTCTCCTTCGTTGATGACCAGGTTGATGTCCTTCAGGATAAAGGACGGTTTTCCTGAAACCTGGTACCACTTTGATAAATGTTGCAGTTCGATCATACAAATCGT
This sequence comes from Flaviaestuariibacter sp., assembly GCA_028288515.1. Classification (GTDB taxonomy): domain Bacteria; phylum Bacteroidota; class Bacteroidia; order Chitinophagales; family Chitinophagaceae; genus Flavisolibacter. The sequence goes on along the minus strand of JAQBNP010000249.1, from coordinate 1,692 downwards.
TGTTGGTCTGATGTGATGCCGAATCCCGTACCAAATTGTACAGCATTGAAAAACAAGAGCTTGCAAGCCGCGCTGCGAGGCTTCCTGTCCGGTTCCGATACAGTCCATGTTCGCTTTCGGCTTTGGACGAATTTGAACCCGGAGGCAGGAACTGCGCGAAGAAGTACCCTATTCCGTCCGAAGATTCTTCACCGGGTTCGAGAGCGCGGCTCGTACTGTTTGCAGGCAGATCGTCAGGAAGGCGATCAGCAGCGCCGCTACCCCCGCCAGTCCGAAGACCCACCAGCGCAGCTCGATCCGGTACGCATAGTGCGAGAGCCATTCGCGCATTCCCCACCATCCCAGGGGAGCAGCGATCAGAAATGCAAGCAGGATCAACCAGATAAAGTCTTTTGAGATGAGCGAAACGATATGCGGAACGCTTGCTCCCAGGACCTTGCGGATGCCAATCTCCTTGACACGCTGCGTTACGATCAACAGCACCATCGCAAGCAATCCCATGCAGGACAAAACGATGGCAATGACCGCCCCGGAAATAAAGATCTGCCCCATCTTTTCTTCACGCCGGTACTGCCTGTCAATATTCTCGTCGAGAAAGGAGCCCTTGAATTCAGCGTTCGGGAGCAGCTGCTTCCACGCCGCACGCACAAGCTCCATGCTTGCCGGCAGGTTTTGAGGCCTCACTTTTATGAGCGCGTAGTGCACGCCGAAATCCTTTTCGAGCACGAACGATACCGGGCCGATCTTTTGGTGCAGCGACTCATAATTAAAATCCTTCACCACGCCGATCACCGTCATTGGCGGCGCACTATCGTGAACCGGAAGCTGTGTCCCGACCACCGATGCTTCGCCCAGCTCGCGCGCCATCGCCTCGTTGATCACAACGGCGTTGCTGTCCGTTGGCAGGTCGCGCGAAAAATCACGGCCAGCTACCAGCGTCAGGTCAAGCGTCTTCACAAAGTCATGGCTCACACCGAGCCAGGTGGTCGACACCGTACGGTTCTTATAGTCGAAGCCGATATTGGAGTGTCGCGAGGATCCGTCCGTACCGCGGCCCAGGTTATTGTAAATGCCGCTGATGCTTTCGACTGCCGGGTAGCCCCCGATCTTTTGCCGCAGCTGTTTCAAAAGGTCGTTCGGGTCCTGGTCGCTCTCCAATGGCACGGAGATCACCTGGTTCCGGTTATAACCCAGCGGCTTCTCACGGAGGTAGTTGATCTGTTGCCATGACACGAACGTGCAGATCATCAGCAGAACGGCGATCGAGAACTGGACAACGATCAGGCTGTTGCGGATCTTCTGTGAGCGGCGTATGGAAAAGCGGCCTTTCAGGATCTGGATAATGTTGACACGCGCGATCAGCCAGGCCGGGTACCCGCCCGCGATGCATGTGACCAGCACGAAGCAACCCAGCACGGCCAGCCAGACGCCCGGTGACAGCAGGAGGTCGCGACGCACCTTCATCCCGAACAGCTGTGTGTAGTGCGGCAACAGAAGGTAGCATGCTACGGCGCTGACAAGAAGAGCGATGAGGCAAATGAAAAGGGCCTCCACCCAAAGCTGGCCGACCACATGCCAGCGCAAAGCGCCGAGGGTCTTGCGCAGCCCGATCTCGTGCGAACGCGTGAAGGAACGGCCGATACTGAGGTTGATGAAATTGATACAGGCGATCAGCAGGATGAGGCTGCCGAT
>JAQBNP010000288.1 GCA_028288515.1 Flaviaestuariibacter sp. | reverse complement strand
CCGCCGTCGAGAGGCCCGCCGCATGCAACTTGCCCTTGAGCGCATGGAAGATCTCGGCACCGCAGCGCAGCCCTTCGGCGAAGGTCTCGGCGCCGACCGGCATGATCATGAACTCTTGGAAGTCGATCGGATTGTCGGCGTGGGCGCCGCCGTTCAGGATGTTCATCATAGGCACCGGCAGCAGCTCGGCCGACAGCCCACCGATGTAGCGGTACAGCGGCAGGCCGCGCGCATCCGCCGCCGCGCGTGCCGTCGCCAGGCTCACTCCGAGAATGGCATTGGCGCCCAAATGGCTCTTGTTCTCGGTGCCGTCGAGTTCAAGCATCGCATAATCGATGTCGGACTGATCTTCGGCCTCGAACCCGACGATGGTGTCGGAGATGATCTCGTTGACCGCGTCGACGGCCTTGCTCACGCCCTTGCCGCCCCAGCGCGACGCGTCGCCGTCGCGCAGCTCGACCGCTTCATGCGCGCCGGTCGATGCTCCGGATGGGACCGCGGCGCGCCCGAGCGAGCCGTCCTCCAGGGTCACATCGACCTCGACCGTCGGGTTGCCGCGGCTGTCGAGGATCTGGCGTGCGTGGATGTCGACAATCGCGGTCATGTGCTAAACCTTGCTGGAGGGAAGTGGTTGGGCGCCGTCTATCGGCCGGGAGAGCGCGGAGCAACATCGGCGCTTTTGTCGGAACGGGCACCGGCTTCCCCCGTTTGTTAGGGCACACGCAGTTTCTTGAACCACAATAAAGGGAGAGGCTTGATGGCCGACACCAATAATCTGCCGGAAGGCACCGACACGATCATCGACGGCGCCGGCGTTGGCAGTTCTGGCGGCGCTGGTCAGGGTGGCCTTGCCAGCTCGACATCGACCAGCGGCAACACCGATTCGATGATCACCACCGGCTCGACCTCCTCCGGCGGCGGCGATAGCAGCAGCGGCAAGAGCGGCGGCGTTCGCGGCATGGTCGGTTCGGCCACCACCAAGATCAAGGACGAGGCCGGCACCCGCGCACGCGGCTTTGTCAGCCAGGGCCTCGAGCGCGGCAGCGCCACCTTGACCAACATCTCCACCCTGGTCGGCGACACCGTCGAGCAGATCGAAGAAAAGCTCGGCCCGCAATATGGGGACTATGCACGCACCGCGAGCCAGACCCTCACCCGTTATGCTGACACGCTGGCCAACAAGGATCCGGTCGAGTTGGTCGACGACGCGCGGGAATTGATCCGCAAGAGTCCAGGCGTGGCGCTTGGCGCAGCGGCCATCGTCGGCTTCGGGCTGATCCGCCTGATCAAGGCTGGCGTCGACGGTGACTCCACCGGCACGGCCAGCGGCGGCACGGCCAGCAGCGGCTCGCGTTCGAGCGGCGCCCGGAACACCCCGGACGTCTAGGGCGATGCTCAAGCGCAGCGACCCCATCGCTGGGCATGAGCCGGACGGGATCGGCGATCTCGTCCACCGCCTCGTGGCGGACGGCAAGGCTTACGCTCAGGCCGAAATCAACCTGTACAAGACGATCGGGACCGAGAAGGCGCGGTCGCTGGTCACCCCTGTCATCCTGTTCGTGGCAGCGGTGTTTCTGGCTCATGCCGCCTTCCTCGCCCTCGTCGCGACGCTGTTCGTGGGACTCGCGTCCCTGCTGAAAAGCGACACGCTTGGTGGTCTCGTCACGGTCCTGATCCTGGTCGTTCTTGCGGGGATCGCGGCCTACCTTGGCAAGTCCAAGCTGTCGGGTAGCTCCGACACGTCTGCCAAGCCGGACTCGTCCAATAAGAAGGTGACGTCATGACCGCGTCCGTCAAGGAAGCACGGGCGCGCGGCGAGGCGGAAGCTGCCAAAGCGCGGCTCACGGCAACCCTCGACGAGTTGAAGGCGCGCCTGGCGCCGGCAACTTTGGCCAGCAACGCCGTTCAGGCGGCCAAGGACAAGAGCATCGTCGTCGCCGACGACACCGTCTCGGCGGTCAAGGACAAACCGTTACTGTCGGCCGGAATCGCCGCGGGCACGGCTTTGTTTCTGGCCCGCAAGCCGGTGTTCTCGGCGATCGGACGACTGTTCAGCCGCAACGACCATTCCAACACAATTAGCAAATCACGCCGCGTGCGCGCGCGCGAAACGGAGGATATCGACAATGGCATCGACTAAGAACGGAAATTCGGCCGGAAGCTACGATTCGAAGCAGGACAGCGGCGGTCGCCTGAGCGCCGTGACCGACACCGCGCGTGACAAATTGTCCGGCCTCGGCTCGACCGCTTCGGGCACGCTCGACAACATCCCGTTGCTGGCAGTCGGTGCGGGTGTCGCCATTGGCGCCGTGCTAGCGGCCGTCCTCCCAGCCTCGCAGCGCGAGAAGGAATTGCTTGCACCGCTCGGCAGCAAGATCACCAAGGCCGGCAATGGCGCGGTCGATCGCGCGCGCGACATGGGCAAGCAGAAGTTCGACGAGATGGCGGGCGACAAGGTCCGCGAATTCTTCGGCGTGACGAGCAGCAGCTCGACCACCGCCTGATCTCGATCGCTGGTCAGACAAAGCCGGTCGGTGCGATGAGCGCCGGCCGGCTTTTTCGTGTCCGCTTCATCGGTAAACTGTTTCAGCCGCGCTCGGCTCTATGCTAGAGGCCTCATCCCATGAGTAAATTGCATCTAGTGTTCGGTGGGCGGGTCAAGGATCCGCAGGGCCTCGACTTCGTCGATCTGAAAGCGGTCGACATCGTCGGTCTGTTT
>JAQBNP010000227.1 GCA_028288515.1 Flaviaestuariibacter sp. | reverse complement strand
CTGACCCAGGCGGTCCCTGTAAAATAGTCGGCCGGCGCTTTGTCGCCTTTCGGAAAAATGCCGGCTGTCTCTGGTGCGTTGTTCATATTCATGATTTGTGCGTTTAAAGTGAGATGAAACAGGATCGGTGTCATGATCCCCACAATTTTGAATCCTTGTTTTTCACGATTTTAAAGTAAGTGTTCGGTAAAAAATGCAGCGAGCTTTTCGAACGGAATGACATCCAGCCTGTCGTATAAGTCAACGTGGACAGCATTGGGAATGATCACCAGCTCCTTCGGTTCGCCAGCTGCCTTGTACGCGTCCTCGCTGAAGTAGCGGGAGTGCGCGTTCTCGCCGGCGATCAGCAAAACCGGCCGCGGCGATATCTCTTTGATATAGGTGAGAAGCGGCGTGTTCATGAATGACAGCGCATTCGTCGCCGTCCAACCGCTGGTGGAGTTGATGGAGCGTGGATGAAAGCCGCGCGGCGTTCTGTAATAATCGAAGTATTCCTGTACAAACGGGGGCTCGTCACCTGTCAGCTTCCCGGGCAGGCTGTGCGTGCCGATCGCAAGCTCTCCCTTCTCTGCGTCTTTCCACCGTTGCTCACCCAATTGCTCCAGCATCTTCGTGCGCTCTTCGGGCGCGAGCTTGTCAAAGTATCCGCGCGCCATCACCCGCGACATGTCGTACATGCTCGTGGTGGCAACGGCCCTGACGCGTTTGTCAATGGCGGTCGCATTGAGGGCGAAGCCGGCCCAACCGCAGATGCCGATGATGCCGATGCGGTTCCTGTCCACGGATGCCTGCAGGCCCAGGTAATCAACCGCCGCGCTGAAGTCCTCCGTATTGATGTCCGGCGATGCAACGTTGCGCGGTTCTCCGCCGCTCTCACCGGTATACGAGGGATCGAAGGCGAGCGCGATAAAGCCCCGTGCTGCCATCTGGTTTGCATACAGTCCGGATGACTGCTCCTTGACCGCACCGAATGGCCCACTGATGGCAAGCGCCGCCAATTGCTTCGAGCCATGATCCTTTGGAAGGTATAGATCCCCGGCGAGGGTGATGCCGAAACGGTTCCTGAAGCTGACCTTCTGTCGAATCACCTGGTCGCTCAGGTCGAATGTGTACTGCTCATTTCCTTGTTTCATCATGTTGGTGTTTACTGTCTTTGAAGATTGGGAAGAGGCCTGTCCCACCAAAAGGAGCGACAGGATCAATCCAGCTGCTGTATGTTTCATATCTGGTGTTTTACGGAATTGATTTGATCGTCTTCGCGGGAATCCCACCCACAACCGTATTTGCCGGAACGTCTTTCGACACCACCGCACCCGCTGCAACGACGCTGTTTTCGCCGATGGTCACACCGGGCAGGATCGTAGCGCCCGCACCGATCCAGGCGTTTCTCCTAATATGAATCGGTCCCGGCACAAGTGAGTGCCTGTCGTTCGGGTCAACTGGGTGTCCTTCTGATAAGAGACTGACCCGCGGACCGATCAACACATCGTCTTCGATTGTAATGCCGCCCAGGTCGAGGAAAATGCAATCGAAGTTGATAAAGACATTCCTGCCGATCCTTGTGTGTTTCCCGTAGTTGATAGAGAGCGGCGAAAAGACCACGACGGTTTCGTCGATCACCGAACCGGTGATCTGGCTAAGCAAGGCGCGCATTTCTGCCGGGTCGGAAGAGGCGTTCAGACGAACCAGCAATTTCTTCGTGGCGAATGCTGCTTCGCGCAATTGGCCGGCGCCGGGATCCGTGGGAGAAACGGTCTCGCCATGTCCCAGGCGCTCGAAAATGTCTTTGTGTTGGTGATTGGATTCCATTGCACAAAGGTCCACCATCGCCGGGAGGTGCCGTTAATGATGATCAAACCAATAGCTAAGAATTTCAAACCTCGGTCAGCCTGACCATCTTCGGGTTCTTGCCGGTGAGGCGCTTGAAGAAGTTGTTGAAGTAGGTGGGGTATTCAAAGCCGAGCGCGTAGGCGATGTCGGAAATATTCCAGGCCGTGTGCTGAAGCAGGGCTTTGGCCTCTGCAACGATCCGCTCGGTAATATGAGCGGTCGTTGGGCGACCCGTCACTGTCTTGACGGCGCGGTTGAGGTAGTTTACGTGAACGTTGAGGCTGGAGGCATAGTCCTGTGCCGTCTTCAATTGTAAAGGATTGTCGGAGCTTTCAATCGGGAATTGCCGTTCTAGCAGCTCGAAAAAAACGGACGTGAGACGCAGGGCTGCATTCTGATGCCTGTCGGATTGCTCGGAGGGCTGCATCTTGAGGGCCTCGTGGATAATGAGGTTGATGTAGTTGCGCATCAGGTCGTCCTTGTAGGCGTAATCGCTCTTTTGCTCCTCGATCATCCGTTGGAAGATGCTGTTCAGGAACAGCCTTTGTCCTTCCTCGATCTTCATCACGGGCGTGCCGCCGATCTTGAACAGCGGTGAATGCTGCAGGCTTTCGGTGCGGTCCGAAGCTTTGAAGAAGTCCTCGGAAAAGAGAACGGTATAGCCGATATAGGTGGTGGAAATGGTTTCCCAGGAATAGGGGATATGCGGGTTTCCGAAGAAGAGGATCGATCCTTCCTGCTCGAAGCTTCGATCGGCATAGTGGATCTTGCTGCTTCCCGTTGTCAGGCAGATCTTGTAAAAGTCTTTGCGGCTGTACACACGGGTTGCGGCGCCGTCGGCTTCGATCTGGAACACGTTGAAGCCTTTCAGCTTCAGCTCACTATTGAATTCCGAAACGGCACGCTCCTTCCTCGTTGGCATGGTGCAAAGTTAAGAAAAACAACACAGGGCGAGCGTGGATGACGTGAACGCCGGCGCAACCTGAAGATGAGTTTTTGTGACGATCCCTCTTTTAGGTACTGGCACGACCCAGGCGCTTTCCATCGCAACTCTACTCCACGAACCTCACCAGGAATATCGAAATGGAAAGCTCCCGGTTATGTCGTTGTCAGCGCTTTCGTCTCAACAAATGCCCTTGCTCATATGCCGCCGAAAGCCTATTTTCCCTCTCCAAACATTCACAAACCAATTCTTCTAAAATCAGTGTCCCGCGTGACCGGCCATAAGCATTGTTCTGCGATGCCGACCACCGCCAGGGACCATCAAACCAAGCCAACCACCCCATGAGAAAAATCATCTCCTTCGCGCATATCTCCCTCGATGGCTTCGTCGCCGGACCCGCCCGCGAAATGAACTGGATCAAAGTCGATGAAGAGCTCTTCGACCATATCAGTGACCGCATCGGGCAGACCAATGCCGCTCTTTACGGACGCGTTACCTATGACATGATGGAAGGCTACTGGCCCCACGCAGGCAAAGAGCCCGACGCAAGCAAGCACGACAGGGATCACTCCCAATGGTACAGCACCGCCCACAAGATTGTGCTGTCAAACACACTCAAGGAAGCGGAGCTTGAAAACACCACGGTGATCAACGAGAGCAACCTGGCGGAAAAGATCAATGAATTGAAGCAACAGCAGGGAAGCGAGATCCTTCTGTTCGGCAGCCCGTCCGCCACCCACGCGCTGCACCGCCTCAACCTGGTCGACGGCTACTGGCTCTTCGTCAACCCCATCATCCTCGGGGAGGGCGTTCCACTTTTTGCCGGCATCGCGGGCAGGAAGAATCTCAAGCTCATCGCAACGCGGGCATTCACCAGGGGGGTAACGGAGCTCAGCTTCACGGTTGAGAAGTAAAGAAACACCTCGATGCTTTCGGTAAAAAAACTGGTCGCCCGAACGCTCATGCTCCTGCTGATCCTGTATGTGCTGATCTGTACTGCCCTGTACTTCTTCCAGGAAAAGCTCCTGTTCTTTCCCGACAAGCTCGGTAAAGACCACCACTTTTCGTTCGCCATTCCCTTCGAGGAGCTGGCCATCAGAACAGGAGAGGGGATAAGCCTGAACGGCCTGATGTTCCCCGCCGACAGCGCGCGCGGACTTGTCTTTTACCTCCACGGCAACGGCGGCTCTTTGGAGAGCTGGGGCGGGGTGGCACAGCGCTACACCGACCTGCACTACAGCGTCTTCATGCTGGACTATCCCGGCTATGGTAAAAGCGAAGGGTCCATCCACAGCCAGGCACAGCTGTTTGACGCCATCCAGGCTGCCTATGATACCATGAAGAAGCGCTACCGCGAAGACCATATCGTCGTTCTCGGCTATTCCATCGGGACGGGCCTGGCAGCACACCTCGCGGCACCCAATCACCCGCGGCTTCTCATGTTGCAGGCGCCCTATTACTCGCTGACGGACATGATGCGGCATGCATACCCGGTTATTCCCACCTTCCTGTTGAGATACCGGTTGCGGACAAACGAGTACCTGGCGCGCTGCACCATGCCGGTCGTTCTCTTTCACGGAGACCAGGACGAGGTGGTCTATTATGGATCCTCGCTGAAGCTGGAACGTGAATTCAAGCCGGGAGACACGCTCATCACCCTGCGCGGCCAGGGACACAACGGGATGACGGATAACCCGGACTACCTGTCAGCGCTCCAAACAGTACTGAAATAAAGAGAAGCCAGGGCAGTTCCTGTGTCTCGATGTATTCTACGGCAGAAAGACTAATTTGCCGTCAACGCTATGAAAAGCCTCTGTTCATGCGGGCCGCGGTCATCAATAAAAAATGTTCTTATGACGATACCAGAGTTCATCTCCCGGCAGCCGGCGGACCG
>JAQBNP010000214.1 GCA_028288515.1 Flaviaestuariibacter sp. | reverse complement strand
TCCGGCAACCTCGCTCCTTTGTTCGGTGGCCTCTTCGTCAATAATACCGGCAGCACGATCTCCTCGCTCACGATTGCCTATACCGGCGAGCAGTGGCGCCTTGGTACGGCCGGCCGGACGGACCGCCTGGACTTTCAATACAGTACAACAGCCACTTCGCTGTCGACGGGAACCTGGACCGATGTGGACGCGCTTGACTTCGTTTCACCCAATACGGGAGCCACTGCGGGCGCGCTCGACGGCAATGCTGCCGGCAACCGCACCGCCATCAGCTATACGCTTTCCGGCCTGTCCATCCCGGCGGGCGGCACCATCTATATCCGCTTCAGCGATTTCGACGCGACCAGCTCCGATGACGGCCTGGCAGTGGACGACTTCTCGATCACTCTTGGCTGCACGCCACCATCTTCCCAGCCGACAGCGCTGACACTGACACCGTCGGTTCAGAGCCTGACCGGGTCGTTCACAGCGGCAGCACCAGGTGCCACGCCGGCGACCGCCTACCTCGTTGTCATGAGCACGTCGCCGACACTTGGCGCGCAACCGTCCAGCGGGGAGGTCTATGCGATCGACGATGACCTCGGCAGCGGCGTCGTTGTATCCACAGGCGCATCGACAAGCTTTACCGTTTCGGGCCTGAACCCGGCGACAACGTATTACTTCTTCATTTACAGCTACGTCAACGCGACGACCTGCTATAACCTTACCGGCCCCCTCACGGGCACGACAGCGACGACAGCGCCCCCGGCCTGCACGCCACCGACCACCCAGGCATCCAACCTGACGTTTACCGGCGTGACGGGCACGTCCATCACGCTCAACTACACACGTGGCAACGGCAGCAACGTGCTGATCCTCGCACGTGCGGGCAGCTCCATCAACGCCACGCCAACGAACAGCATCGCCTATGCCGCCGGCACCCAGATCGGCTCGGGCAATTATGTCATCTATAACGGTCCCGCCGCCACCTTCACATACAGCGGCCTGACCCCAAATACGGCGTATTATTTCGACATCTACGAATATGCAGGCGCGAGCAACTGCTACAAGACACCGGCCCTGAGCGGAACCACGACCACTGCGTGCACGGGTGCTGTCAACGCGACATCATTCGCGGCCAATGCCGGCAACGCGCAGGTAGCGCTCTCCTGGACAAACCCTTCGGCTTCCTGTTTCGACGAGGTTCTCGTCGTTGCCTCGAATGCGCCGATCACTGCCGCTGGCAGCACATTCACCGGCTCTGGCAACCCGGCCTACGCCGGGGGGACGCAGGTCGTTTACCGTGGCACCGGTAACAGCGTTCTCGTTACCGGTCTCACCAATGGCACCACGTATTATTTCAAGGTCTTTACCCGCAACAACCCGAACTATTCGACCGGCGTTCAGATCACGGCATCGCCATTCGATCCGGCTGCGGGGTATATGTATCTCTACGGCAACCTTCATGCGCATTCATCTTACTCGGATGGCAATAAAGACAATACTTCCAAGACACCGAAAGACGATTACGAGTTCGCCCGCGATGCCAACTGTATGGACTTCCTCGGTATCTCCGAGCACAACCACTCGACGGCCGGACTGGTCATTTCGGACTACCGCCTCGGCTATGCACAGGCAAATCTTGTGAACGGTGTTGTGAGTTCAACGTCCGGCAATTCCATTGTGACCCTCTGGGGCATGGAGTGGGGCGTGATCTCGAATGGCGGGCACGTTCTGATCTATGGCTTCGATGATAAGCTGGTTGGTTGGGAAAGCGGCAACTACGATATCTTCTGTGCAAAAAGCGACTATACGGCGCTGTGGCCGATCGTCAACAGCCAGCCGAATGCATTTGCCACACTGGCGCACCCGGGTGGATCGGATTACTCCAATATTTCCGCCAACCCGTACAGCGCGACGGCCGATAACGCCATCGTCGGCACGGCAGTGGAAAGCGGACCTGCTTTCTCCACCTCCACCAATTACAATGACTTCCCCTCTTCCCTCTCCTATCTCAGCTTCTATAAAAAAATGCTGTCCAAGGGATATCACCTTGGTCCGCAAATGGACCAGGACACACATAATATGACCTTCGGCAAGTCCAATACGAACCGTATGGTGGTGCTCGCAACCGGCAAGACAAGAGCGGCCCTGTCGGACGGTATCCGCGCGATGCGCTTTTATGCATCGCAGGATTGCAATGTCAAGGTTGATTTTAAGAACGGCACGGCGGTGATGGGAAGCTCCGTTGAAAAGGCGGGCGTACCGGTTTTCAACATCAACGTAACCGACGTTGACCCGAATGAGACTGTCGCCACAATCGAGCTGTGGGGAGCCGAAGCAAATGGAACGATTCCATCTTCGCCCCTCAAGACCTATACGGGTGTGAGCACGGCAACATTCGGCGCAACCGATGTGGAGAATACGCAGGCAAATGGAAAGACCTGGTATTATTTCCTGATCATCACGCAGGGTGACGGCAACAAGATCGTGACCTCGCCGATCTGGTATAGCCGTAACGACGCCATTACAACGGCACTGCCGTCGATCACGGCGCCGGGCAGCGCTTTCAGCCTGTACCCGAACCCGGCTACAGGTAAGACGGTGATCTACTCGACACGCATCTCCTCAGAGCGCGTAACTGTCCAGGTTACGGATGCAACGGGCCGCGTGATCGGACAGCGCGTCGGCATGATCAGCAAGACGGCGCCGTTCACGCTCGACCTGTCAGGCTATACGCCGGGCACTTATTTTGTGAAGCTGACCGGCAAGACCGTACAGGTACAGAAAGTGATCGTGCAATAAGGTTGAACCACGAAGCCGCAAAGAGCGCAAAGGGGCACAAAGGAGACGATAAATCTACTTCGTGCTCCTTTTCTTTTTTGGCTCTTCACGATTCACGATTCATCATTCACCCGCTGTATCGAAACAGAACAATCACTGTTCGGAAACGAACAGTTTCGTACCAGCACCGGCGCTAAGTTGCTCGTTTCCAAACCGATAAAATCCGGCACCATCCTTCGGGTTAGACAGCAGACACTTTCCCTCCAAACCGACTTACCCGACTGCATATGCTTAAGACCTACTTCAAACTTGCCCTGCGAAGCGTGCTGAAGAACAAGACGTTTTCTTTCATCAACATCGTTGGGCTGGCGATCGGGCTGACTTGCTGCCAACTCATCTCCCTCTACCTCGTGAAAGAGTTCAGCTACGATTCGCAGCACGCGCATGGTGATCGCCTGTACCAGCTCGGAACCTTCAGCGCGATGAGCGGGCGCGAAGGGCGATCCGGCCACACACCCGCCCCCATGGCGCCCGCCATGCAGCAGCAGTTCCCAGAGATCGAAGCTGTCACACGCATTATACCCTCCCAGGACGACAAAACGCTCCTCCAGTACAACACGGGCCACGAGCTCCGCTCCTTCTACGAGGACCGTGGCTTCCACGCAGATTCCACGTTCTTCCGCCTCTTCACATACCCGTTCGTGGAAGGCGATCCCAACACGGCGCTCAATGAGCCAAACACGGTTGTGCTGTCCCGTTCCATTGCCAGCAAGCTCTTTGGAAGCGAGCCTGCTCTGAACAAGATCATCCACATCAACAGCAACATGAATGGCTCGTTCGATTTCCGCGTTACCGGTGTGTATGCACCCTCTCCGACACCTTCCCACATCGATGCACGTTTCGTGATGTCAATGAAAGGCGGCGAGGTGGGGGACTGGATATCCGGTATGACGGACATGGTGAACAACAATATGTTCTTCTCCTATCTCCTGTTGAAGCCGGGAGCAGACCCGGCACGGCTGTCCGCGAAATTCCCGGCGTTTATCGAGCAGCATGCGGGAGCGGAGCTCAAAGCATCCGGTCGCACAAAAGTGCAATACCTTACGAAGGTGACCGATATCCACCTCCATGCCGACGATGGCAACGTGACGCCGGCCGGGAGTCTCAGCTACCTCTATATCCTGCTGTCGATTGCCATCGTAACGCTGCTGATCGCCTGCGTGAATTTCATGAACCTGTCCACCGCCCGGTCGTCAAAACGTGCCGTAGAGATCGGTGTCCGGAAAGTGCTGGGTGCGGAAAAAACCTCGCTGGTGCGCCAGTTCCTCTGGGAGGCCGTGCTTCTATCGCTCATTGCCTTCGTGCTGGCAAGCTTATTTACCTACCTGATGCGACCGCTGCTCGAGCGCGTATCCGGGCAAACGTTTCTTTTCTCCGGTTCTCAATACGCGTTACTGTCCGGCGTCTTCCTGCTCGTCAGCCTTCTGGCCGGGCTCATTGCGGGCCTCTATCCTGCTTTCTACTTGTCCGCCTTCAAGCCCGTAAAAGTTCTGAAAGGAAAGTTCAGCAATTCACTAGCGGCCATCAATCTGCGCCAGGGACTTGTCGTTTTTCAATTCGTGATCTCCGTTGCGCTGATCGTCGCGTCTCTCACCATCGGCAACCAGATGCATTACCTCCGCACGACGGATCTCGGCTTTGAAAAAGACCAGCAGGTCATTATCCCTCTTCGGACGGCAAGCGCCAAAAGCAGCTACCTATCGCTCCGCAACGAGATCGCAGCGAACCCGACCATCGGCGGAGCCGGCGCCTCCGCGTACTATCCAGGTATCGCCAACCCAAGCGACTGGCTCATGTATAAGCAGGGCATGTCGCCCGACCAAACGCGGGATGTTTACATCAACCGTGTCGACGAGAGCTACCTCCAGACGATCGGTGTGAAACTGCTGGCCGGCCGCCTCTTCTCCCGTGAGTTTCCCGGTGATACGAGCAACGGCATGGTTCTGAACGAGAAAGCAGTGAAGGAATTCGGCTTCGCCTCTGCCGAGGATGCCGTAGGAAAGAACATCGCCGCCACGCGCTCGTCGGGTGAGGTGCTGTTCCCGATCGTCGGTGTCGTCAGGGATTTTCATTTCGAAGGATTGCAGTCGGCCATCCAGCCATATGGTTTTCTCCGCGGTAAGCCCGGATCGTTCAACTATGTCGTGGCCCATGCAAAAGGCGGCCATGCGAAGACCGCCCTGTCGTCCCTGGCCGGTATCTGGGGCCACCTGAACCCAAATGAAGCATTTGAATACAGCTTTCTTGACCAGGACTTCCAGAAAAATTACGAAGCGGAGGATCGGCTGTCATCCATCATCCGGTCGTTCACGATCATCGCTATCCTGATCTCCTGCCTCGGGCTGTTCGGTCTCACGACGTTCACGGTGGAGCAGCGGACAAAAGAGATCGGTATCCGCAAAGTGCTCGGCGCGACGACGGCTGGATTGGTTTCGCTCCTGTCAAAGGATTTCCTGCGGCTTGTGGTGCTGTCATTTCTTTTGGCCGCGCCATTGTCCTGGTACTTCATTCATAAATGGCTCGAGGACTTTGCCTATAAAGCCCCTTTCACGATCTGGATCGTGCTTGCCGGTTGCGGAGCAGCGTTACTCATCGCGTTTTTGACGATCAGCATCCAGTCTGTGCGTGTTGCGCTGACCAATCCGGTTCAAAATCTTCGTACCGAGTAAGGGGTCGACCAGTATGGCTGCATGGAGCTCGGTCCTGTTGCAAATCGGGCCGGGGATGATGAATTTCTAATTCCCGATTCCGGCTTTTGGTTTTTGGCTTTTGGTTTTTGGATCCCGGCTCCTTGCTGCTACACCAGGCACGCCACGATCACTGCTACATCCACCAGCACGCTCAGGAAAAAAGCGGGGATGGTGATCTTCGTCGGCATTGCAGCGAGGTTCGTTGTCAGCGCAAGCCCCATGGCTGCCATAGCAGTGATGAACAGGGCGAGGTTCATGCCGGTGAAGGCGATGATGAGCACGGTGACCGGCGTGATCACGCAGCCATGGAGGGCAAGGATGGCACCGATCCAACCAAAATGGTAGGTTTCCTGGCGGGTTGCCCAGCGCATGAACCGGGTGAAAAGAGTGAACTTGGGAAGGCTATTGTGATCGTGAGCAGTGGAGGGATGTTGAAGAGCGGTTTGCATACATCGTGTTTTTGTGATCACAAAGATCATCCGCCAAATCCGGGAGCTTTCTGATCGCGGCAAGCCTGCCGGGTGACTTTGATCAGGAGCCCGATCGGCCGCTGTCAGTTCCACCGGCACATAAAAAAAGGGAAGCACACGCTTCCCTTTTTTTATGTGCGATCCGGATCAGTACCCGAAGATCTCGGGTAGAGTCAGCACTCTGAGCTCTCCGTATTTTTTCAGGTCGTCGAGCTTGATGTTCTTTTCTGACGCAACGATCGAATAGGTATACGGCTGGCGCGACAGCTGGTTTTTGTGGTAATCGACCAGGTCCTGCAGCGTCAGCTTTTTCAGCGCGTCGTACTCCGCTTTGCGCCTGTCCTCGGAGACACCAAGCTTCTTAGCGGCGAGGTAGGAGAAGATGATGGCATCCTTCGTGATGCGCTGTGTCTCGATGTCTTTGGCAAGGCTCGTGCGCGCGTTCTCAAAGTTTTGCTGGGCCGCCGGCAGCGTGTTGATCAGCTCGTTCATGCCGGCGATCGCATCATTCATCTTATCGGCCTGGCTTCCCACGTACCCGATAAAGGAGTAGGGATCATTTTTCTTCGAGGGGCTTTGCACCGATGCGAATGTCGAATACGCCAGGGCCTTCGATTCGCGGATCGTCTGGAAGACGATCGAGCCCATGCCGCCACCGAAATAATTATTGAAGAGGTCTACGGTTGCGTCCAGTCGTGGGTCGTAGCCATTCATGGTGCGGCTCCAGTAGATCTCCGCCTGCACGGCGTTGTAATCTGCAAACAGCACCTGGTTGGCAGCTTGCCTGATGCGCTCAAAGTGGACGGCCGGCGGGGCCGGTGTCCAGTTCGCGGGGAACCGGTGAAGCTGCTGAATCGTGCTGCCCAGCGAGCTGAGCGATGCAGGACCATAGTACAGGACCGAATGCTGGTAGCCCATCAGGCCATGAAGTATCGTAACTAGCTGGTCGGCCGTGAGGTTGGCGATCTCGGCATCGGACAGCACATAGTTGAACGGGTTGTGCTCACCATAGATCGCGTAGCTGCGCAGGCCCGAAGCGATGACGCCCTTATTCAGCTTGTTGTTGGCACGGGTCTTCATCAGGCGCTGCTTCAGGGCTTCGAGGGCTTCTGCATTGGGCTTGCAGTTGGTGATGAGGTTTTCAAAGAGGCTTACTGCCTGTTTGAAGTTTTCCTGCAGACCGCTGATGGTCACATTCGTTTCTTCCGCACCTGCCGCGGCGGTAAAATTGGCGGCGAGGTTATAGAATTGCTTGCTGATGTCCTCCGCTGTGTACTTGTCAGTGCCGAGGAATTGCAGGTATTGCAGGGCGACGGGCAGTAGCTTGTCGTTATAGCTGCCGATGTCGAAATGATGGTAGAGGCGGAAAAGGCTGTTGTCCTTGTTCGGCACGTACAGCACCTCCGCGGGGCCTGCTTTTCCCTTCTGCAGATCCTTGTTGAAGTCCACCCAGACGGGCTTGATGGATGGCAGCGGCGAGCCAGTGATGGCAGCGACAAACGGCGATTGCTTGCCGGCGTTGGTCTCAACGGCAGTGATCGCGGGCTTGTCAACCTTCACGATATTCTTATCCTCGCCCTTGCGCTTGTAGAGGACGGCGTAATTGTCTCCGAAGAACCTGTTGGCAAAATCGACCACTTCTTTTTTTGTGATTTTGCCGAGCTCGTCGAGGAAGGCGACCTGCTCGTTCCAGTCTGCGCCTTTGTTCTTGATGAACTCTTCATCGATCGTTTCAACGCGGGCTGTATTGTTCTCGAGTGCCTGCAGTTGCCCGAGCTTATAATTGGCGATGATCGCTTTGAGCAGCGACTCGTCAAAAGAGCCCGATTTAAGGAGAGCGATCTGGCCGAGAAGAAGGTCTTTGACCTCTTCCAGTGTCTGACCGGATTTCGGTGAGCCGACGACCTGGAAGATGCCATAGTCCTTGTATTGCTGAACGCCGGCCCCGGCGCCCTGGACCTTCTGGAGCTTGTTCAGGTTGAGGTCGAGCAGGCCCGCCTTACCGTTTGAGAGGATGGAGCTGACAAGCTCGGCGAGGTCGGCATCATGCGAGTTGGCGGGCCCGACGCGGTAGGCGATGCGCATGGTTTCGGCAGACGGCCCGTAGATGTCCCGGATGATCGGCGCGGTGATGGGCTGCTCCCTGGGCCCTTTGTATTCCGCTACAGGAGCGGGTTTCATGTAGGCAAATGCCTTATCGATCTTTTTGATGAGAGCGTCCGGGTCAAAATCGCCGGCCATTACGACGGCCATATTGTTCGGAACATAATACTGGTGGTAGTAGGCACGGATCGCTTTTAGCGACGGGTTCTTGAGATGCTCGATCGTGCCGATGGTTGTTTGCTGCCCGTAGTTGTGCGTCGGGAACAGCGCAGCGTGCAGGGCTTCCGACATCTTGGTTCCGTCGTTGTCCAGGCCGCGGTTCTTTTCTTCGTAGACGGCTTCCAGCTCTGTGTGAAAGATGCGGAAGATCGGGTTGCGAAAGCGCTCGGCCTGCACGGACAAAAACTTATCGACGGCATTGGACGGAATGTCTTCTTCGTAGACCGTTTCCTCCACCCAGGTATGGGCATTGCTGCTTTGCGAGCCGAGGGCGGCCATTAGCTTGTCGTACTCGTTGGCGATGGAGTATTTCGATGCGAGGCCGGATACGCTGTCGATCTGGTGATAGATGGCGCGGCGGCGATCCGGGTCGGTCGTGCTGTTGTATTGCTCGTAGAGAGCATCGATCCGGTCGAGCAGCGGCTTCTCTTTTGCCCAGTCGAGCGTTCCGTATTTATCGGTGCCTTTGAAGAGCACATGCTCGAGGTAATGAGCGAGGCCAGTGTGGTCCTTTGGGTCGTTGTTGCTGCCGGTGCGAACGGGCATGCGGAAAGAGATGCGCGGCTCTTTTTTGTTCGGTGAAAGGATGACGGTGAGCCCGTTCTTCAGGGTGTAAAAGCGGGTGTTC
Source organism: Flaviaestuariibacter sp. (assembly GCA_028288515.1). Taxonomy (GTDB): domain Bacteria; phylum Bacteroidota; class Bacteroidia; order Chitinophagales; family Chitinophagaceae; genus Flavisolibacter. Next base: position 18,043 of record JAQBNP010000214.1, on the reverse strand, counting down.
ATCGGGTCTCCGGTCACGTACGAATACGTGTAGCCGCCGGCGGTTGCTTTTTTCCAGCTATGCCCCTGCGCTTGCGCGACCGTGGAGGCCAGCAAGAGCAAAAGCGCCAGGAACGACGTCTTGAATGTGTTTGTCATGGGATAAATGTAGGAGGGGATGGTCAATTGTGAATGGTCAATAGTGAATAGTGAATTAGGGCCGATCAAGTGCTGGGGATGGTAGCTCGGCGATTGAGGGGTTGAAAGTCATTTCACGCCAAGAGAGCAAAGGGGCAAAGGAACAGCCGGGGAGTTCCCTCGTGTTCCTTTGGCCCTTCCTGTGTTCGTAGTCGGATCTTTCCTTACTTGCTCGTTTCGGGTGCCTGCGGGATGACAGCCGGGTCGCCCAGCATTCGCGATTCACGATTCACCATCGACCACTCACCAATCACGCCATCACTTCTCTTCTCCCGGCCGGTACGTTCGCTCTGCGCCCTTCAGCACGTCTTCCTTATAGAACAGCACATCCTTGAACACCCCGTTGATATAGCCGGGTGCCTGGTCGGTGAAGTGCGGTGAGGATGGATCGAACGACTCGCCGCCCGTCATGATGCTGCGCGCTTTGATGCGCGGACCAAACTCGACCGCCGCCACGAAGCTGTTGCCCGAAACGCCATACCGCTTGTTGGTATTCGGGAAGCGCCGTCCATTGAAGGAAGGCAGCGATCCCCAGGCCGCTGATGCAAGTCCAACCGGTATGCTCGGCTTGCCGTCATCGAAATTTGAGTTGGTGCTCGCCTCGTTGCGCTGGTAGCGGTTGATATCGCCCCAGGGCAGGCGCCATGTGCCGAACCGGTTTTGAAGATCAGCCAGCGTTTGCGCAAGGATGACGAGCTTTTCCTTCGGCGCAACATTCATCGCCTGCCATTCGTAGGAGGCGATGGCATTTGTTGAGGCGGCCTGCGCTTTGGGTACGGGGGCCTTATTGCTCAGCCGCGTGGCCCACTCAACGGCAAGCGTCGTGGCCACAGACGAGGCAGATGAGTTACGGTCCCACCCGCGCAGCATCTCCATGGGTTCCTTGAGCCGGCCCCGCAGCGAATCGCTTGCGGGGAGGGCATCGTAGGCGGAAAGAAGCGGCGGCAGAAGGATCTCGAAGGCCGCGAGGTAATGACTGTAGCCGATCCGGATGATGCTGTCCAGCGTCACGTTGCGGGCGGCACCGAGAAGGCGCGCTGCATTGATGGCGCGTGCATTCTGCCCGTCCAGCGCCATATAGGCTGGGTAGTCTTCTTTGCGCGGGCTGCTTTTGCCCGCTGCCGTGAACGGCGTTGAATTGCAATTCTGGATAAACCCCGATGCGGGGTTATACAAGTGAATCGTTTGCTCGACTGTATGCAAGCCCTTCCAGTTTGTGGCCGACGTGCTGCCATCGACCGGGAGGGAAAAGTCGAATTTCGGGTTTCTCACCGGCATGAAGTTGCCATGCCAGTAGGCAATATTCTTTTCAGCATCGGCATACACCGTGTTGTTGGAGTTGTTGACCCGCATGTCCATGACCTTTTTGAATTCGGCGAAGCTCCGCGCTTTTGTTCGCAGCCAGGATTGCTCAAGGGCTTCCAGGGACCTGTTATGCTCCTTCAGGCTCAGCCATGTTCCGTTTCGGCTACCCATCACAGGGCCATGGATCGTGTAATACCCGGTGAGGTCCGTCGCCAGTGTGCCGTCGCCTTTCCGGTAACGGATCGATAACGGCTTTTTGCGGACCGGATAGAGCTTCCCGTCGTATTCATAAAGAAGCGAATCGCCGCGCTTCACGATCTTCTCTTCATAAACGTCGGCGACATCCGCATAGCTTGAGGTGTGCATCCATCCGCATTTTTCATTGAAGCCCTGGTACACGAAAAAATTACCCCAGGTGGCCGCACCATACACGTTGAGTCCTTCTTCGCTGACCAGCTGAACCTCCATCCGGAAATAAAAGGTGACATGGGGATTGATATAAAGAATGGAATTGCCGGAAGCCGTGCGGGACGGCGCTACGGCGAATCCGTTTGAGCCGCTCCATTTTATGGCAGTTCCATTGTCGTCGGGCTGAGAAGCCGGCACGAACGCGGTCGTCGCTGCGCCATACAGGTTCTTTGTATCGAGGAGGTTGAGATCTCCCATCTGCGTAGCGGAAATGCTTCCGTCGGTATACATTAACGGGAACCATGGCTCGAAGCGCTTGAACACCGCAGGCTTCACCTGTGGATGGATGGCCAGGTAATAATTAATGCCATCCGCGAAGGCATGGAGAAGCTTTTTCAGCCAGGCCGGGCTCCGCGCGAAATCGGCTTTGGCGGCTGTAGTGTCGTAGATCAGCTGCATCTGGAGATCGCCAAGAACCTGTGCCTCGCCATCTATCTCCGCCAGCCGCCCGAATACCTCGAGATAATTCCGCTCGACACGCGCGAAGTTCTGCTCGCATTGCGTGTACATGAGACCGAACACGGCATCGGCATCGGTCTTCCCGTAGATATGCGGGATGCCGTACTTGTCCTGGATGATCGTGACACGGCCGGCCTGTGCCCGGTAGCGAAAGATCTCCTGGGCGGAGAATTGCTGGGCTTGCGCGGACGCGGCAATGAGCAGCAAAAAAAGCCATCGTTTCATAGATGCAATGTACCGAATTCCCGGCCGTGAACTCCCGGCCAGACACGCGGTTCGCCACACCCGATCTTAGTTTTTTGCCCTTTCATATTGCAGGGGCCAGGGCTTGTCGATACCGAGTTCCGACGCTGCATGGAGCGGGAAATAGGGGTCGCGCAGAAGCTGCCGCGCCAGGAAGATGAGATCGGCTTCGCCACGCTGCAGGATCCCTTCCGCTTCCGCCGCCGTTGTGATCAGCCCGACCGCGCCGGTCATGATGCCGGCTTCTTTCTTCACCTGTGCCGCGAAGGGAACCTGGTAGAGCGGTACGAGCGGAATGCGAACGCCCGGGCTGTTGCCGCCCGTGGAGCAGTCGACCAGGTCAACGCCTTTCGTTTTCAGCACGGATGCCAGGCGCACCGAATCTTCCGGCGTCCAGCCGCCCTCGACCCAATCGGTTGCGGAGATGCGAACGAAAAGCGGGCGATCTTCCGGCCATACAGATCGGACGGCCTCCGTGATGTCGAGCAGGAAGCGGATGCGGTTCTCGAAAGAGCCACCGTACTCGTCGGTACGCCGGTTGCTCAGCGGCGACAGGAACTCGTGCACCAGGTAGCCGTGGGCACCGTGGATCTCGAGGACCTGGAAGCCCGCATCGAGCGCGCGGCTGGCGCACTCCGCAAACTGCCGGACGGTATCGCTGATATCGGCAGCGGTCATCGCTGCAGGTACCGGCTCGTCGTCCTTGAACGGGATGGCGCTGGGCGCTTCCGTCTGCCAGGCTCCTTCGGAGAGCGCACCGCCCCCCAGCCACGGTGCCTGGTGACTTGCCTTGCGACCGGCGTGCGCGAGCTGGATGCCCGCGACGGAGCCCTGCCCGCGGATGAAGGAGACGATGCGCCGGAACGCATCTGTATGCGCGTCGGACCAGATGCCGAGGTCTCCGGGAGAAATCCGTCCTTCGGGCGAGACGGCCGTTGCTTCACAGATAACAAGGCCGGCGCCGCCGACAGCACGGCTTCCTAGGTGAACCAAGTGCCAGTCGTTGGGCATTCCGTCGGTGGCCGAGTACTGGCACATGGGAGAAACAACAATGCGGTTGGGGAGCGTGATGCCGCGAATGGGCAATGGATCGAAGAGAAGCGGTGTTGAAGACGCGTGTGTCATGACGAATGAATTGTGAAGATTGGCTCAACCGGGCTGCCCGGCTTTTGGTGATCGCGATCGGGGGACGTGCGAAGCGAGTCCCATCGCGGCTTTCAGCCTGGTGGCCCGCAGTCGTTCGGTTTCCGCCGCGGATCAAAATTAGGGCATGGCGCATCATCTGTAGGGAATCAGAAATCAGGCTTGCTTGTTGCAGTAGCAAGACATTCCCTTTTTTATAAAAATCGAAGAGTGATGACGACACGAAAGAAAACGTGGGTATTGGCGGCTGTGATCGTGGCGGCTGCTTCTTCCCTGGCCTGGAGCACATTGAGCGAACCCGCTTTTCACCAGGCCGACCGCTTCCCCTATTCCCTCGGCACCCCCACCGTCGTGGAGCTTCCTGTTTCCCTGAACGAGATCTCCGGCATCGTTTACAGCGAGTCGGCCCGCGGCCTCCTGGCCATCGAAGACGAGGATGGATCCCTGTTCACGCTTGCGCCGAAGAAGAATTATGCCGCCACCAGCGTGCGGTTTGCAAAGCGTGGCGACTACGAGGACATCGCGCTGATCGAGGACCGCGCCTATGTGCTGTTGAGCAACGGCAACATTCTTTCATTCGATACGAAAGCGCCGCAGACCGTGGTGACCTTTCACTTTCCCGACAAGGGCCGGAACGAATTTGAAACACTTGTCTACGATCCGCCGAGCGGCAAGCTCCTTTTGTTTTGCAAGAGCTGCAAGGGCTCGAAAGGAACAATGGCATGGACGGTCGACCCGGCCTCGGGCGCCTATGGCCCGTCCGCTTTTTCGCCGGACCTGTCTTCGGTAAAAGGCTTGAAGGGATCGAAAGGCTTTCAGCCATCCGCTGCTGCGGTTCACCCATCTACCGGCGATTTTTACCTCCTCTCCTCACATAACAAGCGCCTCGTCGTTACAGACCGCTCCGGCGTTGTCAAATACGTCCAGGAGCTTGACCCGGTCTTATACAAGCAGCCCGAAGGCATCTGCTTCCTGCCCGACGGCTCGCTTGTGATCTCCAACGAGCGAAGCACATCCGGAACAGCCACCCTTCTCATCTCGGCGCCGCGGTGATCAAAGGCCCAGCACGGTTTTGAGCCGCGCGTACCCAGTCTTGCTGACGGGGATCCGCGCGCCGGACCGCAGGATGGCGAGGTGCGCGTCCTTCTCGTAGGGATCGATGCGCGTGATCTCCTGCACGTTCAGCAGGTATGACCGGTGCGTGCGCACAAACTGTGTGGACGGCAGCGTGTTTTCAAAATACCCCATCGTTTTATTCTTGAGGAAGGTACCATCGGCTGTGACGACCTTTACATAATCGTCGGCCGCTTCCAGGTAAAGGATCTGCGGCACCGGTATGATGCGGATCTTTCCTCCTGTTCGCACAACGATCCGCTCGCTCTGGGCGGGCAGTTCGTTGGCCGATTGAAGAAGTGCCTGGACCCCCGCACCCCGCGCGGGCTGTGCCGTTTCAGCTAAAAATTTCGCCAGTGCTTTATCGAACCGGTCTTTGCTGAAGGGCTTCAGGAGGTAATCGACCGCGTGGGTTTCGAAGGCCTTCAGCGCGTACTCGTCGAAGGCGGTTGTAAAGATGACGGCGGGCGGCTGCTCGATCAGCTCCAGCATTTCGAAGCCATTGATCTTCGGCATCTGGATGTCGAGAAAAATGAGATCGGGCGCGTGCAGCTGGATGGCCTTTACCCCTTCGAAGCCGTCGTTGCATTCCCCCACAAGCTGGACCTGCGGGAAGTCCTGCAGGTATTCGGTTACGATCGACCGGGCCAGCGGCTCGTCATCGATGATGAGTGTTTTGATCATGGTGTTGCGGGATAACGATTGTCGTGATAAAATGAGTGCCGTCGATCGCGGTTCGCAGGAGGTCGGACCGCGAGTAGAGCAGGTAGAGGCGTCGCTGCACCGAGCGGAGGCCGAAGCCCGTGCCGGTGCGGGGCTGGCTGGTTTGGGGGTCGAAGGGATTGGCAACAACAAGGACGAGGTTGCCGTCCTGCTGACGCGCCTCGATGGTGATCTCGATCGCCTCGATCGTATCGTACAGGCCGAACTTGATGGCGTTCTCCACGACAGGCTGCAGCACCATCGAGGGCAACTGGAGCCGGCCTGTCGTACGGTTGCTGATCGACGTTGTCAGCCGATGGCCGAACCGCACTTTTTCAATCGCGAGGTAAAGCTCAAGGTGCTGGAGCTCCTCCTGCAGGCTGCTCCACTGGCTGTCTTCTTTCCTGAGCGTGCCGCGCAGGAAGTCGGACAATTGCTGGATCATCGTACGCGCCTGGGCCGGCTGCGTGCCGATCAGCGCGTTGATCGAGTTGAGGCTGTTGAACAGGAAGTGCGGCTGCAGCTGCTGGCGGAGGTTGAAGAGCTCGGCCTCGCGGGAAAGCTTGTCGGCTTCCATCTTTCTTTTCTCCACTTCCTGTCCTTCCTGCACTGTATACCACAGAACGCTGACGAGCGCCATGCACCCGATGATGAGGAACCCGATCGCCAGGCGCACAGCGAACGACTGCGAGAAGAAGGCTGTGTAATCTGCCGTCGCCGGTACGAGGAGCATGACAAGCGACCGGCTGATGAACAGCCAGAGGACGGACAGGACGGCGCAGACAGCGAGAATATAAGCGTACTTGCTGCGCTGCGGAATGTAGAAGCGCAGCATGAGCGTTACCAGCAGCGTTGTGCCGAGGAGCAGGCCGTTGGAGACAAGGCTGTCGAGAAAAGCAAGCCCCCAGGAGAACCCGAAGTTTGTCAGGATATGGAAATGAAGCTGGGCCCAGATCCACCAGCAGATGATGAAGGTGAGGCGGAAGCGGAAGGTCCTGAACGGGGAAGCAGTCACGGTTTTAGATCAGTTGAAGCAGGCCGTGGGTCTGGTTTTCCCGGATGGCGGCCGCTTTGTTGTGTACGAATGTAGTATAAGCTGTGCCATCCTCTTCTTCCCGGATGCGTGAATACACCTCGGCGCCGTCGATCAGCTCGCGCAGCTCGCAGAGTTCCGACACGTTGATGAATTGCCAGTGGACCCATTGCGCGTTCTGGTTGCAGAAGCTATCCTCTTCCGCGCCACCCATGGCAACGGCCTTGTCGAAGGCTGCTGCCGCGTCTGGCGCCGCCACGAGGCGGAGCTGCTCGTCGAATTGCGGGATGTGCTGCCCGTCGCCACATACGATGCGGTAGACGAGCTTTGCCAGGTACCATTTCATATTCGGTTCGTTTAGGGAAGATTCAATAGCTGCGGATCTCGATGCCTCCAAAGACGCATGTCCCTTCCAGGATCAGGACCTTGTTCGGATCCATTGACACGCCAACGACCTGCCGCTTATCGTCGACCCCGCCGAAGACCGCGGCGATATCGTTTTGTACGTCCCAGGTCGGCGGCACAATGAGCTTGGAGCCGCCGAACACGGTGGTCACGTCGATGGTAACGGTTCCGTTGATGTCGGCCTGTGTCAGGTCGATCTCGGAACCGCCCATGACACTGGTCACCTCGCCGCCGCGGAAGTTCTTGGTCAGCACGGTTTTCTTAACGCCGCCGAAGACAGCGGTTACATCGATGATGTCGCCGCGGTCCGGCGCCTCGGGCATGTCCGCCTCGATTCCACCTGTCGCCATCATCGCAAAGCGACGGCTTCGTCTCTCATGGCGGTAGCACCGGCGCCAGGAGCTTTTCCTGGGGCGCAGGATAAAGGTGAGCCCGATCACCATCAGGATCAGCGGCCACATGTATTGGTCCATCCGGAGGCTTGGGTCCAGCTTGTCGATGAGCGAGAAGGCGCCGACAAGAAGAAAGAAGAGCCAGAACCCGGGGCGAAAGCGATGCTTGACGGCCATGACAAGCCCGAGGCCGATGCAGAAGGTTCCCCAGCTAAAAAACCAGGAAGGGAAGGTGACGATATGAGAGGTGCGCAGGAAGAGAACGCCGCCGAGAAGAAGAAGGAAGAGGCCGGTGCTGATGCGGCTTTCGGGGCGGCGGCGGTCGTCTTCCCATTGCGTTTCTTTACCGGGGTTCGTGTTGTCGTGGTTCATGTCGGTTTGTTTCCGGCAAAGAAAGACAGCCGGGTTGCGGCGAACAACCCCAGATAGGCAATGATGGGGCTGGCGCCGGTGAACGTCGGGATTTGACCGGTAAAAAAGCGGGGGGCGATGGATCAGGCGCAGTGCGAGAGCAGCTGCCGCACGACCTGGTTGAGGTTCGTGATATCCGAAGGCTTTGTGATCATGCTGACGCCCATGCGCTGGAACAGGACCTTATCCATGGGGTTTGACGACGTTGAGAACATGACGACCGGGACGTTGACAAGAAGGGGGTCAACCTTGATGCGGCTTAATGTCTGCTTGCCATCCATCAGGGGCATATTGATGTCGAGGACGATGAGGCAGGGCAACTGGTGATCGGTCTTGGCGGTGTTGAGGTATTCGAGCGCTTCCACGCCGTTGTGGGCCTGGATGACGGTCAGGGCCGGATCGATGCGGGAGATCTCGGCGCTGATGAACTGCCGGTCGTCCGGATCATCGTCTACGCACAGTATGGTTCTTGGTGTTGCCATAGGCTTCGTAAAGATAAATCAACGGCTGCTGAAAATTCGGGGCTGGGGCCTTGCGTAAATTTACTATATTTGCTGGAACCCCTTACGCCATGAGAGCTACTATCAAACTATATTTCGACTCCTTCTTCGAAGACCATCTCGCCACGAAAAACAGGTCTCTCCGCTTTAAGATCGTCGTTTGTCTTCTTCTTGCCGCCGTTTCCGTTTTCCTTAGCTACCAGCTCGTCCAGCGCTTTTTCAGCTAAAACCGCTTCGTCCTCCTTTGGCAAAGACCCTGCCGGTTTGGTGCAGGAAGGCCCGTTATTGCCGCATCCGTTCCGGGACAGCCATAAAAAAAGCGGCCACATCGTGACCGCTTTCCCGGAGCATTTCCCTTTAAAAATTATAGCCCACTTTGAGGCCTGCGAAACCGCTGTTGGCCTTGTCCTTCGACCAGTTCTCGTATTTCGCCTGGACGTCGAGTCCGAGTACACGGATACCGAGCCCCGGTGAAACGATGAAGGCAGTGCCCCCGTTGTCGGTAATGGATGCAGCACCGGCCTCGAGCTTGATATACAGAAGCGAGAGACGGTATTTGAGACCGGCGCGGATGGGGATCGCGTTGAAGTTGCCGGTGATGTCGTTCTTTGGTGAGAAGTGCATGTAACCGGCAGATGCGGTCACGCCGAGGCTTGTCAGGGGCAGCTTGATGTCGACACCGAGGCCGCCGCCAATACCCGATTTATAGAAGTCGCCGAAGTCGCCGACCGGCAAGGCTGCTTCTACGTACGGACCGATGCTGAAGCCTTTCAGCTGGGCCTGCGCTGAGGGGCGGAACGCCAGCAGAAGTGTGAGGAAAAGCAAAGACAGATAGAACTTTTTCATGATGGATTGGTTTGCCGCAAATGTAAGGCAAATCAAAAGCGATGACGCAGGACCGGCCCCCGGCAGATGCTGTCAATTAACAGGGGTTATTTTTATTTCTGTGCAAAGGGACCTATCTATGTAGCCCGAACCAACCGATCTATGGAAGTCGTCATTCTTCTCTTACTGGTCATCCTCATCGTCATGTTCAACGCCAGCCACGCGCGCCAGCAGGCCAGTGCGCAGGAGCTGCAACGGGAGGTGGAATCGCTTGCCGGCGAGGTGACGCGCATGCGGGAGCTGCTTGAAAAAAATGACCCCCGGCCGGTGCCTGTCGCACAGGCCGAACAGGCGCCACGGCCTGCGCCCCTGCCGCCGAGGGCGATGGCTCCTCCCGCTCCGCGCCCGCAACCCATTCCCTCTCCCGCTGCTGCCCAACCGGAAAAGAGCGAGCCGATGCCTGTCCCGGAAAGCTGGAGCCGGCGCTGGCTGCGCAATAACCCGGACCTCGAGCGGTTCATCGGAGAGAACCTGATCAACAAGGTTGGCATTGCCGTCCTCGTTCTCGGCATCGCGTTTTTTGTGAAATACGCGATCGACCAGAATTGGATCGGAGAAAGGGGCCGCGTGTCCATCGGGCTTTTGTGCGGGGCCCTTCTTGTGGGCATCGCGCACGCGCTGAGGACCAGCTACCGCGCGTTCAGCTCCGTGCTTGCGGGCGGTGGCATTGCCGTCTTTTATTTTACCATCACATTTGCCTTCCACCAATACCACCTGCTGTCCCAAACCATGGCCTTTATCGGCATGGTGGTCATTACCGGATTTGCGGTTGTGCTTTCGGTTTTGTACGACAAGATCGAGCTGGCCGTGATCGCAGCAGCTGGTGGTTTCCTGACACCGCTGCTGGTCAGCACGGGCCACGGAAACTATGTTGTGCTGCTCACCTATCTGATCATCCTGAATACGGGTCTCCTCCTTCTTTCGGCGGTGAAGCGCTGGCCCCTGGTGAATATCCTGTCGCTGCTGTTCACTGGCCTGCTTGTGGCCGGCTGGCTGACCCGGACCGTCTCAACACCGGAACCGGGGTTCTCGCCCGGCCTTGCTTTATTGCTCGTGACGATTCTTTACCTGTTGTTCCTGGCCATGAACATGACCAACCAGATCCGGAACAGGCGGGCATTCGGGGCGCTTGATTTTTCGCTGCTGCTCTTTCTCACGGCCGGCTATTATGCCGTTGGCATGACCCTGCTCCACCCCGTGCGCGGTGGCGCCTACCAGGGTATGTTCACCCTTGGATCCGGCATGGTCGACCTTGCGCTTGCGTGGTATTTCTTTCGACGCGAGGGGACGGACCGGAACCTTCTTTACCTGCTGATCGGCATGACGCTGACCTTCCTCTCTCTTGCCGTGCCCGTGCAGCTTCACGGCCATACGATCACCCTTTTCTGGAGCGCGGAGTTCGTGCTCTTGTACTGGCTGTACCAACGCTCGGGGATCGGTTTGTTCCGCCCGGCTGCAACGCTGGTGGCGATCCTTGCTCTCATCAGCCTGTTGATGGATTGGTCATTTGCCGCGGTTGAGGCGGACACGCAGCAACTGGTGATCTACACGAACCTTGCAGGTCTTGTCACGAGCCTCGTCGAGGCAGCGGCTTTCGCGCTGTATGGGCGCCTTCTGAGCAGGCCGGGCGTACCGCAGGGCGGAACGGTTGCGGGCAACAGGCGGGCTCGCGTCACCGCGTTCGTGATCGCCGCCATCATCACCTACCTCACCCTGTTCTTCGGCATCAACCTTGCCTTTCGCATGGAGGCGGGCAGCGAGGTTCCGAATGTCTACCAGCGCCTGTCGACAAGCCTGTTCGCCGGGGCGTTGCTTGCCTGGCTGCAGGCTCGCAAAAGCAGGAACTACCCCGTGCTTCAGCTGATCACGATCGGCCTTGCATTCTTTTATCATCTTGTGAGCAGCCCGCTGATCTATGAGTTGCGCAATGGCGTGCTTCTTGGCAGGGACGCTCCCATTCATGGCTGGATGCACGCGGTCAGCGTCGTCCTCGTGTTGGGCCTCTGTTTTCTTGCGATCAGGATCGTGCGGCGGAATGATACCGTTTACCGCGGAGGCGCCCTGATCCCCTGGATCTTCAGCGGCGCGCTCGTGTTGCTGCTGAGCCTTGAAGGGCAGCACCTCTTTGTGTTTGCCGGCGCCGGCCGCGCGGGCGTCAGCGCCCTGGAATCCCAATACAACCGGGCCATCCTGACGATCCTGTGGGCGGTGCTTTCGTTTATTCTCATGTGGCTGGGGATGCGCGGGAAAGTAAAGACGTTGCGCATTGTTTCTTTGACCCTCTTTTCCCTGGCCTTGCTCAAATTATTCCTGGTCGACCTCAACCGCGTCTCTGAAGGCGGGAAGATCGCCGCGTTCATCCTGCTGGGCGTACTGCTGCTGACGATCTCCTTCATGTACCAGAAACTAAAAAAGATCATCATCGATGAGGACAATGCATAGAATCCTTGTGTCCGTCGTGCTTCTGCTGGTGGCTCTTTCGTCGCAGGCGCAGCGGCACCGTGTGAAGGCGGACCTGCCGGCTGTAGGCACAACCGGCTTCTACAGGATCGATGTGACACCGGCCCTGTCCGCGGAGGCGAACAGCGACCTCTCCGATGTCCGGATTGTCGATGAAGGGGGTCGGCAGGCTCCCTATGTGCTCCGGCAGGCAATGCCGTCCGCCTCCGTTTTCCATCCATTCCAGGTCCTCAGCCAGGTGACGGATAGCAGCAACACGACGGTGGACCTGGAAACAGTTGGGAGCGCGCGGATCGGCGAGATCTTTCTTGTGCTTGCCAATACGGCCGTCGAGCGAACGGCGGCCGTCAGTGGAAGTACGGACCGCCTGCACTGGTTTGCCATCGCCGAAGATGTACGGTTGCAGACAAGCGTTGATACGGATCCGGGCTCTTTCGGGCAGCTGGTCCGGTTCCCTCCCGTAGACTATCCCTATCTGCGACTGCAGATCCGCAATGGTCGGAAAGACCCGCTGAACCTGCTTCGGGCGGGCGTTTATGAAAAGCCGGGCAGTCGCATCGGGAGCCAATTTCGCGACAACCCGGCGCCGTCATTCGCGCAGCGTGACAGCAGCGGAAGAAGCACCCTTTCCATTCGCCAGAACGCGCCGTACCGGGTGGACCGTTTGTTTCTGAACGTCCAGGGCGCACGCTACTACCAGCGGCCCGTCCGTGTTTATACGGTCGATCGCGCGGGTGTGCGGACGCTTGTTGCGACGTCCCTTCTTCGATCGGGTGATTCGGCAGGCATCGAGCTGGGTGGCATGAAATCGGAAGGGTTGATGGTACAGGTCGAGAACGGAGACAGCCCGCCGCTGTCGATCACTGCCGTTCGCCTTGCGCAGCGCAGTACATTCCTGGTGGCCTACCTCCAAACAGGGCGTCGTTACACACTCTTAGCCGGGTTGGCTGGTGCACATCCCCCGCTTTATGACCTGTCTGCATTTGCGGATCGTATTCCAACAGATGTTCCCCTTCTTGTTGCCGGCCCTTTCAAAGAAACGAGCACCAAACAAGATGCGGGTCGGCCGTTTGATCCCCTGTGGATCGCGCTGGCCATAGGCCTGGCCGCGCTGGGCTTCCTGACCTTCCGGCTGTTGCGCGATGTAAAGAAAGCATCCCCGATGGAAGGACCGGACGCGCATGACCAAGGTTCCTGAGCAGGTCTTTACGGGTGGGGAGACCGAGGTCGGCCTCCTCTTCAGGTCGACCCGGATCAAGTGATACCGGTACTGGTAAACCGTAAACACCGGGGCGCAGATGAGGGCGACAGGCCGTCTTTTCCATATATCATTTTATTCCTATTTTCACCTTCTAAACTGACTGCTATGAAACGCACCCTTCCCTGGGCGATCCTCCTGTGTCCCCTCCTGATCTTCTCTTCTTGCTCGAAAGAAAAAAGCCTTGAAACCGGTGCCACGAGCGGCACGGGCGGATCCGGCGGCAGCGGTGGTTCCGGTGGTGGAACCGGTGGCGGCGGGACGGGTGGTGGTACCGGTGGGGGTGGCACAAATGCATCCTGCAACGCCACGCTGATGAAGATCAAAAGGGTCCAGGCCACGTTTGCAGCCGAGGACTTTCTTGATGCCGAATGGAATGCCGATGGTACGGTGAAGAACATCAAGATGCACCAGCAGCTCTCCGAATTCCGCACCGCCGAATACGTGTACGCGAACAACCGGATCTCTGAAGCGATCCTCTTTGAGAACCTGAATTCCAACCAGCTGATCGATACGGTCGTTTTTCATTACAGTGCCGACGGAAAGGTGGACTCGATGTATCGGAAGAATGACGACTGGTTCAACATCAAGCTCACGTATACCGGCGGGAAGCTGACGAAGTGGACCCGTTATGTTGGCACCGACATCTTCTGGTACTGGGATATTGAGACGGACGCCAACGGCAACCTGGTGAAGGCAGTCGAGTGGCAGAATTCAGCGACGGGCTTCACGAAAGAATCCACGTATACCTATAGCCGCGACGATCGCAAGAACCCGTTCGCCGGCCTGGCGCCCTATATGTTCTATCTTGATGACGACTATGCCATCTTCCGGCACTGGGGCGCAAACAATTATGTCGACCAGCGCTATATCGACCATTCCGGGACCGGCATCGACCTGACGACAGGCCTGAAGTATAAATACAACGGCAACTGTTACCCGGCCTCGGCCGAGAACACCATCATGGGCTCCGTGTTCATCCCGGGCGATTCGTTTATCTACACCTATTTCTAAAGCATTGTCCAATTGGAAATGGTGGCTGCCGACGTACGGGGAGCCACCATTTTTATTTTGGAGCCAGCTAATTTTAGAGAAACTGTAACATCGGCTGGTCTAGCTTCGTCTCACCAACAAACCAACCGGCAATGAAAACCTCTGTCACAAGAAGCATGTTCTGGGCCCTCGGCTGCTGCCTGCTTTTTCTGGTGTTGCTTTTCTCCATTAAAAAAAGCTTTGCGGCGCAGGCTGCCGGCGCGGACACCTGTCGCACCGAAACCGCTGCGCCGGCCCTGGAGCCCCTGTGGGAGTCGATCTCGCACCAATTCGTCTCTTCTGTCTGCCTTCCTTAGCTTCCATTGCAGTTCATACGTCGAATCCGGCAGCCCGTTCATCCTCTTCGGTCATACCTTCGTCCGGGCGGAAAAAGTTTTTTCTCTTTGCCTGTAACTTTTGGTGCGGGCCTGCGTTCAACAGGTCAGAAAGCCAACTGTAGACCGATTTTATGACCGACAAAGACTACAACGACTGTGTCACACAACATGCCGATGGCGTTTTTCGCTTTATCGTAAAGAACCTTCGGCATGAGGAAGATGCCCGCGACGTGGTGCAGACAGCGTTCGAGAAGCTGTGGCGCAACAGGGCGGAGGTGGAAGCGGATAAAAGCAAGTCGTATCTCTTTACGATCGCTTACAACTGCATGATCGACCACCTCCGCAAAGTAAAGCGGATCTACCTGAAAGACGAGTTCGACGCCAATGTCCAGGTTGTCAACAAGCCGGTCAACAATGTGAAGGAAATCCTCGAGCAGGCTCTCGCCCGCCTCAGTGAAACGCAGCGGTCGCTTGTGATGCTCAAGGACTATGAAGGATACAGCTATGAGGAGATCGGCCAGATCACCGGACTCAACAGCAGCCAGGTAAAAGTCTACCTCCACCGTGCCCGCCTCCAATTGAAACAATATCTCGTAAAAGTGGAACATGTCATCTAACCCTCTTCATATCAGCCGTGCGAACTACGAAGAATTCTTTCTTCTTTACATCGACGATGAATTGGCGGCTGAGGAAAGAGCTGCGGTGGACGCGTTTTGTGCGTTGCACCCCGATCTCGCAGAAGAGCTCGACATGCTGCGGGACACGACGCTGGATGTGCCCTCCCTTTCTTTTGGAAACACAGACGCTCTTCTCTCTTCTGCCATGTCGCTGAATGTGGTGGACGAAAACCTTCTCCTTTATATTGACAACGAGCTTGACAGCGATGCCCGGAAGGTCGTGGAGCTCGAGCTTGCTGCGAACGCTTCGTTCCGTGCACAGCATGTGTCGCTTCTTCAAACAAAGCTTGACCCGTCCGATACGGTTGTTTTTCCGGGTAAGAGCTCTCTTTACCGCCGCGAGGAAGACCGCCGCCGCCCCCTTTTCTGGCTGCGCATTGCCGCTGCGGTGGTGATCGCCGCCGGTGTCGGCAGCATCCTCGCCCCTGCCGGTGAGCAGGTGGCCGCGCCTCCGACTGTTGCACTGACCAAACCTGCCGCCTCGACTCCAGGCGTTTCCATTCCGTCTTCACAGCCATCCACAACCGTAACGATGCCGGAGCCCGCCGCTGCGGAGGATCGCCTGTCGGCCGGCTCATCGATGGCGGCGCTCGGCATGGCCCGGCCAGCTACGGCCCCGTCTTCCAACCGCATGCAGCTGCCTGTCACCAGGCCCGATGAAGGCATCGCGATCAACAACGCGGCAACGACCACAGATGTGCCGACGGACGCGCTCGCTGCCCGACTTGACAACGCCGTGTCCGCGACCACGACACTTTCGCCATCACAACAGATTCTTAACAGCGACCCTGTAACCTCTTCACCAACTGCTGCGTTGAACATGCAGAACACAGCGGACAGCCGCGCAGACAACGGCAAGCAGGGATCGGTTCGAGGGCTATTGCGCAAAGCCACCCGGTTCATTGAACGCCGCACGGGCATCAAGTCGACGGATGATGATGACCGGCTCCTGGTCGGCGCTGTGGCCATCCCATTAAACTAATCTTCTTTAAAAACATTTGTATGAAAACAGTTTTACTTGCAGTCATTGCAACAGGCCTTTCCATGACCGGCTTCGCCCAGACGGACACCACCATTCATCGGACCGACACCAGCGCCACAACGGCAGATACGATCCGCATCGGCGGCATGGTCATCGTTCGCAACGGCGAGGGCACGCACAGCAGGAAGGTCGTTTTGTCGAACAGGATCAACCGCCGCCCCCAATCGAACCTCAGCACAAACTGGTGGATCGTCGATCTCGGATTCAACAACTATAACGACAACACGAACTACGGCAGCGCCGAAGCACAGGCGTTCGCCGGGCCGGGCCTCACGAAGGAAGGACTGTCGCTCCGCACCGGGAAATCCGTCAACGTGAATATTTGGTTCTTCATGCAGCGCCTCAACCTGGTGAAGCATGTCGTGAACCTCAAGTACGGCCTGGGCCTCGAGCTGAATAACTATCACTTCGACAATACCGACGTCCGGATCACCAAGAACCCAGCGCATATCGGGCTGGAAACGGGAAGCGTGAACGAGAATAAGAACAAGCTGGCCGCCGATTATATTACCGTTCCGATGATGCTCAACTTCAACCTGACGCCCGGCCGCAGCCATGGATTCGGATTCAGCGCCGGTGTCAGCGCGGGCTACCTCTACTCATCCCGCCAGAAGATCAAGGTGGGTAACCACAAGGACAAAATCGACGGTAACCTCGGCCTCGAGAAATGGAAGCTGGCTTATATCGGCGAGCTGAGCCTCGGCCCCGTGCGCCTCTACGGCTCCTATGCCATGAAAAGCATGTGGGATAAAGGACTCGACCAGACGCCGTACGCTGTTGGTCTGCGCCTGAGCCGCTGGTAATTCAGAATTATTTGCCAAGAAAACCCTGCTGACAAAAAATCAGCAGGGTTTTTGCATTTGCGCGCTGGAAAATTTCGCATCCAAATACTAATATTGTCGAACCAACCGTTACTCAATCAGTCTGCTAAACCGCTGGTCAACGTATGAAAACCGCCATTTTACTTTCCTGCCTCCTGGCAGGTTCGACCTTGCTCCACGACAATTCAGTCGGCAGCTTCACAACCCCTTCCGTTTCCGTCAAGTCCAAACCTGTTTCCCGCGTTGCATCGGCATTGCCCGTCGGCACCGTTCGCATCGTTGTTGACAAATCGAATTACGAGCTCCAGGTGTACGACGACAAAGGATGGTACGCTACCTATCCCGTTGTGTTCGGCACGAACACGCTCGCCGATAAATGCATGGAGGGCGACCGCTGTACACCCGAAGGAACCTTTCGTATCGTCAATAAGCGGCCGCACGAAAAATGGAACCGTTACATGGGGCTCGATTATCCGACCGCAGCCAGCATCGCCCGGTTTAACGATCTCAAGCGCCGGGGTGCCATTCCAAAGAACGCCACACCCGGCGGAGGCGTGGGCATTCACGGCACATGGCCACACGACGATTATATGATCGATCGGTACAGCAACTGGACCAATGGATGTATCTCGATGAAGAACAGCGACATGACCGAGCTGTACAGCTATGTGCCAACCGGTACGGTGGTCGTCATCAAGCGATAAGATCTTTTTTGCGCAGGAGCACAGAGAGGGATTGACGATTGACGATTGACGATTTTAGGACAGTCTGCAACTTCGGACTCTCCCCGGGCGCAGAGCGAGGGAGCCCGTGCACCTCGAGATTCTCCGTCATTGCGAGGAACGAAGCAATCTCCTGCGCTACGCAGCCTGTCATGCTGACGCATGTCAGCACCTTTCCCTGGAAAGCACCCGCACCTCCCCGGCTGTCATCCCGCAGGGACCCGAAACGTGCTCCATCAACCTGGTTGCCGAAGACGGCCAAACAGGCCTGCCGTCCTGAACTTTCCGTCATGGCGAGCAGCGAAGCCATCTCCCTTCCCGGACAGCCTGTTCCACGCAAATCCGCAAGCCTCGGAACCAAAGCAGAAAGTGAAAAAAAGTCACTCCTTTTTGCCTTTTTCAGCTTTGTTTCTTTCCGTGACACCCACCGGAACCCCTTTTGACACCACCGGAACGCT